>JAPLMU010000068.1 GCA_026386795.1 Planctomycetota bacterium
GAAACCAGCCACGGGCTGAGCCGCATGGGGCCGCCGGATCTGCGGATTCACCGGTTACATGAGATCATTTCGTGGTGGAAACACTGGATGGCTTAGAAATTGGTATGGATCAGTTCCAAGACGCATTGGCGTCTGTTGCCTAGACTTTCCAAATGCCTGAACCCCGCCCAACACCCGAGCAAGTCATGGTCCATGTCCGCGAGATCCTTCGCTTTATTGGCGAGGATCCGCAACGCGAGGGTCTGCTTGACACTCCCGCCCGCGTGGTGAAAGCCATGGGCGAGCATTTTGCTGGTTACGGCGCGGACCCGATCGAGCCGCTCTCGCGCACCTTCGGCGAGATTGAGGGTTACGACGAGTTGGTGCTTCTCTCCAACATTCAGTTGCACAGTCACTGCGAGCATCACATGGTGCCCTTTGTTGGTGTGGCGCATGTTGGGTACATCCCCAATGGCCGCGTGGTTGGTCTTTCCAAACTTGCGCGCGTGGTGGACATCTTCTCGAAGCGTCTGCAGGTGCAAGAGAAGTTGACTGCACAGATTGCGGGCGTGATCAATGACACACTCCAGCCGACCGCCGTGGGCGTGGTCATTCAGGCGCGGCACTTCTGCATGTGCTACCGCGGCGTGCAGCAGCCAGGCGCAATTACCACCACCAGCAAGTTGCACGGGACATTCCTTTCGAACGCCGCCGCGCGATCGGAATTCTTCCAATTGATCACTTCCGCAAAGCGGTCCGAGGGCCTGTGAGCCGGATCGGTCTTGATGTTGGCGGAACAAAGTCGGAGGTCCTTGCACTCCGCGCTGATGGCAGTGAGGCGTTGCGCACACGAGTTGCGAGCCCGCGTGACTATGGGGCGCTGGTTGACACCATCGCAGAGCTTGTTGCGCAGGCCGATTCCGCGCTGGGAGTTCGCGCCGCGCCCGTTGGTATCGGTGCACCGGGCTCGCCGAATCCGCAGACCGGTTTGCACCGTAATTCGAACCTCTTATGCATGAATGGCAAGCCGTTTGCTGCGGAGATTGCTACGCGCCTTTCGCGCCCGGTGCGCGTGACCAATGACGCCAATTGCCTCGCACTCAGTGAGGCGATCGATGGTGCCGCTGCGGGGCAGGGTGCGGTGGTCTTTGGCGTGATCCTTGGAACCGGCGTCGGCGGCGGCGTGGTGGTCCGGGGCGATGTAGTGGATGGTGGCAACGGTATCGCTGGCGAGTGGGGGCACAACCCATTGCCGGGGCTCGGTGACGCAGACTCCGCGGCGCATCGCTGCTATTGCGGTAAGAGTGGATGCCTTGAGCAGTTCTTGTCGGGACCAGCGCTAGAGCGTCGGTACGCGCAGGCATCTGGCACGCAGCGCGCGCTCGCGGAGATTGCCGCACGCGCGGCGGCGGGCACTGATGCACACGCGGTGGCCACGCTCGACTGGTTCGTTCACGCACTTGCCCGCAGCCTGTCAGTGGTGGTGAACATCATCGACCCGCACGCGATCGTTCTTGGTGGCGGAGTGAGCAACATCCCGGGTCTTGCCGAACGCGTGCAAGCGGCGCTGCCGGTGCTCGTGTTCAGTGATGAGTGCCACACGCCGGTCTTCCGCGCCAAGCACGGCGATTCGAGCGGCATCCGCGGCGCGGCCATGCTTCCGAAATTTTTTCTTGGATAAGGTGGTAGGGGGTTCGAGCGGCTGCTGCGCTCACTGCGGCGCGCACCGTCGGAACAGGTGGTGGAACCCATTGTCAGAGCAGGAGATAGGCGCGCATTTCAAAAATCCGCGCAAATCGTGAGAATTATTTTCGAATTGGTGTCATCCCTGTCATAATCTTCCTTGCGTACACGGGCATAAGCCCTCTGGGGGCTCTTGTTGAACGCGTCTAGTCAAAGTTCATACAGGAGCCGCTCCATGAAGCCATTCCGTTCCATTACATCGTTCGCAACAACCGCAGCCATTTCGTTCGGCGTGTTGACTGCATTCCTTTCATCGAACGCCTGCGCGCAGGCGTGCCCGGGTGATCTCAACGGGGACGGCCAAGTGAACGGCGCCGATCTTGGAGCGTTGCTTGCGAGTTGGGGCATCTGCCCCGTGCTCGCGCCGACCATTTCCGTGGTGAATCCGAACTACGGGCCGCAGACGGGCGGGACGGTGTTCGTGATCAACGGTGCGAACCTCAACGGCGCGACGAGCGTGACTGTCGGAGGGGTGGCGGCGACGATTCTCGCAAAGACACCCACGGTGCTCACGGCGACCGCCCCTGCAAGCGCCACGCTCGGCGCGAAGAATGTGGTTGTCACGGCTCCGGGTGGTACTGCGACGGCGGTGGGCGCATTCACTTACAACTCGTCATCGGTCCCGAGTTGGGCGACGGTGATTGAGTTTGCGCCTAACCCAGCAGTGGTCACCGATGCAACCATGCGTGCCGCGATCACTGCCACCGGTCTTGCGTGGCGCGTGCGTGACACGGCGACGCAGATGGAGATGCTGTTGGTGCCGCCTGGGACGTTCACGATGGGATGCACAGCGTCGAATCTGTGGGGTTGTGGCAGCGATGAGAACCCCACGCACTCGGTGACCTTGACGCAAGCGTTCTACCTGGGTCGTTATGAAGTGACGCAGGCCCAGTGGGTTGCGAAGATGTTCACGAACCCGAGTTCCTTTGCTGGGCAGTCTGACTCTGCAAGCCGCCCGGTGGAGCTAGTGAGTTGGAACACCATCCAGAACTATCTGAGCGCAACGGGCATGCGGCTGCCGAGCGAAGCGGAGTGGGAGTATGCGTGTCGCGCGGGTACGACGACGGCGTTCAACAACGGCAGCAGTGACAGCGCCACTATGGGGACGATTGCGTGGTATGACTCGAACTCCGGAAACGAGACACACGTCGTTGGCAGCAAGGCAGCAAACGCACTTGGCTTCTATGACATGTCAGGCAATGTGTGGGAGTGGGTCAATGATTGGTATAACGGCAGTTACTACTCGGTGAGTCCATCGACGAACCCGCTTGGTCCGGTGTCTGGGTCGTCCCGCGTGCTCCGCGGCGGCTCCTGGTACTACAACTCGTACTACCCGCGCTCCTCGTGCCGCATCTTCTTCACGCCCACCGGCACGGGCGGCGACTTCGGTTTTCGCGTCGCGAAGAACCCCTGATTGCTTTTCTTTCCTCTCTTTCCTCTTCC
>JAPLMU010000142.1 GCA_026386795.1 Planctomycetota bacterium
ACTCGCCGGCCAACGCTGGGCCGCGCCATCTTCAACCAAGATTCGCAGATGCGCCATCGGATCAACGCCAGGCGGCGCAACTTCGCGTGGATAGCGATAGCGGAGCATCGACATAGAGAACCCAGCGCAGCGCTGTGCAACGTGCGCACTGCGTGCAATCGATGCATCGCATACATCACGCGGAACGCCTGCGAGCACCGCGCGCATTCCATCACCGTCAACGAGGTGCCGCGCGTCATCAGGCAAGAGCCGCGCCCCGCGATGAGCACATCCATGAGCGCGGTCAACTGCGCGGGTGCGCTCTACGGAACGCAATTCCTGCACCGTATGCCCGGCGCGGATCGCAGTGAGAATGTCTTGCAATTCCTGACGATTTCGGTCATGGCAGTATGGATTGTTGCTCGCGAGAAGCGGCACGCATACTTCGGAGGAAATCCACTCCAACTGCAGTAAACGGAGTGCATCATCCGGTCCTGAGTGACGGACAAATCCAAGCGAAAGTCGATCATCATCAAAGACGGTACGAAGCCAGCGAAGTGATTCAAGAAAGCAGGGCTGCATCGCGCCGTATTCATCTGGAGGAATGACGATGGCCTGTACGCCGGGAATGGCGAACGGCGCAAGCGGTCGATCCGCACCCGGCGCTCGTCCAGATCCGTGACCAGAGCCATCGCCAGGCTCGCCACTGCCAAGCGACTGCACACTTGCATCGACAAGATCATGGAGCCACAGGTGGCACGCAGATGCATTGCGCGCAGCAGTGCGCGATTCGATGCCCGCTGCAACCGCCGCAACATTTGCGTCCATGTCCAGCGTCCAACCCGCCCGACGCTTACCGAGGGTCAATAGACGACACATGCGCGCGTAGCCGTCTGCAGATTCCGCGAGCAGCACCAACTCCAAGTGCGTTGGCTCTTCATCGGCGCCAAGTAGGAAACTGCAACGCGTGCCAACGACCAACCGCATGCGCTGCCGCTGCGCCGCAACATGCGCGCGCACGACGCCGGCCATTGTGTGACGATCCGCAATCGCTACTGCGCCAAGTTGAAGTTCCGCCGCGCGAGCGATGATCTCTTCAGGATGGCTTGCACCTTCAAGGAAGGAGAAGTTGCTGAGTGCCGCAAGTTCGCAGAATGATGAATTTCCAAGCACGGGAGCAGCGCCTTGTTTATTTGTACGGTGTTTGTTAGCATACTCGGTTTGGATGTGAACTCCAAAGTGCCGACCGCGAATACGCTGCAAGGCCCACACGCCGACACCGTGGCTATCACCACTCATGCGCATCGCACCCACCACACTTCTCGTTTCCGCCCTGCTCTGTTCCGCGTTCGTGAATTGCGGGGTCGTTGCGATGGCGCCACCCGCGACACCAGTTACAGCACCAGTTACAGCACCATCCACACAGATGCCGCAATCGCCGCTCCTCAATACCCCAGAAGCTGTATCCGCTGCTGCAAATGCAACGCCGGAGCGCACCTTGCCAGTCGACCCGGTACTTCTTCAGTCCGGCCAAGTGGTTCCTGGCGAGCGATCAATCTTTGTCACCTACGAAGGCAATACCTACATCTTTGCCAACACCGGTACGCGCGATACATTCAATCGCGACCCGGCCCGCTATGCCGCACAACAAGGCGGCGCTTGCGGACGCATGGGTCCACTTGGTGGACTCGGCGACGCACGGAGATATGCGCTGCAGGAAGGCATGCTGTACTTCTTTGCATCGGATGAGTGCATGAAATTGTTCCGCGCTCAACCGCGGCGCTACATGGAACCGCTTGATGAAATGCCTGCTGGAACACCTGAGCAACAAGCCGCGGGACTCGCCGCGATCGGCCGATGGGTTACCTGGGCGGGCGGAAAAGAAGCTATTAAGGCTGCAAATTCCTTTACACAAGTATCCACACGTCGCGTGCAACAAGGCGCCGATTCATGGGACATCACAGAGACTCTGGAGTTTGCTGGACCGCACACCATGCGCCGCGTTGATGCCTGGCAGAAGGTGGGCGGCACGCCGAAGGACAACTACCAGTACGAAACCCTCGTCACTCCTGAGAGTGCGATGATCACTTCAAGCAATGGTCGCAAGACCCCGCTCGTCGATTCGCGACGCAAGGCGTTTGAGCGATCCATGAACCGCCAGCCGTATGCGATCCTGCGCGCCCGCTACCGCCCCGAGGCTGGACTGCTTGCGCTCAAGACGGGCGAAGGAACGCTCGGCGAGGCGCGATGCGACTACATCGCCACATGGTTTGAGGGGAACACCACCTTCTTAGCGATTGA
>JAPLMU010000156.1 GCA_026386795.1 Planctomycetota bacterium
CAACATCTTTGGCTGCGCGTCATCGGCACGGCGATCTTGGTGCTGGCCACCAGCGCGCTGCATGCGTTGTGGTTCCCACGCCTTGGACCAGTGGCCGGCGTCGAAGCCGGACTGATTCCGCAGTGGGCTGCGGCACAACTCGCCGCTCGCTTCAGCGGATTTGCCGCCAGCCTCATTCTGCTGTGCGCAACCGTGATTGGTGCAGTGGTTGCTGCTGACGAAGTGGTGTTCCGAATCCCCGGCGCCGTCATGCGCGGGCTCTCGTTCTTGGAACCGATCTGGCAGTACGACTGGGCAGGATTCTTTGCATCGCTCACTGGTAAAAACCGCGCCACGCCAGCGCTCGCCGGTGCTGCTGTGAATACCTCCCCTGCCCTGCGCCGAGCAGGCGCTCGTGCCAGCACCGCCGTACTGGAGGAAGACGAAGATTCCGCAGACAACGTGCAAGTTCTTGATCCCTCTGACGCGAAGCGTGATGAAGATGAAGACGAGGATGAGGACGAAGACGAGGATGAGGATGAGAACGAAGATGAGGACGAGGATGAGGATGACGACGAGGACGAAGACGAGGATGACGACGAAGAGGAAGAGGAAGACGACGAGATCGATGCCGCGAACGCTGTTCCCGTGCGCACTGCCCAGTCCGATGCCGATCTGAAAGCGAAGATTTCCAAGCTGCCGGTGCGCATTGCGAAGGTCCCAACCAAGACCGCTATGCGCGACGAAGACATTCCACGCACCGTGGACTATCAGGGTTACAAGTTCCCGGGCATCGATCTGCTTGATGAGCCAACCGGCAACTTCTCAACCGAGATGGAAACGTTCGTGCGCGAGCAGGCCACGAAGCTCACCGCTGCCCTGCGCGAGTACGACATTGAAGGCGAGGTCAAGCAGATCGAAAGCGGTCCAGTGGTCACGCTGTACCACGTGGAACTTGCTGAGGGCACCCGCGCAGCCCGCCTGCAGCCCGTAGCCGATGACCTGGCACGTAAGTTGAAGGCGCCGAACATTCGCATCATCAACAACCTCGTCGGCAGCGGCGCGGTTGGCATTGAAGTACCGAATCCCAAGCGCGAACAAGTGCGCTTGAAGGAACTGATGAGTGGCCCAGCCGCAACCGGCATGGGACTGCCCATGTTCCTCGGCAAGGATGCATCCGGCGAGCCGTTGGTCTTGGACCTCACCAAGCAGCCACACATGCTGATCGCTGGCACCACCGGAAGTGGCAAGAGCGTGTGCATGAACACCATCATCATGAGTTGGCTCTACACCAAGCGACCAGATGAACTGCAACTCTGCTTGGTCGATCCAAAAATGGTGGAGATGGCGCAGTTCAGCGAGATCCCCCACCTGATGGTGCCGGTGGTCACCGACATGACCAAGGCTGCCGGAATCGTTGAGTGGGCAGTCCGCAAAATGGAAGAGCGCTACCAGCTCTTGAAGAACGCCCGTGTGCAGAACATCAAGGGTTACAACGAGCTCGGCGAAGACGAACTGCGCATCCGTATGAAGCCAGAGAGCGATGCTGAATGGGCACGGATTCCCAAGAAATTGCCGTACATGGTGTTCGTCATTGATGAACTCGCCGACCTGATGATGCAGCACCGCGAGGTGGAGCAGTCGATCATCCGCATTGCCCAGAAGGCTCGTGCGGTGGGAATGCATCTGGTGCTCGCCACTCAGGACCCGCGCGCCGAGGTGGTCACTGGTCTCATCAAAGCGAACATGCCGTGCAAGGTCTGCTTCAAGGTGGGCAGTGTCACCAACAGCCGCATCGTCCTTGATGGCAAGGGCGGCGAGTTGCTCCTTGGTCAAGGCGACATGCTGGTGCGCCCCAACGGTGCCAGCGAACTCTCCCGCGCGCAGGGCACATTCATCGACACCGATGAGACGGCGCGCGTCACGGAGCATCTTCGCACCGTGGCCACACCAAACTTCGAGCGCACGCTGGTGGCTATCAAGGGGCCAGGCGGCTCCTGCGAAGCCGGCGGCGAAGGCGGCAATTCCACCTCCAGCGGCGAGCGCGATCCGCTCTTTGATCGTGCCGTTGAAATCATGATCGAAACCAACCGCGGTAGCGTCAGCATGTTGCAGCGCAAGATGTCGATCGGCTACGGCCGATCCAGCAGACTGGTGGACCAGATGGCTGAGGCCGGCATCCTTGGTGAGTCCAAGGGCGCAAGCCCGCGCGAAGTGCTGATCACCATGGAAGAGTGGTATCGCATGAAGGCGATCGAAGCCGAAGGCGGCAACGAACTCACCGACAGTGACCGCCGACTCGCGGACAAGGTCGATCAGGAAAGCGATGCATTCCAAGATTCGTTCGACGATGGCACCAACAAGGATGAAGACGAATGAGTATCACCCCGCTCAGCCCAGAAGTGATTCGCCGCGGTCTGGATGCCGCGATCGCACAAGCCGAGAAGAGTTGGAGTGAAGGTGGAATTCCCATCGGCAGCTCACTGCTGGATGCATCCGGCAATGTGGTTGCTGCTGGCCACAACATGCGCGTGCAATCCGGCGACCCAACAGCACACGCCGAAGTCAGTTGCATCCGCAACGCTGGCCGGCGCCGCGATTGGCGCCACCTGACGCTCGTGAGCACGCTGAGCCCCTGTCCGATGTGCTCTGGTACTGCCATCCTCTTCAAAGTCCCGCGCGTGGTCATCGGTGAACATCGAACCTTCATGGGCGCGGAAACCTGGATGCGTGCCAATGGAATTGAAATCACCGTCCTTGACGACCCGCGCTGCATTGCACTGATGGAGCGCCTGCAGCGCGAGAAGCCTGATCTGTGGGCTGAGGACATCGGGGAATAGAAAGCGGTAAGAGCCGGCAAATCAACCAGGTCGCCAACCGCCCTTCTCAGCACTTCACGCACACAGCCTGCATAAACCTCAATCGCGCACGAAAGAAATCGTGCGCGATTTTCATTCCATCGCTTGCATACCGCCTTGCCGCATTCCATTCTTCTTCTGTTCCTACACGGAGGCAACATGCGCAGTATCTGGCACATCTTCCAACAAATCGCCACGCACTTGAACCACAAGTTCAGTCGAAACGAAACTTCTGGAGGCCACCTGCAACCACGACCGATTACGGTCGGCGTCCGTGCACGGAACACGAATCACTCGCC
>JAPLMU010000167.1 GCA_026386795.1 Planctomycetota bacterium
ATTTCTACATCTTGAATGGCGAGAAGAAGTGGGCGACATCTGGGGCAATCAGCGCACTCTTCACCGTGATGGCGAAGCAGAAGATCACCGATCCCAAGACCGGCAAGGAGAAGGACGCTGTCACGGCGCTCATCTGCACACCGGATATGGAAGGCGTGGATATCTTTAGCCGCAACCGTTCAAAGTGTGGCATCCGTGGAACATGGCAGGCGCGAATTCGGCTCACCAACGTCAAGGTTCCGAAGGAGAACTTGCTGCATAAGGAAGGTCGCGGCCTGAACGTGGCGCTGACTTGCTTGAACTATGGTCGTTGCACACTGAGTGCCGGCATGCTGGGCGCAGCCGAATTTGCCTACGAACAAGCCGCGAAGTGGGCGAAGTACCGCTTCCAATTTGAGCGACCAATCAGCGAGTTTGACCTGATCAAGGAGAAGCTCGCGCGCATGGCTTCGTACACCTACGCCATGGAAGCGATGCTCTTTATGACCACCGGCTTCCTTGACCGCAAGGACGAGGACATCATGCTTGAAGGACGAGGACATCATGCTTGAGACCGCGGTATGCAAGGTCTTCTGCAGCGAATTTGGCTATCGCACCGTCAATGACGCCCTGCAAGTCATGGGCGGCGAGAGCTATATGACCGAGAATCACGTGGAACGCGCGTGGCGCGACAGCCGCATTAACATCATTGTTGAGGGTGCAAATGAAGTGATGCACTCATTCATCTTTGCGTACGGCAGCAAGCAGCTTGGCGAGTGGATGTTGGGCATCAAGAAGAACCCAGCCAAGCACCTTGGTTCAGCTATGCAGATCGGCAGCGAGTTGTTCCTGGGTGTTCGCCGGCCACTACCGTCGTTCACTAGTACTGATCCGCGCCTCAACGGCATGATGCATGAGTTGATGATGCGCGTCCGTGAATTTAGCCATCAAGTCAAATTGATGTTCAAGGAATGGGAAGACAAGCTTGTCACCGAGCAGCCCATTCAGGCTCGCCTCTCCATGTGCGCGATTTACATTCACGCGATGACGTGCTCGCTTGCAAAGCTGGACAGCCACATTCGCAACGGACTCAGCGGCGAGAAGTTGGCCTATGAGATGAGCGTGGTGGAACACCTTTGCTCAATGTTCGGACTGGCGATCGAAGAAGAGGTTCGTGCCCTGCGCACCAACGCTGACGTTTCGATGAAGCGTGCGGCTGATGCGGTCTTGAAGCACATTGATTCGCTCCCCAACATCGACTTTGCAATCCCCGAGCGCACCATGGACATGAAGGCGCGTGGCACCGGGGCGAAATTGAACCCTGTGAACGAAGAGGCGATTCCGCACTTCGGAGCTGGGTCGGTGTTCCACGGAGATGTCATCAAGCGCGCGCAGCCGCAAAGGGCATAAACATTTGCAGGAGAGCGGTTTGCGACACTTGGCTAGCTGGATTTCTTAGCCAAGTAGCGCGCTCGATGCGAGTGGGTGTTTCATTGCCGGGTGGAGGGTCGGTAGCCTTTGGGATTCGAGTTCTCGCGGCCGTGCCCGTCAATTTCACGAATGACTAGTTGGTCTGGTCCCTCTTACTTACACAGGAATTTCATGAAGCTTTTCGACACGATGAATCAGCATGGTCACGAGCGCGTGGCATTCCATGTCGACCCAGTCACTGGTCTGCGGGCGATCATTGCACTGCACTCCACCGTCCTTGGCAATGCACTTGGCGGCACCCGTCGCTGGGCGTACACCGACGAGAGCGAAGCGATTCGCGACGTGCTGCGTTTGTCAGAAGGCATGACTTACAAGTCGGCCGCTGCTGACCTACCGATGGGCGGCGCGAAGAGCGTCATCATGATCGAGAAGGGCAAGGTTCCTACCGAGGCGGAAGCGCGCGCGATGGGACGCTTTGTGAACAGCTTTAACGGTCAATACATTGCTGCCGAAGACGTCGGCGTGAACACCCAATACTGCGACTGGATGGCGCAGGAATCAAACCACGTGATGGGCGGCATCACCGTCAGCCATGGTGGTGATCCGAGTCCGTTCACGAGCCAAGGTTGCTTTAATGCCATGAAGGCGTGCTTGGCGCATACTGGCCGCAAGGTGGATTTCTCAGGTTTGAAGATCGCAGTTCAGGGCCTTGGTGCTACGGGCTACGAACTGGCAAAGCGTTGCCGCGCTCACGGCGCGACTGTTGTTGGAACCGATATCAACCCAGCCGCGATTGAGCGTGCCGTGAAGGAGCTTGGCGTCGAGGCACTGAAGCCTGGCCAGGACATCTTTGCCCAGGAGTGCGACATTCTTGCACCGTGCGCTTTGGGTGCAGTTCTCAATAATTCCACCATCAAGCACCTTCGCTGCGCCATCATTTGCGGAACAGCGAACAACCAGTTGCATGAGCCGAATATCGACGGTGCTTCGCTGAAGCAGCGCGGCATCTTGTA
>JAPLMU010000015.1 GCA_026386795.1 Planctomycetota bacterium
ACTCCAACGGCGACCCGAACTTCACTGGCACCAGCTGGAACGCAACCCCAGCTTCACCGGCCGCCACCACTGTTCCTGTCAACGCTGGCTGGTACACCGGCGACCCAACGTCCGTCGACAACCGCGCTGAAAGTCTCGCTGGCATGATTGGTCGCATCAACACGGGTGCAACCGCTGCCGTGGGCAACACTGCCGGCAGCTTGGGAACCGCTAATGCCGCCTACGGCATCTGGTGCGGTCACTTGGTGGTTGTTGGAACGGGCTCCATGGGAACCAGCGTCCTCTGGTCTGCTTCCGTGTCCATCAAGGACGGTGCGACTGGCGCCACCGACCAGCGCATCAGCACCTTCACTCCTGTCCCAGCCCCGGGCGCACTTGCCCTCTTGGGAATCGCCGGCTTCGCTTCGCGTCGTCGTCGCGCCTGAGGCACTCAGCTGACGGAGGGCATGGGCTCCGTGAATATGCAACCAAGTCCCCGACCCCGCATCCCGTGGGGTCGGGGACTTTCTTTGCCGGGCACTGCAAGGCACCAGAGGCCAGAAACACTCCCCAGAATCGGGCCAACGGAGCATTGTTATAGGACTTCATTTAATCGGCGAAAACCTTCTCTCTAAGTCACAACCTGCGCAAACCTTTAGAACTCGCACTTTCGCGGTCAGTATTCCGGGCTACTCTTGAACCGGACCAACGCGCCGAGCGTTGTCTGTCCAACGGATCCTGTCACACGCGGGCACTCGCCCCACCGTTGTTGTTGCCGACGCCCCCACCTTACGAACACAAAGATCAAGGAACTTTCACACATGAAGTCACGCATACTCATCGGAACATTCGCAGCGGCGGGCTTAGCCCTTGGTGTTGGACAGATGACGGCGACGGCAGTGCCGGGCGATGGTGGAACAAGTGACACACAAGTTGGCACGGACGTGATCGTCGGCGCCATCAACGGGGTGAGTAACTACGGAACCAACACGGTCAACGGCGTGGCGCTCTACGGATATGCATTCGGCACCACCAGTTGCAACATCGGCACCGCCGTGCTGCGTTGGTCGCAGGCCTCATCGTTCCACCCGGTCATTCCACAGAATGCGTACCGCATTAAGAACGGTCGCATTGAGCAAATCGGTATGAGCTGGATGAAGTACGGATTCTGCGCGCTGCAAGAGAGCTTGTGCGCCACGTGCCAGTCGGGCGGCGTTGGTTGCGGCTCGAGTCAATCGACGCTGGGCATCGGTTGCAGCGATCCGTACGGCTCGAGCCTCAACGGCTCGCAAAGCGGTCTCGGGCCACGCTCGCATGTCAATGCATCCTCTGGGTACTTCCCAGGCGACACCTCCGCCGAAATCGGTACTTGGCCCGCGATGCCGAGTGGACAAAGCCTCATCGCTCGACGTATCCAAATCAAGGCCGACGACCTGAATCCAACCCTGAATGTTGGAGCCGTGTACTTGGCGGAAGCCCAGTATGTGCACCCAGACGACGCCGCTGCAAACAACGACAACAACAACGCCAGTTACATCAAGGTGACGGTGGCGGCTTCAGGCTACGCAATGGCGCTGTCTGGATCCACTTTCCAGCAGAAGCCCGCCATCTATCACTGGGCGCAAGTGGTTCCCACCGTTGCTTATTCAGTGGTTGACATGGCCGACGGTCGCTTCATCGTGGGCTACAACGTCAGCCTGAACTCCAACGGTACGTATCACTACGAGTACGCCATCTACAACATGAACTCGGATTCTTCCGGAAGCAGTTTCTCTGTTCCGATTCCAGCCGGAGTGACGGTGACCAACGCCACGTTTAAGGACATTGCATATCACTCCAACGAGGTGTACGACGGAACGGATTGGACCATTTTGAATAGCGGTGGCCAGTTGGTCTGGCAGTGCACGCAGACCTTTGCGCAGAATGCCAATGCCAACGCATTGCGATTCGGCACCCTCTACAACTTTGCGTTTGACGCAAACAGCGCGGGAGTCACTGGCAACACTGCACTGGGCGTGTTCAAGACCGGCGCGAGCATTGCTGTTCGCGGATTGGTTCCAGCCACTCCGTGCCGCGTTGGAGATCTTGACTGCAACGGGATCATCGATGGTGCTGATCTGGGATCGCTGCTTGCCAACTGGGGACCATGCCCCGGTGGCACCCCCGGATGCCCCGGCGACCTCAACAACAACGGTATTGTCGACGGTGCCGATCTGGGAACGATGCTTGCGAACTGGGGTTAATGCCCGCGAGTGATTGCGATCTTCCGCCGCCCGGCCACGTGCCGGGCGGCGGCTTTCAAAGGTAAGGAACAAAGATGAAGATTCAGTTACTCCTCGGGACCCTCGCGTCGGCCGGACTCGCACTCGGAATCGGACAGGTCACCGCCACCGCAGTTCCTGGCGATGGCGGAACAAGTGAAACCCAAGCTGGCCCCGATGTCATCGTTGGCGCGATTCCAGGTGTCACGAAGTACGGCGCAGCGATCGTCAACGGCGCCAACATCATGGCGTATGCCTTCGGTTCAACCAGTTGCAACATCGGCACGCAGCAACTCGATTGGTACAGCGGAACCAGCAATCATCCTGTCATTCCGCAGAACGCGTATCGCATCAAGAATGGACGCATTGAACAGATCGGACTCAGTTGGATGAAGCACGGATTCTGCGCATTGCAGCAGACCCTGTGCGGAACCTGTGTTCCCGCTGGCAGCGGATGCCCGAGCCTCTTAGGGATTGGCTGCAGCGATCCGTACGACTCAAACCTGAACGGTTCGCAAACTGATCTGGGACCACGCTATGAGGCGAATGCTACCACTGGCTACTTCCCCCCAACTGGCTCAACAAGTTGGCCGAGCATTCCGAGCGGCCAGGGCACGATCGCCCGACGCGTGCAAATCAACGCCAATGACCTTGATCCGGCGCAGAATGCCGGAGCCGTGTACTTGGCAGAGTGCCAATATGTGCACCCGCAGGATGCCGCGAACAACAACGACAACAACAACGCGAGTTACCGCGTGTTTACGGTGGGAGCGCTCGCAAGCGGCGCTTACACGCTGAGTCTCTCGGGCTCCACCTTCCAACAGAAGGCTGCGATCTACCACTGGTCCGTGGTTTCACCCACCGTGAACTACGCCGTCGCTGATGCCCCTGATGGTCGCTACATCGTTGGAAGCAACGTCACCCTGAACAGTGATGGCTCTTACCACTACGAGTATGCCATCTTCAATTACAACTCAGATAGTTCCGGACGCAGTTTCTCGATGCCGATCCCGGCTGGCGTGACGATCAGCAACATGTCGTTCAAGGATATTGCCTATCACTCAGGCGAGCCGTACAACAGCACCGATTGGACGATGACCATTGCTGGCGGACTGCTGAAGTGGGAATGCACCGAAACCTACGCGCAGAATGCCAACGCCAACGCGCTCCGTTGGAGCACGCTCTACAACTTTGCGTTTGACTCAAACGGGGTGCCTGGAAACGGCAACGCCGCCATTGGGCTCTTCAAGACGAGCGGCAGCGTGGGCGTTGCCACACAAGTGCCTGTGAATCCATGCAAATACGGCGATCTTGACTGCAACGGGATTGTGGACGGCGCTGATCTGGGGCTCCTCCTTTCGCATTGGGGCCTGTGCCCGGGTGGCACCGCTGGGTGCTTTGCGGACTTGGATAACAACGGGGTTGTCAACGGCGCAGACCTCGGCTTTCTGATGGGTAACTGGGGCTGATCAACGTCATTGCGGGGCGCGGCCTCTTTGGTGATTCAATAAACCTTCCCGCCGCCCGGTCATGTGCCGGGCGGCGGTGTTCATTTCGGCTTACAGTTGGCACCCCGATGGCAGATCCCGCAACGAACACGCCTGATCGCCCGCGCTTGGAACCGATGGCACTTGCCGCGTTCTTAGTCGCACTGGTGCTCGGTTGGTGCCCATTCACCGCACTGGCCGCGATCGTGCTCGCTGCGATTGCCTTGCGGCGCATTCGACGACCCGGCGTGGTCCGCACTGGAAACAGGCTCGCAATTGCTGCCATGGTGATTGCCACCGGAATACTTGTTACCGAAGGTTGGCTGCTCGGCGAGTTACAAACTGAAGTTCAGGAATCGATGGAAGCGCAAGCGGTGGTTTCTATTGAGGGGAGCATGACGGTGCTTCCCGCTGTCGCTCCCGAATGGGACGATCGTGGCACCCCGCCCTCGGAGAGTGAACGCGCTGCGTTTGCACGGGGAATTGCCGCTCAGGCAGGGGCGGTGCGACAAGTGACCGTAACCCGCCGCAGCGTGGAAGGACTGACGGATCCAACAGTTTCCACTGCATTCAATGCCAGTTGTGAGCGCGGCACAGTGTTTGGAAACGCCACATTTGCAACACTGCCAGCGACACTGCCACCGAAATTGGTACTCCGTTCGATCGAAGTGGAATTTGCAGGCGCGCGCGTGCGGCTCCCTGCATTGAGCGCAGCTTCACCTGCGACACCTGCGCCGCTCGATCCGGCCGCGCCGCCAACGGCACCCTCGCTTCCGCCTACTCCACCGCTGCAAGCTCCAAGCACACCATGAACACTGAAGCAATTCCTGACTCTGCCGTGTACCCGCCACCGGAACTGACCGCGGCCACCGGTCCAGTGCGCTGGAGTCGCTTGGCAATGGCATCGATCGTGCTTTCGGTGCTTCCGATTGGCAGCATCCTGGCGCCGATTCTGGGGATCATTGCGCTGTTTCGATTCCGTGGTCGTCCTGACCTTCTTGGACGCGGGCTTGCGTGGGGGGGCATCGTCCTTGGCTTGGTTGCGAGCGCGCTGATGGTTGCGTCTGCGTACGGGATTTACCTCTCATTCATGAACCTGGCCGCTCGCCCGAGCACCGCGCTGCAGGCGGCATGGGCGGGTGATCCAGAACAGTTCCGGCTGCAGATGGTGGGTCCTGGTAAAGACGCCACCGCAGCCACTATCGCCGAGTGGATCGCGCCGCTTCGGGAGCGCTTTGGCACCCTTGAGCGTGTGGAAATTGCCGCGAATGGTCCCCCAACTGAAGCCACGGCCACGCCCGCCGTAGCGCGTACGGAACGGGAAATGCGCGCCCGGTATGTGGCTGTATTCCGCAACGATTCAGGTGAAACACGGCTCCCGCTTGATGTGACCTTTGAGCGCCCCGTGGGAGTGGACGCGGTCACCGCCATCTTGGTGCGCCGGTTCCGCTTCGATCTCCCCGGCGGAGCGCGTATCGTGTTCCCTGACGATGAACGCACCGACCCCGAGCAGCCCGCCCAAGACCCCCGCCCCTGACCAAGAGGTGGTGATTGAAGTTGACGACCTGCTCATGCAGTTCGGCAGCCAAACCGTTCTCTCGGGGCTTGACCTCAAGGTCCGCCGTGGCGAGACGCTTGTCATCATGGGTGGTTCCGGATGCGGCAAGAGCACCCTGCTGCGCCTGATGATTGGCGCCATCACGCCGACGCGTGGCAAGATCCGCCTGTTCGGCGAAGACATTGCTGTTGCAAGCGAATCAAATCTTGATGCACTGCGCAAGCGCTTCGGCATTCTGTTCCAAAGCGCGGCGCTCTATCAGTCCATGTCGATTGCTGAGAACGTGGCGCTACCGATGCGCGAGCTGACTGACCTTCCGGGCGATCTCATTGATCTGCAAGTGAAGATGAAACTGGAAGCCGTTGGTCTGCGCGAGCACGCTGACAAATTCCCAGCGCAGATTTCCGGCGGCATGAAGAAGCGCGCTGGCTTGGCACGCGCGCTGGCACTGGATCCGGAAATCATTTTCTATGACGAACCAAGTGCTGGTCTCGATCCGGTGACCAGCGCGGAAATTGATCAATTGATTCTGACGCTTACCAAGAAACTTGGCGTGACCAGCGTGGTAGTGACGCATGAAATGGATAGTGCCTTCACCATTGCTGACCGCATGGTGATGCTTGATAAGGGGCGCTGCCTGAAGATTGCGCCGCGCGCTGATTACGAGCGCATTCGCAGCGCTAGCAAGGATGAAGCCGCGGTCATGCCTGAGGATGACCGTATCGTTCGGCAATTCGTTCGCGGTGACGCGTTCGGACCGATCACCGATCGGCGCACACTGACTAGCTATTCCGATGATTTGATGGGATTGCTTGGGCACATGCCCGCGTCGCCGTCAATCACGCCTTCGCGTTGACGTCGACGGATACTCGCTCACTGACGCGGCGCGCCACGGAACTGGCGCGCGACTGATGTACGGATGCTGACCATGAAGCCCTTTCCGAAATCACTCAGCGGCAGCCGCGTCACCGTCATGGGACTGGGGCAATTTGGCGGCGGACTGGGAGTCACGCGCTGGCTGGTGGAGCGCGGCGCGCGCGTGTTGCTGACTGACCGTGATCCCGCCGAGAAGTTAGCGCGGCCATTGGCAGCATTGGAGTCAGCACTTGCCGATGGGTCCGTGACGCTGCGGCTTGGTGGTCATGACGAGGCGGACTTTATGAACACAGACCTCGTCATTGCAAACCCCGCGGTGCCGACGCCGTGGAACAACATCTATCTGAACACGGCGCGCGCGGCGGGCACGCCCGTGACCACGGAAATCAGGTTTGCTGTTGAGACACTCAACCAAGATCGCACCGTTGCCGTTACTGGGAGTGCTGGCAAGAGCAGCACCGCAAGCATGCTTGCGCTCATCATGAATGACGGCGCGCGCGCGGCGCAGCTTGCCGGAAACATTGGTGGTTCCATCTTGAGTTCACCACGCGTTGCGGGCGAGTGGACGGTGCTTGAGCTCTCCAGCGCCATGTTGTGGTGGCTCACCGATGGCGCGGCGTGGGCGGGGCTTGAGCCATGGTCCGCGCGCGTTGCGGTTCTCACAAACTTGGCGCAGAATCATGTGGACTGGCACGGATCGTTCGAACACTATGTGAAGAGCAAGTCCGGCATTCGGCATGCGCAGCGCGCGGGGGATGCGTTCGTCTCACTATTTACTGAAGAGCAGCCCGACGCGGCCGCGGATGTGGCGCGCGCTACGGGCGGCACGTGGTGGGAAGGTGCGGCAGTGCCCGACGCGGCCGAATGCAAGGCGCTTCTTGAGTCGATTGATCTGCCGTACGTGCCGGGAGAACACCAACGCCGAAATGCCAGGCTTGCGGTGCTCGCGGCGGAGGCTGCGATCCGCTCTGAAGGTCAAACGCCCAACCGAGCGCGATTGGTGGCGAAACTTGCGGAGTTCCGCCCCCTGCCACATCGCCTTGAACTGGTTGGAACGCACGGCGGAATGCGATGCTTCAATGACTCCAAGAGCACCACCCCGGATGCCACGCTCTTGGCGATTACTTCGTTTCCTGATCCGCGGCGCATTCACTTGATTGCGGGCGGCTACGACAAGAAGGTGGATCTATCCGCGATCCGGGACCTCGCTCCACGACTTGCTGGTCTGTACGCGATTGGGGCAACTGCCCCGCAACTCGCGCCTGCTCCGCCGGCGGTCGATTGCGGAACACTCGAAGTGGCCGTGCGCGCAGCGGCCGCACGGGCGCAACCGGGCGATGTGTTGCTCCTTTCGCCCGCCTGCGCGAGTTGGGGTCAATTCACCAACTATGAGCACCGGGGCGATTCCTTCGCGGCATTGGTGAAGTCTCTGTAGGATTGCCGACAAAATGCCCATGAACGCCGCTACCGATCGACCCTTCCCGCGCCGCATTGCGGCTGCCACCCTCTTGGTCTCTTCAGCCATCTTTGCAGGCGCAGTCGTGACAGGCTGCTACAGCACGTCTGGCGGCTTCATGCCCCACACCGATGGCGGCTTCACCTATGAGTCGACGCAGTTGCTGCCGACCACGGTGATGGTTCTGAACTCCTGCGACCGCTCGCCGAGCCACCCCGATGGCACGCCGTTCTTCATCATGGAGATCCCGCCGGGCAAGCAGTTGACCTTCAACTTTGAAGCCGATGGTGGCGACGATCCAGTCAATCGCCCCGCGCGCATGATGTATTCGCTTTGGAAGAAGGGGACGCAGACTGGCACCCTTGAGAACATCCTCAGTTGCCCAAGCGCCGCATGCCGCAAGATTGTCGTCAGCTACCGCCCTGCTCCTGAGCAGGCACGACCGGACGAGTCCTACCGCCTGCAGGCTGGCAGTGATGCACCAGGGGCAGTGGCACAGCCGCGCGCGCCTCGTACTGAGCGTCAGTCGCCGGATACCTGATCGATGGACGCCGAATATCGCATCGGCCACGGATATGACCTGCACCGGCTCGAATCATGCGCGCCGCTTGGTAGCGGTCGTCCGTTTGTACTCGGCGGGGTCAGTTTCGAAAGCGATCGCGGACCGGTGGCGCATTCCGATGGCGACGTGTTGATGCACGCGGTCACCGACGCAATTCTGGGGGCGATTGGTGCTCCTGATATTGGGCAATTGTTTCCTGACACCGCACCTGAGAATGATGGTCGCGCAAGCCGAGTATTCCTCGAAGAAGCCGTGCGCCGCATGCATGCCGCCGGCTGGACCATTGGAAATATGGACATGACGGTGATTTGCGAGCGCCCCAAATTGGGCGGGCGCAAGCAGGAAGTAGTGGCCAGCCTGTCCCACATCTTGGGGGTGCCCTCCGCCAACCTCAACCTGAAGGGCAAGACGCACGAACGCGTCGATGCCGTGGGCGAGGGGCGCGCGATCGAGGCGCACGTGGTGGTGTTGCTCGCGCGCAAGAAGTGATGGATAAACCGCCATGAAGGCGGCGGTGATCGAAAAATCGCCCTACGATCACCGTTCCTTATGCGCGCGATCATCACAGGCCAAATCGGTGTCGACAAGAAGCCCTACCTTGAGTCCTTGGTGGACGCTGCGGGAAGACGCCACAAGAAAGTGGAGTTGTTCAACGTTGGCAACATGATGTACGCGGAAGCGCCTGACGTGCGCCCGGGGCGCATCTTGGATCTGCCATGGTCGCGCTTGGCCAACTTGCGCCGCGCAGTACTCAAGGATGTGATTGCCGCAACATCGCCGGCATCGGAGCATCCCAACCTGATCATCAACACACATGCCACGTTCCGTTGGCGGCACGGTCTCTTCAGTGCGTTTGACTTTGATCAATTGCAGATGTTGAAGCCAGATATGTTTATCTGCTTAGTCGACAACATTGAAGTGGTCCACTACCGGCTCCACCAAGAGCATGACATCGACGCCACGCTGAAGGATTGCATGGTGTGGCGCGAAGAGGAAATCCTGGCCACCGAATTGATGGCGCAGGCACTTGGATGCGGACAGAATTTCTACATCCTGAGTCGCGGCCGTCAGCGCGATACTGTTGAGACTGCGCTGCGGCTGATTACTCGGCCGGAGATGAAGAAGGTGTATCCGAGCTTCCCGATGAGCCACGTCATGGATATGCCGGACGTGCTTGCTGAAATCGATCACTTCCGCGACGCACTTGCGAAACACTTTGTCACCTTTGATCCGGGTGATGTCGATGAGAAGCTGTTGCTTGATCGCGCGATCGAAGCAGCGCGTACGGGCAAGGATTTCATTGATGTTGAAGCGCACAGTTTCGGCGGCCGCGCGGGCGGACCCGCCATGCGCGTACCCGTTCGCGAGATTCTTGATATCGCTGGCGATATTGACGGCCAGATTTACATGCGTGACTTCAAGCTCATCGATCAGGCTGACATGATTGTGAGTCTCGTGCCTGAACTTCCGAACGGCCAGCCCGGACTTTCAAGCGGCGTGGAGCGTGAATTGCACCACGCCTTCGAGCACACCAAGGACGTCTACGTGGTGTGGAAGCCGAAGAAGAATCCGAGCCCGTTCATTACTGAAACGGCGACCAAGATCTTCCGCACCGTTGACGAGGCATTGGCCCACTTCGAAGCGAAGGGAATGTTTGCGCCAACGGATCTGTTCGGGCACTGATCGAAGTCCCGGAACCCCGGTCGCCGAGGATCATCTGAGGAAATGTTGACCGAGCGAGCACGGATTACTGCCCCATTCCGAGGATTTCGCTTCCGTATCGGCACCCCGGGGCTACTCTTTGGCTCACGCCTGATAAGCCCCGCCACGAGCCACCTTGGAGCCTGCACTTGATGATCTCGATCCGAACGATCGCCGGAACAGCCTTGGCTGTTGGACTGTTGGCTATGCCAGCCGCGGCGCAAGTCTCCACGCGGGCGGGCATCGGCGCCATTCCGTACAACGATGGTCCGGGAGTGACTGGCGTGACATTCCGCACGTGGGCACCGAATGCGACTTCTGTCGCGGTGGGTGGCATCTTCAATAGCTGGAGCGCGACGTCACATCCGATGTCGAGCGAAGGCAACGGATGGTGGTCGCGCGATGTGCCGCTGATCCAAGCGGGCGCGCAATACAAGTTCGCCATCAAGCGCGGCACCACCACCTACTGGAAGAATGATGCGCGGGCGCGCAAGCTCACGAGTTCGATCGGCAACTCGGTGGTCTATAGCCCAAGCAGTTACGCGTGGCAGTCAAGCAACTTTCAGATGCCCGCGTGGACAAGCGTCGTTGCGTACGAGATGCACATCGGAACATTCAATGTTCCAACGGGCGCTGCGCTTCCGGGAACGTTCGCTACGGCAACGGCAAAGCTTGACCATCTGCAGGCACTCGGCGTGAATGCGCTCGAACTGATGCCGGTGAATGAATTTCCAGGCGACATCAGTTGGGGCTACAACCCATCGCACCCATTCAGTGTCGAGAGTGCCTACGGCGGGCCTGATGCGTTGAAGGCGTTTGTTGATGCAGCACACCAGCGCGGAATTGCCGTGATGGGCGATGTGGTGTTCAACCACTTTGGACCGTCAGACATGGATCTGTGGCAATATGACGGCTTGAGCACGAGCAGCACAACCGGGGGCATCTTCTTCTACGAAGATGCCAATGCAAGCACCCCGTGGGGACCACGACCGAACTACGGCCGGAGCGAAGTACGGACGTATATCAAGGAAAATACGATGATGTGGCTCGACGAGTTTCGACTCGACGGGCTGCGTTTCGATGGCACCAAGTTCATGCGTCTGCGCGACTATGCGGGTCCCGACATTCCGGATGGCTGGAGCATGCTGCAGTGGTGCAACGACTCAGCGGACGCACAGTTCCCCAGCAAGCTGATGGTGGCAGAAGATTTGGGCGAGAACGCATGGATCACCAAGACCACGGGCTCTGGCGGCGCTGGCTTTGACTCGCAATGGGATGGCGCGTTTGCATATCCAGTACGCACAGCATTGGAAGCGTCGAACGACTCATCGCGCGATATGTATGCCGTTCGGGATGCCATCAACAAGAACTTCAACGGCTCGATGCAGCAGCGCGTCATCTATACAGAGAACCATGATGAGGTAGCCAACGGTCGCACCCGCGTTCCGGAAGCGATCTGGCCTGGAAATGCTGCGAGTTGGTACAGCCGTAAGCGATCGACGTTGGGCGCCGTGTTGGTGATGACCGCGCCGGGCATTCCCATGCTGTTCCAAGGGCAGGAGTTTCTTGAGGACGGATACTTTGCGGCCGAGGATCCGCTCGATTGGACCAAGGCAACCACCTACGGAAAGATCACCGATCTGTACCGCAGCTTGATCAGGCTGCGGCGCAATCTTGATGGCACGAGCCGTGGATTGAGCGGCGCGTACACCAATGTCTTCCATGTGAACAACAGTGCCAAGGTGCTGGGATTCCATCGCTGGCAGAATGGCGGCCCGGGCGATGATGTGATCGTCCTGACGAATTTCAGCAATGTGGCGTACCCAAATTATCGCGTTGGCCTGCCGCGCGGCGGCCTGTGGAAGGTGCGCTTCAACAGCGACTCCACGGCCTACTCGAGCGATTACGGCAACTATTCCGCCACGGATGTCACCGCTGACAACTCTGGATATGACGGACTTCCGTTCAGCGGGAACTTCCGGTTTGGCCCGTACACATCGGTGATCTTCAGCCAGTCGGCGCCGAGCCAGTTTGACCTCAATGGCGACTGGACGGTCGGAGGTGCTGATTTGGGCATCCTTTTGGCGCAATGGGGCGGACCCGGAACCGCCGACTTCAATGGCGACGGAACCGTGGGCGGCGCGGACATTGGAATGCTGCTGGCGGTGTGGGGCGCTGTCCAATAACACTGCGTGATGTTCGCGAATTGTTGCTTGCTTTGGCATCGGCTCGGGTTACATTGATCGGGTCCGAAAGTGAGGTCAGGAATGAAGGCGATCGCGGCGTGCCGCGAATAGTCCCCTTTTCTTGAGTGTCCATCGGAGCCCATTCACATGAAGAATTTGATCGCCACCGCAAGCGCCTTGCTTGTTGCATCTGCTGTTCAGGCAGGTGCCGTCGGTTCGTACTCCGACGCAACCTTTGACCTCTTCGACAACGGGCTCGACAACCTCGACATCTCCAGCGTTGGCGTCTCCAACGATAGCGCGAATATCACGTTTGCCGTCACCACGCGCGGCTTCCAGAATTGGACCAAGTACATGATCGTCATTAATAGCGATCCGACTGGTGGCACCGGCACGAACGCATGGAGTCGCCCCTGGGATCTGAACGGTCCGCAGATTGAGCACTTCATCGGCGGTTGGGTCGATGCACCGTCGAACAACTCGCAGAACGTCACCTTCCGCAACGGCGGCTGGGATTGGGGCAACTACGAGACCTTCTCGAGCAGCGTCTCCGGCAACACCGTGTCCTTCACGGTCTCGTTGGCCTCGCTGGGCCTTTCGGCCGGCCAGAACTTCTCGTTCGACGTCGGTACCTCCGGCGGCGGCAATGATCCAGCGATCGACGTGCTGAGCCGCTCCACCATCGCCACCACCGGCTGGGGTTCACCCTCCGTGTCTGGCACGTTCCTCAATTACACCGTCACTCCCACCCCGGGTGCGATTGCGCTCTTGGGACTCGCGGGCCTCGCTGGTTCGCGCCGCCGCACGAAGTGATGAGTACATGACAGGTTGCGAATTTATCGCGACAGGTACAAACAAACGCGGCGGGCGCTTTCGAGCGCCCGCCGCGATTCTTTTGTAACTCCAGCACTGCCGCGTGAGGCGCGGGCAGGTTTCCCGTGCAATCAGGCCTTCACGCCACCAAACGCTGGCAGGTAGCCAGTCTTGAAATACTCGCCAACCATGCGGTCAGTGTTGAATATCGCTGGCACGGTGGTGGCGGAACGGATCGCGCGCGCAATCCACTTGGTTGGAAGGCCGTCTGGACCGAGTTCGTAGAACTCCGGAACCACTTGCTGCTCCAACAAGCTGTAGAGACTCTCGGCGTCGGAAGCGTTCTGCACTTCGTTGTCTGGGTTCTCACTGCCATCGCCGATCGCCCAACCGTTGGTGCCGTCGTAGGACTCTGGCCACCAGCCGTCGAGCACGCTGAGATTGATGCCGCCGTGAAGAGGGGGCTTCATGCCGCTCGTTCCACTGGCTTCGTAGGGGCGCAGCGGATTGTTGAGCCAAACGTCGCAACCAGAGGTGAGCATGCGCCCCACCTCCATGTCGTATTCCTCGATGAGCGCCACGCGACCTTGGAAGCCCGCGTCGTGAGCAAAGCGCCAAATCATCTGTGCGAATTCTTGCCCACCCATGTCCTTCGGGTGAGCCTTGCCGGCGAACACAATCTGTACTGGTCGATCCTTCGCTGTGAGGATGCGCAGAATGCGTTCAACATCATGGAAGATCAGCGGCGCGCGCTTGTAGGTAGCAAAGCGGCGTGCGAATCCGATGGTGAGGGCGTCGTCGCGAAATGCTTCGCCGGCACACATGAGGTCCAGCGGACCTTCGCCCCGTGACATGGCCTGTCGGCGCAGGCGCGATCGGACGAATCCAACCAGTTTGTGACGAAGTGCGCGACGCATTGCCCAAAAGTCTGGGCGGTCGACCGATGGCACGGCGGCCCACGGGTTGGCGTCTGGCGATGCGTTCCCAAGATCAATACCAAGGGAGCGGCGCCAGAAGGAACGCGCCTCCGGAGCAATCCACGTGGGGATATGGATTCCGTTGGTCACACTGCCGATCGGCACATCTGCGGCGGGACGACCGAACACCTCGGTCCACATTTCGCGGCTCACGCGACCGTGCAATTTGGAAACGCCGTTTACGCGCTCGGCAAGGCGAAGCGCAATCACCGTCATGCAAATTGGACCGCTGCCTGGACGCTCGCGTCCAAACTGCGCGAATGTTTCCTGCGTGAATCCTGCGTTGCGGAGCGGGCGGCGCAGCGCTTTCCAACACATCTCAACGTCGTATCGATCATGACCCGCAGGGACGGGAGTGTGCGTAGTGAAGACCGTCGTTTGCCGAACGCGCTGCACCGCGGCGTCGAGAGTCATGCCTCGCGAAACCAGTTGCGAAAGGCGCTTCAGTCCTGCAAATGCAGCGTGACCTTCGTTCAGGTGGAAGACCGTGACCTTCTCCTTCAGCTTTGCCAACGCCAAGATGCCTCCGACGCCAAGCAGCACCTGCTGACGCATGCGGAGTTCTGGCTCACCCTGATACAGGGCGTTGGTCAACAGGCGATCGCGCTTGCGATTCTCTGGGATGTCTGCGTCGAGCAGGTACAGCGGAACGCGGCCCACCTGCAGTTTCCAGATTTTGGCGCGCACCAGATTGGGTCCAATCGGAACGTCAACATGTGCGCGCGTATCAATGATTGGCCAACGATCAAAGTCGTAATTTGGATGCAGGACGCGCGTGGTGCCATCGCCGCGGAATTCCTGCAGGTAATAGCCTTGGCGATAGAGCAGACCAACGCCGACAAGCGGAATGCCTAGATCGGAAGCACTCTTGAGGTGGTCGCCTGCCAAGACGCCCAAGCCGCCGGCGTACTGCTGCATGCTTTCGTGAATGGCAAACTCGCTGGAGAAATAGGCGATTCGCATCCCCACCGTGTCAGCGGCTTGGGTTTGCTCATACCACGATGCGGTCTCGTAGTAACTCCGGCGGGCGTCGATTGCGTCGGAGACGAGCGCGCGAAATCGTTCGTCGGCGATCTTGGTCTCAAGAACAGAGGGATCGATTCCAGCCAACACCCCGGTTGGCGAATGTTTGCTGGCATCCCACAGCACGGGGTCGAGCGCAGCGAATGGGCGCTGACCGATTTCGTTCCAACTGAACCAGCAGTCGTGAGCGAGGACGTTCAGGGAATCAAGCGTCCCGAATGGGTCAGAGATACGCGGCGTGGAACGGCGAGGTGACATAAGTGGGGTCCAGCGTCAGGGGCGCGGCGCCGGCGTCACACGCGGGCGGTCGCAAACACCGAATTGCGCATCGTAGTGGCATCGAGCCCACGGAGTGCGTCCGGGGCCATGCGCCAGCGCCACTGATTTGTGCCCTTGCCGGGCACATTCATGCGGGCGGAGCGGTCAAGCCCGAGGTGGTCCTGCATAGCCACAATCGCCGTGCGCGCCGGGCTCTGCAGTGTGGCTTGCACCATCGAGCGGGCCAGTGTGTGGCGTGCCGCCGCGGGCGAGGTCGCGCCCACGTACGAGGCGTAACGAGCACGGGCATCGGCCGGCAGCGAGCGCCACCAACCGAGCGTGGTGTCGTTGTCATGCGTGCCGGGATAGGCAACACAATCGAGCGGGTGAAGGCATGGGAGATCGCTGCTTGATGGGCCGTAGAAGGCGTTGTGAACGAGCTTCATGCCGGGAAGACCAAACCGTTCACGGAGCGCAGTGACTGCTGGCGTCACGGCGCCAAGGTCCTCGGCAACGAGTGGAAGTCG
Organism: Planctomycetota bacterium; assembly: GCA_026386795.1. Lineage (GTDB taxonomy): Bacteria > Planctomycetota > Phycisphaerae > Phycisphaerales > SM1A02 > UBA966. The sequence goes on from JAPLMU010000015.1 coordinate 15,665, forward strand.
ACCGCAGGCGCGTTCAACCGCCGTGAGCAGTTCGGCGCCGGGCGTGGGGCGCCACGTACCACGTCGCGCAGTGCGCGCAGTTCCAGAGATTTCATACGCGTGCACGAAGCCGACGAAGTGATCGATGCGCAGTGCATCAAAGCGCGCCAAGCTTGCTGCAATGCGCGCGGTCCACCATGCAAAGCCGGTGCGACGATGCTCGCTCCAGCGATAGTGCGGATGACCCCATAGTTGCCCGGTGGTGCTGAAACAGTCGGGCGGAACTCCGGTCACTACTTCTGGGCGACCACTTCGGTCAAGGCGAAAGAGCCGCGGATTGTCTTGAACATCAGCGGAATCGAGCGGAACAAAGATCGGAACATCGCCAAGAAGCAGGACATTGAGTGCAGCACAGCGCGCGCGAAGAAGATTCCACTGCCGCTGGAATTTCCATTGCACCCAGATGTGATACGTGGGGTCCGGCGAGGCGCCGCGCTGTGACATCGCAAAGCGACACCAACCCAGGAGCCACGATGCGTTCTGCCGCTCGAAAGCGCGCAGCTCCGCTGGCACACGACCGGTGCGACGGCGCTGGGTTTGGTAGGCAGCGCGTAAACGCGGCTCCTTGAATCGGCGTGCGGCAGACCAGTTCACCGGACCATCGGCGGACACCGCTGCCTCGCCGCGCTGTGGGCGAAGTGCTGCGCGAGAGAGTAGCCCTTCCTCTACGAGGAGCTCAAGGCTGATGAAGAGCGGCTCGCCGGCGAAACTTGAGGTGCTGGCGTACGGAGAATCTCCCGCGCCCACTGGACCGACTGGAAGCATTTGCCACACCGATTGACCGGCGGAAGCGCACCAGCCCGCGAACTCATGCGCGACCGGACCGAGATCGCCAATTCCATGCGCCGATGGCAGCGACGAAAGATGAAGGAGCGTGCCCGCGCGGCGTTGCGCAAAGATGGCGGGTGCGGGGTTGCTGCTGCGCGACTTCATGCTCATTGACTCACTTGATGCGTCGATGCCAGACACGTCCGCCGACGGCGGGAATGGTGGTGCTAGTCAATCCATTGTCTGCGAATCCTGGTGTTCCGTAGGCATCTTGCCAACCTTCGCCGAGGGCTGCAAATGACACAGTAGCGGGGCGATCAGATGCATTCAATGCCACGAGCAACTCTTCGCCGTGCCCGCTGCGCACGAACGCCCAGACATCTTGCGCATCGTCAGTGAGGACTGTGCGGAACGTTCCCGTGCGCAACGCAGGGTGTGCGGCGCGCAACGCGATAATGGTGCGGTAGTAGTTGAGAAGCGCACTGTCGACGGTTTGTTGCGGATCTTCATAGGCCCCGAGGTCTTCCCAGACCATGGGCTTGCGATTGTTGGGATCGTTGGAGCCCCACATGCCCACTTCGTCGCCAAAGTAAATCATTGGCGCGCCAACATAAGTCATCTGCACAAGAGCCATCAAACGCTGCTTGGCGTAATCGGCTGCCGTTGGCTTGCTCGCGTCATAGGCGTCGCCTTCCTGCTCGCGGTTTTTCTGGTTGTAAACGCGGTCAGGATTCTTTGCCATGCTCGACACACGGTCGGTGTCATGACTGTCGAGCAAGTTCATCATTGCGTAAGTGCATTCGGCGGGGTAGGCCAGGCGCAACTCAGCGAGCGCGCCATCAAGTGCGGTGGGGGTGATCTTGTTCGTGCGGTCAATCACCCAACGCACGAGCGGCTTTGCGAATTCGTAATTCATCACTGCGTCAAATGCCTCGCCATCGAGCCAGCGGTCAGCACGTTCCCAAATTTCACCGGAAATGTACGCATCAGGATTGATGCTGCGGACATGCTTGCACCATTCGTGCCAGAAGGGAAGCGGAACTTCGTTGGGAACATCGAGGCGCCATCCATCCACGCCGTCGCTTGGATCGCCGTCGCCATCAGGGTCCATCCAGCGACGAGTGATCTCAAAGAGATGCTTGCGAATGGATTCCGCTGCGAGCCCGTGCTCGGGATCCTTGCGGAATACCGGCAATTCGCTAAATCCCCACCATGCGGCGTACTTGAATGGATCCCAACTCGTGATGTCAAACCAATTGGCAAACTTGCTGTCTTTCCCGTTGCGCTTCACATCTTGAAAGGCGGGATGATCGGTGCCGCAGTGATTGAACACGCCATCGATGATGACGCGAAATCCAAGACCCTTGGCTTCACGGATGAAATCTAAGAATGCTTTATCAGTGGGCGTGAAGGACCAAGTCGCAACATCAAGAATGTCTTCCTTGGCGGCAGCGGGGGCGTAATCACCCTTGGTGCCGAAGTGCTCGTCTACATGGATGTAATTTGTCGTGTTGTATTTATGCGGGGTGCTCGCTTGGAACATCGGCATGAGATAGAGCGCATTTACACCGAGCGATCGCAAGTACGGGAGTTGGGAACGCAGCCCCGCGAGGTCACCACCACCAAAGCGACCAAAGACGAAGTGCTTGTAAAAAGTCTGGCCGTCGTTGCCTTCGGCGCCGACAGGTTTGTACCAGTCGTGCTTCCATGGGATGGTTCCGTTGGGATCATTCGACGCGTCGCCGTTGCGGAAACGATCGACCATGACTTGGTACCAGACTGCATCCTTGGCCCACGCCGGCGTACGGAACGGCGAGGACGAAGCGGTATCGAGGGAATAAATATTGGGATCGCTGACAGACAATTGACCATCCTTTGCTACAAACGTGTACGCGATTGTGTGTTTGCCCGTCAGGGGCAGCACGGAATCCCAGATATCGAACGGCCCGCGAGTGCCCACAGGAGTCATCGCGAGGCGGCCGGTGGCGGCGGCTGACTTCCAATACATGTCCACCTGCTCCACATCGCCGCGGAGAGTGCGGGCGCGAACATGCCACTCGCTGGCGACCTGCTCGCGGTCAGCGGGGAGATTCGGGTTGTGACGGAACGCTGCGCCTTCCACCGCGCCGTCACCACGGTGAGCGAGCGAAGGGTCAAGCGCAACTTCGGGGCCGAGGTCAATGATGGAGTTCTTTCCGCCGTTGCCGTCGTCGACGTTGCGCGGGTTGGACGGGTCAGTGATCCATCGCGTCCCATCCAGAATGAGTTTGTAGCGATGGGTGCCTGGGGGCACGTCGATCACTGCGGCGAAGCTGCCATCAGCGGCGCGTGTCATTGCCACGGCTTGGCCCTGCCAGCCGGTGAAGTCGCCAGCCACGGACGCCTTCTGCGCACCCGCGGCCCCAGTGATGGAGAGTGCAAATGTCACACGCCATGTTCCATCGGCTTTCAGCTCTGCACGCATGCCGGCCGGGACGCGAGCATCCCCTTGCGTGCCGGACGCGCGCGCAGCAGGGAACGTGGGTGGAAAGGCATCATCACCTGCAACCGCACTTGCCACCAGACTCAACATCGTGCACGCGAGGGCTGCCGGAAGAATTGCTCCGAGAGTCACAGGTGCCGATCGTGTGGTTGCTATTCTTCGTTTCATGGCGCGTGACGGCATCGCGGTGAATCTGCCAAGGATAGTTGCAAACACCGTGCGTTGGACGCTCGGGGTGGCCGCCATTGCACTGGTTCTTTGGGCATTTGCGCGCGTTAGTTGGCGCGAACTCGGCCGGGCGCGCGGCGAGACATCCGGCACCACACTCACGGTCCTGCACTGGTCAGGCGAAGGCGGACCGGAAGAGGACGACATTGTCGAGTCGAGCCTCCGCGCCTTTGAGGCTGCGAATCCGGGATTACATGTCAAACGCATCAACCCAGGGGATGCTGGAAGTTTCTATACCAAACTGCAAACGATGATGGCCGCCGGCGAACCGCCGGACATCTTCTATGTGGGCAACGAGCGAATTCCGAGTTTCGCGGCTCTTGGGTTGATGGAACCACTCGACCGATTCGTGGAAGCAGACACCGCGTCAACTGCGCCGGGAGCACTGAAGATCGCTGATCTTTATCCGCAGGTGGTTGATGCATTCCGCTACGACGGGAAAGTTGCTGGACACGGGACGCTGTGGGGAATTCCAAAGGACTTCACAACAGTCGGTTTTTATTACAACAAAGACCTGTTTCGGAAGGCGGGGGTACCGCTCCCCAAAGCAGATTGGACATGGGATGACTTCATCGCCACCGCTCGCGCCATCGGCGCCGCGAAAGATGATGCGGGCGAGCATTTCACTGGCGCTGAGTTTGTCACTTGGCCAGCCATGGTGCGCGCCTATCTATTCACTGAAGGCCGCGATGTGGTCGGCGCGACCTTCGACGACGTGACCATTACTGAGCCGAAGGCCATGGCCGCACTCGAACGACTGCGCGCGTGGCGCCATGATGAAGAGCATGCGCTCACGAGTGGTCGCAGCAAAATCGCAACGGGATCTGCGGTATTTAGCACTGGTCGCGTTGGAATGGCGGGACCGTTCGGACGTTGGGTTGTGCCTGAATACCGAAGAATTCAGGCCTTTGACTGGGACTTTGCGCCGCTCCCGCGCGGCAGCGAACGGGCCAACATCATCCTCACGGTTTCGTGGAGCATTTCTGCGCAGTCGAAGCATAAGGATGACGCATGGAAGTTGGTGCGCTGGCTGACCAACGTCGAAGGTCAGAAGGCGCAGGCGCGTCTTGGATTGGCAATCCCATCAAATCGCGCGGCGGCCGAAAGCGATGCGTTCATCGACAAACAGAAGCCAGAGAATGACCGGGGCTTTCTTGATGCGATTCCAACATCGAAGGTCATCAACTGGCCACCAAACGCGAAGTTCGAGCAACTGCTTGGAACCAACCTTGATGAAGGACTGAAGACTGGAAACAAGCCATTGCCTGAAGCTGTAGCGGCATTCGAGACGCTCTGGAAGCAGGAGCGCGAAAGCCCACTCGGACGCGGCGGTTTCCCGGTCATGCCATGGCGCGTACTGACGACAACCATCATTGCAGTGACTATCGTTGGTGCGGCAGCCGTTCTACTCTGGTTCCGAAGGCGCCCCCTGCCCCGTCACGGGGCGCGAGAAGAACGCGCGGGGTTCCTGTTTGCGTCGCCTTGGATCATTGGATTTGCAGTGTTCATGGCATTCCCAGTGGTGCTCTCACTGCTACTTTCCTTCACGAGTTGGCGCGGACTCGCAACGCTTTCCGAAGCAAAGTGGGTGGGAATTGGCAATTACCAGCAATTGCTGCTTGAAGATTCGCGCTTCAAGACCAGCGTGGCGGTGACACTCTATTACGTACTTGTTGCGGTGCCACTTGGACAATTGCTGGCACTCGGCGCAGCACTCATCATGAACCAGAAGGTGCGTGGCATTCCGTTCTTTCGTGCAGCGTGGTACTTGCCGAGCGTACTTGCGGGTGTCGGCGTTGCCGTGTTGTGGCGCTGGGTGTTCGATTCCGATGCGGGCTTGATGAACTCCATACTCGCGCCGATCCTCTCCCCATTCGGGCTCGCACCGCCACAATGGTTTGGCGCAGACGCCAAGATCTGGGGAGCACCCGCGTTTGCCATCATGAGCGCGTGGTTTGTTGGCGGATCAATGATGATTTACCTGGCGGGCTTACAAGGCATTCCGGATGAACTGAACGAAGCCGCCGAAGTGGATGGCGTTGGTCGAGTACGCCGCTTCATGGGAATCACACTGCCAATGCTTGGGCCCGTGATTCTCTTTAACGTGCTGATGGCGGTGATCGGCAGCTTCCAGGTATTCACGCAGGCGTTTGTGATGACTGGCGGCGAGCCCGGCGACCTGACGCGCTTCTATGTGCTGTACCTGTACAACCAGGGCTTCGAGTACTACGAAATGGGCTACGCGTCGGCCATGGCGTGGATTCTTCTTGCGGTGGTGCTCGTGGTCACCGTGGTCATCCTGCGCTCGAGTGCGCGGCACATCTACTACGAGGCGCTCAAGAAGTAATCATGCGCAGTCGCACGGAAAAAACTCTGATTTACGCCTTGTTAGTGGCGGGAACTGTGACGTTCTTGTTCCCGCTGTGGTGGATGGTGGCGGTCAGTCTGAAGACGCCTGAAGCCGCGCAGGCAGCCACGGTGCGCGGCGGAATTGCCTCGCTCGTTCCAACTGATCCGCAGTGGCACAACTACCCCGATGCACTCATGCAGATGGGAAGCGTGCGTTGGACTGGGTTCTTAGACGCGCTGGCAAACAGTGTGGTTGTGACCATCTTGGCAACCGCAGGTACGGCGCTCAGTTCAAGCCTAGTTGGCATGGCGTTTGCGCGCATGCGATTCCGCGGTAGTCGACCGATGTTCTTGGTGATGTTGGGCACCATGATGTTGCCCGCGCAAGTCACCATGATTCCGCTCTTCATCTTGTTCCGGAACCTCGGGTGGATTGACACATTCCTTCCGCTGGTGGTGCCGGCGTTCTTTGGCAACGCATTCTTCATCTTTATGTATCGCCAGTTCATTGCGCAGATACCTGAAGCGCTTCTCGAAGCGGCACGGCTAGATGGTCAGGGGTGGTTTGGAATCTGGTGGCATGTGATTCTGCCGCTGACCAGGCCAGTGACCGCAATCACTGCGGTCTTCACATTCATCTTTACATGGAACGACTTCCTTGCACCGCTCATCTATCTACAGAGCGACGACCAGGCGACACTGAGCGTTGCGTTGAACTCGTTCCGAAATCAATACGGCGGCATCACCAAGGTGAACTTGCTGATGGCGGCGAGCCTGACCACCATGGTGCCGTGCATCTTGCTGTTCTTGGCTGCACAGAAGCAATTTATTGAAGGTCTTGGCAAGGGCGCGGTCAAGGGCTGACGCGCTTGCACCCGGCAAACGGCCGGCGATTTGCGAAGGAAACACATGGCGACGATCGAACTCAACCGCGTCTCGAAGACTTATACCGGCGATGTCCGCGCTGTCCGCGAGGCAACTCTTGCCTTCCGCGACGGCGAGTTCATTGTGCTTGTTGGTCCGTCCGGATGCGGCAAGAGCACGCTGCTGCGAATGATTGCAGGCCTCGAAGCGATCAGCGGCGGAACAGTGGCAATCGGCGGGCGCGTTGTGAATGAGTTGCCGCCGAAGGATCGCGATGTGGCCATGGTCTTTCAGAACTATGCGCTTTATCCGCACATGACGGTGGAGAAGAACATGGCGTTTGGTTTGCTACGACGCCGTAAGCACGGGGGCATTTCCAGTCTGCTCTTTCATAGAGCAGAGCGACGCGCGGAGCTTGCTGCCATTGATCGCAAGGTGCTTGACACTGCACGCACACTTGGCATTGAGCCGTTACTTGCGCGCCTGCCGCGCGCGCTTTCGGGCGGTCAGCGACAACGCGTGGCGCTGGGGCGCGCTTTAGTACGCGAGCCGCAAGTATTCCTCTTTGATGAGCCGCTCTCAAATCTCGATGCGCGACTGCGCATTGAAATGCGCGCTGAGATTCGTGAATTGCACCGGCGCACCAAAGCGAGCATGGTGTATGTGACGCATGACCAAGAAGAGGCGATGACGCTTGCGGACCGGATGGTGGTCATGAAATTCGGCGTGGTTCAACAATTCGGAACGCCCGGTGAGTGCTATGCGCGCCCCGCAAATCGATTTGTGGCTGGATTTGTAGGTACGCCAGTGATGAACTTCATTGAAGGTCGCATTGAGGGCGGCGCGTTCGTTGCCGCGGATATGCGCGTGACATTGCCGGCGGCAAGGTGGCCACGGATGCCCGCTGGACCTGCAACACTTGGCGTGCGACCTGACCAATTGCATGTGCTGCAGAGCGCGGATGCCGGGGCGAGCAGCACGGCCGCGGACGGCGCTTCAGTTGCAGCCACGGTGCGTTCCATCGAGCGACTCGGAGACCGTATGGATGTTGCTGTCATGATTGGCGGCACACGCATGACGGCGCGCATTGAGAATGACGATCGCCTTGTCGAGGGCGGATCGGTGTTGGTTCACATCGGACTTGGCGCCGCCCACCTCTTTGCCATTGGCGAAGATGGCGCACGACTCGGCGACGCGCATGATGCTGGGTGATGGCAATCAGATGCTGTGACGGATTAGCCGGGGCACTGACCCCACGCGCCGAGCAACTGACCGAGGTCAGCTCCGCTGACGATGCCGTCATGGTCAAGATCCGCTGCGCACGGTGGAGCGCACACGCCCCATGCACCAAGCAAGAGACCCAAGTCTGCACCGCTCACGATGTGATCGCCGTCAAGGTCCGCCGGGCACGGATTCGGCGGAGTACCGCCACCGATGAGGAAGAACTGATCTCCGGGAATGACTGAGAGGTCAATGAGACGCGGTTCACCAAGATTCCCGTACCCCGCTGGCAGAGGCGAAATGAACTGGTTGGACGCATAGTCATGACTGCCGCCGTTAATAAATGCGCAGACTTTGATCGGACTCGTACCGTCCCATCCGAGTACTGAGGTCGGGATGCGAACTTCGATACCAGTAACAACGCCCGCGCCGGTTGAACTGCCCGATGGGTTGCCGTCAACGCCGGCGATGTTGCTGTTATTGATTGCTGCCTGAATGCCATTGGCCGCGTTGATCTGAATCACACCAGTGGTGGGATCGGTCACACTGTTGCCGATGTATTCGCCAACGCCGCCGCCATTTGTCAGCATCTGAGCATAGTTCGCGTAGAGCGTGTACGGGGCGTTGCCGCCGGTGCATGTGAAGTAAAAGTCTGAAGCAAACCCAGTATCAAACCTGAGACCGGGGATCGCGTTGACCGGGTCTGCACCCATGCGGTTGAGACCGTTGAAATCAACGTCCGGATTATCGTTGCGAATTTGATTCTGTCCAGCCGCTGCCTTGCAGTCGATGAAGAGCTCGAACTTATTGAAGTTGCTCTGCATGTTGCCGGCGAACGTCAGGTAGAGGTAGCCACCCACCGCATCGAGCTTGGCGAATACGCCATCAAGTTCACTGCCGTTGCAGGTGCCTTTCAGACCGTCACTGCTATCACCGAAACCCGTACCGACCGACTGAATGACCGCCGCTGCGCCGTAGGCCGCTTCGGCGGTCCCATCAACCGCAATCTGGGCGAATGCGGATGCGCTCAACAACAGGGCCGATGATGCAACGAAGGAGTGGTTCTTCATGTCTGGATGGTTTCTGCTGGGGTGACTGCGACCCTGGAGCGGGCGGCGTGAATGGAATCTGCTCAGACAACTTGCCCGGGCACTATGAATGTAGGGGCAACACGCAATAAGTCCAACCCTTGTTCGCTAACGATCTCAATTCGCACTCGCTAAAGAGCACATATTTTCCGGACTGAAGGTCGTGAATTACCTACTTACTGAACGCGCGGTCCATTCAAAGCCGATAACAACCACCCCGCGCCTTCCCACCTATCCTGCTGCCATGCCGCGTTTCCGACTGGTCGTCGCCTACGACGGCACCCATTTCCACGGTTGGCAGCGCCAAGACCCGCCAGACGCGCCATCGCTGCGGACTGTGCAGGGCGCTCTGGAGACTGCGGTGGCGACTGCCGTGGCTCGTCGAGTGATCGTCACAGGCGCGAGCCGCACCGACGCTGGCGTGCACGGGTTCGGTCAAGTGGCAGCGTTTACCGCGGAGACACGCATCCCGGTGGATCGCATGGCAATGGCGATCAACGCGCGGCTTCCGCGCGATGTCCGTGTTCGTTCCGCGGAAGTGGTTCACCATTCGTTCGATCCGATTTCTGATTGCGTCAGCAAGTGCTATCGCTACTCGATTGCCCATGGCGACTTTGGTACTGACGGGAATCTGCTCTTTGAGAAGCGGTATGTGTGGACCACCAGGAACGACCTTGATCACATACGCATGGCAGCCGCAGCGGGAGTGCTGGTTGGCACGCATGACTTTGCTGGGTTCGCACAAGCAAGCCATGGCCGCGGAACGACTGTGCGATCAATCTACGGATGCACCGTGATCTCACCGCAACCCGGGCGTATCATTATTGAAGTTGCCGGCAGTGGATTTCTCTACAACATGGTGCGAATCATCGCGGGAACGCTCGTTGAAGTTGGTCGTGGCAAGATCGATACCGCCCATGTTCGCGAAGCACTTGCTACCTGCAACCGCACCGCCACTGGTCCAACGCTTCCGCCGCATGGTCTCCGGCTCGAGTGGGTCAGGTACGGTGCGCTGCCACCCATTGAGGTTGATGCGTGATGCGAACTCTGCGGCTCGCCTGCGCACTCGTTGCGGTGCTCGGATCGCCTGGATTGCAGCAGTACGTTTCCGCGCGCATCCCGATACGGCCTCTCGGCGAGATTGCACTCGATTTACCGCGTTCCATCGCTGATGCCAACGCGGCGCTTGATGTCGCGCGGACGTTGCGATTGGAAATGGACGCATTGGCGAAGCAAGCACCGAGCAGTAAGCGCGATGCGCAGATCAACTTCCGGCGCGTGGCTTTCGATCTGCTCTTTCACGGCGCTGCAGCTCGGTTTGAAGCGCAGGCAATGGTAATGGCGGGACTGCGAATGGCAGCGATGCGTGCAGAACTTGACCAGGTACTGAACAATTCGCCTGCAAAAAACGTTGACCGCAAGGCTGTTGATGAGGCGTTGCTGCGCTTCATCAAGGCAAGCACCAATGGGCTTGAGCCGTTGCCACCTGCGAGCCAACCAGAAGTGTCATTGGCGCCGATCATGCTGCCGCTCGAACAAGCCGTGGCACTGTTGGACTCACGAAAGCCAGAGCCGTCGCCAACTGCTTGGCCGGCACGGAGTGTGCTCACGCACACAAGCCCCGTCACTCTGCATGATCCCGACGCGACTCTCGCTGCTGCCGTGTGGATCGATGCCGAAACACGCCAAGCACTTGTTGTTGCATTCGCACGCGCGCGCGCGGCTGGCGATACGGCAAGCATGCAGGCCGTCAATCAATGCACCCGAGCGATTGAAGCGGGCACGCGGCTCGCTGATCGACCCGATGGCTGGACTGCTAGCGCCGTCTGCCAAGGTCTGCGTGCGCTCGCCGAGGCATTGAGCAGTACAAACGCCACGCGCGTTGCCGATGCTCTTACGTCCGAAGCTTCGTGCGTTGCCTTCGACCCTGCGCCACTGCGAAGCGATCTGCGTGCCGTGGCAACCGAGTTGCGTGCACGTGCCATCACGAACGGAATTCGTGTTGCTGAGGAACTGCCGGTCATCGCCCGCGGACCCGATGCTGGCGCTGATGTTGCAGCCAAAGCATTGCGCGAAGATGCTGCTGATCTAGGGCGAATTGCTGCTATTCCAGGTTGGATTGATGCGATTGGGGCCGCGCGTGCTCCGTCTCGTCCGGCGTTCGAGAATGTCAGTAAAGCGTGGTCCGCTGGTTTACGCGACGCCAGTCGACGTGACGGCATTCGCAACAGCATGGACATGTTCGCCGCTGAGTTTGATCTCTTCAACGCCGGACGATTTGAACGCATGGTGCGTCGCGGCGACGCAAGCGCCATCAACGCATGTGCGGGACGGTCCAGCGAATTGCTTCAGGAGATCGATCGCCGACGAGGCGCATGGGCCGGGGCGTGGGCGACCGGAAAGCCAAACACGGACGCAGCGCGACGCATGTTGCAGGCTTCCCGCATGGCAGAAGTACTCGAGTGGTCGGCCGCGCTGCAGAGTCGCGACGGTACTGAGCGTCGACTGAATGCGTGGGGGGGATGCGCGGCACCACCAGACAGTTGGATGCCACATCCGAAAGCAATTGCCGCACGCAGCGCACTTGCACTTGAATCATTTCTGGCTGGACAAGACGCCGCCGCGGAATCGGACATCGCGACCGTGGAATCCGACCTGCCGATGATGGTGGTGGTTGCTCGGCTGACCGACGTCCTGGAGCCGTGGCTTGCATCTCGCGACTCGCTTGGGGCACGGCTTGCCACCGTTCGCGACGCACCAGCGAGCGATGCGTATTTGGGTTCAGACCGGGCGCTCTTGATGCAACTCTCCCGCTGCTTGACCGAGGAAGCGCGCGCGCGCGCGCTCCGTCAAGACGAGACGGCCAAGGAGTTGCACGGCATGAGTGCCGTAATTTGTGCTGAATTTGCCGGGCGGCTTGATGGCGACATCGCGCGCCTGACTGCGCTCAAGCGCCTTGCCGCAGAAATCGCTGCTCGCCCCAGCACTCCGCTCGGCAGTTCCCCCAAGCGCCGCTAGGCTTTGTGCATGAACATTCTTGTTGCAGGACCACATCCCGACGATCAAGAACTTGGCATGGGCGGCACTATTGCCCGCTTGGTGTCTCAGGGTCATCGTGTACTGATGCTTGACCTCACCGACGGCGAGCCGACTCCATTTGGCGATCGCGCTACGCGTGCTCGAGAGTCTGCTGAAGCCGCACGGATCCTTGGTGCCGAGCGCATCACGCTCGACTTACCGAACCGTACGGTGACGCATTCGGTGGAAGCACGTCACAAGGTTGCCGCGATCATTCGAACATTCCGCGCGGAGATGATCTTCGTTCCATATCACGAAGACGCGCACCCAGACCATATTGCGGGCACACGTATTGTTGAAGACGCGCGTTTCGACGCCAAGCTCACCAATTGCGGATTGCCCGGCGAGCCCATCTACGCAAAGTGGTTGTTTCATTATTACGCAACACACTTGCGCATCGTGCCGCAGCCATCGTTCATGTTTGACACGACGGGCTTTAGTGAGCAGAAACGCAATGCAGTCTTGGCATATCGCAGCCAGTTTGTGGACAACCCAGGAAATCGGCGCGTAGTCGAGTGGCTTGATGCCGCAGGCACCTACTTCGGGAGCCGCATCGGCACCACGAGCGCGGAGCCGTTCTTTGCACGGGAGCCACTTGGACTGACCGGGCTGACTGCGCTGGCGTGAAAAGGTGTGGCTGTCAAAGCGAAATCCGGCGGTTTGCCGCGAACGCTCCGGCAATCAGGCGAGTTTCTTCACCGTCTCAACAACGCTCTCGGCAACCCAGTGGCGCTGCGCTTCCGTGAGTTCGCCGTAGATCGGCATGGCAATCGTTTCGAGCGCGGCGCGCTCTGAATGCGGGAACACGCCCTTCTGATATCCCAAGAATTTGAAGCACTCCTGCATGTGTAAGCAGAGCGGGTAGTAAATCTCGGTGCCAATCTTGCGCTTGGTGAGTTCATCGCGCACAGCGTCTCGGATACGCGCTGGCACACGGATAACGTACTGGTTGTAGATGTGACGACCAGCGGTCGGCGCCTTCGGGAAGCGAAGCGGAAGCCCGCCCGCGTCCACCGGAACTGAGCTGTCGGCGGCACCATGCGCGGTAAAGAATTCGTCGTACCACGCGGCATTGCGCTGGCGCGCGTTACTCCACGAATCAAGGTGCCGGAGCTTGATGCTGAGTACCGCAGCCTGCAGCGCATCTAGGCGCGAGTTCATACCGATTTCTTGGTGGAAATACTTGGGCTCCATGCCGTGATTGCGCAGGCGCTTCATGCGGGCCGCGTGCACATCGGAGTTGGTGGACATGATGCCACCGTCGCCAAATCCACCGAGGTTCTTCGAGGGAAAGAAGCTGTAGGTGCCAATGTCGCCAACGCTTCCAACGCGGCGACCGTGCACGTCTTCGGTACCAATGGCTTGCGCGCAGTCTTCAACAACCGTCAGGTTCCGCGCCTTGGCGATCGCCATGATGCTGTCAAGATCCGCGGCTTGACCAAAGAGATGTACGGGCATCAAGCACTTCACCTTCTTGCAGCATCCGAAGGCTTCTTCGGTTGACTTTGGGCAGATGTTGTAGGTGGTGGGGTCGATGTCTACGAAGACCGGGCGTGCGCCCAAGCGATGCACGCTGCCAGCGGTGGCGAAGAAGGTGAACGTCGGGAGAATCACCTCGTCGCCAGGGCCGACATCAAGGGCCTGTAGAGCGAGCAGGATTGCATCGGAACCGTTGGCGCATCCGATCGCATGCTTGGCGTGGCAATAGGCGGCCACTTCCTTCTCAAGATCGTCGATCTTGGGACCGCCAATGAAGTACTGGCTCTCCATCACCGCAAGCACTGCTGGCTCAATCTCAGCACGGATCGTGGCGTATTGAGCCTTGAGGTCAAGGAGCGGGACGGTGACTTCACGGGCGGTCGCAGTGGTCATTCCGAGATGATACGGAGCGGCGCGCTTCCGGTCAGCGCCCAGTGCTGCCAAATCCACCCCCGCCACGCGATGTTCCATCAAGTTCCTCAACCACGCGAACCGTCGCACGCGCCACCGGTGCCACCACCATCTGCGCGATCCGCATCCCGTGCTCCACCGTAAATGCTGCGCGCCCAAGATTCACAAGCGGCACCTTCATCTCACCGCGATAATCACTGTCAACGGTGCCCGGAGAATTTGGCATACCAATTCCGTGCTTCGTGGCAAGGCCGGACCGCGGTCGAACCTGCGCTTCAAAGCCATGTGGAATGGCCATCGCAAATCCACACGGAATCATGGCGATGTCACCGGGCGCCAGTGTCACCGGCGCTTCGATGCAGGCGTGGAGGTCGAGGCCCGCCGCGTGCTCGGTTTGGTAGGCGGGGAGCTGCGCGCCTTGGTGGAGGCGGAGGAAACGGATTTCGACGGCGTGCATGATGCGGAGCCTAGCGCGGCGGCAGCGGCAAGGATCTCGTCAGCGTGACCTTCGGGCTTGACCTTGTCAAAGCGTGCGGCCACTTTGCCGTCTGGACCAATCAGGTAGGTGGTGCGCGCAACGCCCATATATTTCTTGCCGTACATGGATTTTTCCTGCCACGTTCCATAGGCGGTGCACAACTTCGGCGCCTTGCCAGCGGCGGGCTCGTCAGCGAGTAACGCGAACGGCAACTTGTATTTCTTGATGAACTTCACATGGCTCGCGGTGCCGTCTGGGCTCACACCCAGGACCTCAATGCCGGCCTTACGCAACTTTGCCCACCCGTCGCGGAAGGAGCATGCTTCCACGGTGCAACCGGGCGTGTCATCCTTTGGATAGAAGTACAGCACAACGGATCGACCCTTGAATTCGGCAAGGGTTCGGAGCGTGCCAGTTTGGTCGGGGGCGGAGAACGCGGCAGCCTTGCGGCCAGGATTCAAGAGGGGCATGGCGGGAAATGTACGCGCCACGTCTGCTTTAGACGAGCGCAAATTTCACGCTTGCCAACAAAATGATCAATCCGAGAAGAAGTCGCAACGTTCGCTGCGATGCGCCGCGAACGCTCCATTGCGCACCAATCCAGCCACTGATGACGACGGCCCCGCATGCCCACCACATCCACGGCGGTAACTGAATTCCCTGCGTCATCATTCCGCCAAGGCCAGCGATTGAATTCACCAGAATGAACGGCGCGGACAGGGCCGCCGCTTCGCGCGGCGTTGACCATCCGCCAAGGATCAAAAGCGGGGTGAGAAAGATGCCGCCACCGACTCCGACCAGACCAGAGAGTGCACCGATCACCGCGCCGATGACAATCGCAAATGGCAGCGGGAGTGCGCGCGCCGGACGCGGCAGCGACGGTATGAATAGTCGCACTGCAACGCACACCAGCACAATCGCCACCACCATTCGAAAGATGCCGTCCGGAAGCGTGCGCGTACCACCAAGGAACGCCATCGGCACGGATGTGACGATGAACGGCAAGAGCATCCGCCAACGAACCTGCCCCGCAAGAGCGAATGTCAGTGTGGCGATCATCGACACCAACACGTTGAGGACCAGTGCTGACGGACGCATCACAGTTGCACCGACGCCGAACAAGGCCATGACCGCTAAGTAACCCGACGCCCCGCCGTGCCCAACGCTCGCGTACAGCGCCGCAACGAATGCGAGCAACAGTACGAATGCTTCGAGGGTTCCTGCGCTGTCCATGTCGTAGGAAGGTACCGCCCAGACAACGGTGGCATGTCCGCTCCGGAGCGCGCCGATTCAACATGCGCGGTGTGCTACCCTCAAAGCAGTCATGCGCCTCGATCGACACACTCCCGACCACCCGACCAAGGCGCCCGAAGCCTCCAGTACGGGAATCGGCGCAGGTGCATCGGGCACGATCGCGTTGCAACAATGGAAATCCGCGAGCGCGCTGCGGGAATTGCCAGCGCGGCAGCCTCTGCCGCCAGCACCGGACGAAGTGCGCGCGAAGCGGCGCATGATTGATTCGCACGGCCGCACCATCCTGGACTTGCGAATCAGTATCACCGACCGCTGCAACTTTCGATGCGTCTATTGCATGGAACCAGATGTTCGGTTTCAACCTGCTGACCGGCTGCTGACGCCAAGCGAGATCGTGCGCATGGCGGGGATCGCCGAAGGGCTTGGGGTCCGCAAGATCCGGATCACCGGCGGCGAGCCGACCCTCCACCCGGAACTCGAAACGATCATTGCTGGAATCCGCAACACAACGCGTGTGGAAATCGCAATGATCACTAACGGATCACTGCTCACGCGCAACGCCCTCGCGCGGTGGAAGCGCGCTGGACTCGATCGAGTGACTATCAGTATCGATTCTGTGCGTGCTGATCGCTTCGCGCGCGTGACCCGTTCGACGGCAACTCCGGACGATGTGATGGCAGGTATTGATGCGTGTATCGTTTGGCGTAGAAATGCGCTTCATTGAATACATGCCACTCGACTCTGCGCATGCATGGGATCGAACGCTCATGGTGCCAGCGGCGGAGACGCGCGCCGCGATCGAGCAGACGTTCGCGCTGCTCCCGACCGGTGCCGATGATGCGCATAGCACGGCGCGCACCTACCGATTTGCCGATGGCGCACCCGGCACTGTGGGTTTCATCGCTCCTGTGAGTAGCCCGTTCTGCGGTGCATGCAGCCGCTTGCGGCTGACTGCCGACGGCTTCGTTCGCCCGTGCCTGTTTAGCACCACCGAATGGGGCCTTCTGCCGCTCCTCCGGAATGGGGCGAGCGATGCAGACATTGAGCGATTCTTGATTGATGTCACTTGGACAAAGTTGTCCGGTCACCAGATTTCCTCTCCAACATTTACACAGCCAGCGCGACCAATGTCTGCCGTCGGTGGCTGATGAGTGGAACACACATTATGAATACAACAACCGTTACTGCTTGCGTGCTGCTATCGACGATCATGCTTTCTGGCTGCGCATCGGAGGTCACCACGAGCACTGCTCCGCCCGCGGAGACGAAGGCTGTTGAACACGATCTTGCCACCATGAAGGCTTCGCAACTGTTCGACCAACGCGCACGCGCGGCGGCGTCACCCCAAGTGCGGGACCAGTTCATTGCTGTCCTCGCTGAAAAATCAGTTCCTGACGATGTGCAAGGATTTGAGTGCGCAGTGCTGCAAGCGATGCTCATTTCGCAACGCGATGACAAGCCCATCGATCCGATGCCGCTCCTGAAGCGCAATGCGGCGCAGGACGGGATGCAGACGAAAGTTGGCTGCGAATTGCTTGATGTTCTGGCCACTGCTCGCCCAGCTGACCTCGCTCCACATGCCGATGTGGTGCGTGCACTGGTGGCAACGCTGAGTGATGGCAAAGCTTCCGCTGCGATCATCATGAAACTTGACACGCTCGTCGATGTTGCGCGGGTTGCGCTACCGGAGCAAGAAGCAACGGCAGCACATACTGCGGCGCTGGCATGCGTCAAAGCAACCATTGCCAAGAACACCGCTATGGCTGCCACGCTTCGTGATGCAAGGAGCACGGAAACCAAGGGAAGCAAAGAAGCCAAGGACTCATCCAAGAAGTCGGCACGCATTGAGTTATCGAATTTGGGTCTACGGCGAATCTTGCGCCGCCTCGAAAGTGCCGCCGGACGCGGCGAACTCACCGGACGCACTGCGCCAGAGCTCCACTGCGAATGGGTTCGCAACGCCGATGGCTCAACACCATGGAATCAACTGTCTGACCTGCGCGGCAAGATTGTGGTGATTGATTTCTGGGCGACATGGTGCGGCCC
>JAPLMU010000066.1 GCA_026386795.1 Planctomycetota bacterium
ATGGTGGCGATCATTGAGCGCGGCGAACTCATTTACGCCGGCGCAGTGCGCGACATCATGCAGAAGGTTGGCAGTGGCACCGTTGTGCAGATTGCGGTGGAAGATCGGCACGCAGAGGCGGCTGCACTGCTTGGAGCGGTCAAAGGCGTTACTAAGGCCATCATTGTGGAGCGCGACGGCATGAAGCCGCGTATCGACGTGGTGCTTGATGCCGCGGCACCGGTGGCGGTGAGCGACCTCCCGGCGCGCTTGATTACTGCAGGATTTCGACTCATCTCCATGATTGAGGAGCCGATCAATCTGGAAACCGCGTTCATGCGTCTCACGAAGGGAATGGTGGCTTGATGCGCGTTATCCTCCTTTCATCACGCGCGCGCGCGGGTACTGGCGAAGTGCTGGCGCAGGTCCGCGCGACGATTGCTCGGCACGCCACCGTGGTTGGTGAGTTTGACGTGAACGACACACTGCCGCCTGACCTGAAAGCCGATCGTGCCGTGGTCATTGGTGGCGATGGAAGCATCATGGCTGCGCTGCGAATATTCATGGCTCACGCAACGCCGGTGGTTGGCGTCAACACTGGGCGCCTAGGCTTCTTGGCGGAGTTTGACACCGCGAGCCTAGAGACACATGCCACCGCGATCTTCGGTGCGAACCCAGTGATCCGTCAGCGCATGGTGTTGGCGGTCACCGTACGAGCAGCCGACGGCACCACCCGCTACGAAGGTCTTGCCGTGAACGATTGCGTGGTAACGGCCGGTGCACCATTTCGAATGATCGAATTGGCACTGCGTCTCGATGGCGAGAATGGCCCGGAGTTCCTCGGCGACGGAATCATCATCGCCACTCCGGTGGGTAGTACCGCCTACAACGCAAGCGCCGGCGGTCCGATTGTTCATCCGGACGTCGAGGCGATCATCGTCACGCCGAACGCGGCGCATTCGCTGGCGTTCCGTCCAGTGGTGGTACCGGCTAGTTTGGCGGTTCAAGCACACGTGGTGCGGGCGAACGAAGGGACAACGCTGGTCCTGGACGGGCACATCAACGTCTCGCTGCGCGTGGGTGACACGGTGGTTGCCAAGCGCCACCATGACATGGCTCGAATCGTGGCGCGACCGGACTCGAGCTACTGGGAGACGCTGGTTGACAAGATGCGCTGGGCGGAAAGCCCCAACTACCGCGCGCCCGGATCGTGACCGCCCAAACCCCTCGGCGGGAAGTACGATTCTCGCCCCATGATCGACATTCGCCAGCTGCGTGAGAACCCGGAACGCTTTCGCCAAGGCGCCCGCGACAAGAATGCGGCGGTGGACTTTGACCGACTGCTGGCGCTCGACACCGAGCGGCGCGAGATTCTGCAGAAGTTGGAATCAAAGCGCGCTGAACAGAACAAGTTGAGTAAAGAGATCGGGCCGCAGATCGGCAAGCTCAAGGGTCAACTCAAGGGGATGGAAGGCGCCGCACGCACCACGGCCGAAGCGCAACTCTTGGAGTTAGAAGCAAAGCCCACCGCCCTCAAGGGCGAAGTTGCGCTCTTAGAAGATGCACTCCGTTTGGTGGAGCCGCACTGGAATGATCTGTTGCTGCGCGTGCCGCAGCCGCCAGCTGCAGACATCCCGCGCGGCGCCGATGCAAGCAGCAACGTGGAATTGCGCACGTGGCATCCAGCGGGCTTCAATCCCGCAAAGAGTTTCACCGCGAATAAAGGATTTGCCCCAAAGACGCACCTTGAGTTAGTGCGCGACCTTGGACTGGCAGACTTTGAGCGCGGCGTGAAGATGGGCGGCACCCGTCACTATGTTCTGACTGGCATGGGTATGCGCCTGCACCAAGCAGTGCTTCGCTACGCGTTTGATCACATGGTGGAAAAGCATGGATTCACCGCGATGGGCGTGCCGGTCATCGTGCGCGAGGAATGCATGCAGGGAACCGGCTTCTTCCCCTTCGGGCGCGAGCAGGCGTACCACGTTGAGGAATCAGCGCGCGGCGGCGGCCACGATCTATTCCTCACCGGCACCGGCGAAGTTGGTCTGATGGGAATCCACGCCGACGAGATTCTTCCGGAGAGCGCCCTGCCACTCACTTACACCACGGTGAGCACCTGCTTCCGCCGCGAAGCTGGCGCTGCTGGCAAGGACACCGCGGGCCTCTACCGAATTCATCAATTCGACAAGGTGGAGCAAGTGGTGGTGTGCCGCGCCGACGAGGCGGAGAGCCGCGCTTGGCACACCAAGATGCTCGGCTTCGTGGAGGAGATCCTGCAGTCGCTTGACCTGCCGTACCGCTTACTGCAGTGCTGCACGGGCGACCTGGGTATGAAGAACGAAGACATGGTGGATGTGGAATGCTGGATGCCCGGTCGCGGCGACGCTGGCTCGGACGGCTCACCAACCGGTGAATACGGCGAGACCCACAGCGCAAGCCGACTGGGTGACTACCAATGCCGCCGCCTCAACCTGCGGTACAAGGACGCGGACGGTCGCACACACCATGCCTATGCACTGAACAACACGGTCATTGCAAGTCCACGCGTCTTGATCCCACTGCTTGAGATCCATCAGAACGCGGACGGTACCGTCACCATTCCGGAACCGCTGCGCGTGCACATGGGTGGACGAACGCGGATTGAGGCGCCGATCAAGCGGATGCCGTAACGCCACGCGCGGACGGAATGTTGCGCGCGCGAGCAGATCAACCACTCGTGACACGCATTTTTCCCCGCCAAGTGGCCTTCCGCGTGAGAAACTGAAATCGGGGGTTAAACCGCGCCGCGAATACGGGGAGATTTCCCGGAGTTACGGGCCGTAATGCTCTGAAAGCTTGCGATTTGCACCTTTCCTGCACCCGCGCTGCATATGCCCGAAATCCGAGCCTTCCGCTCATGAAGGTGCCGCGATTGACCGATCAGTTGACTGCAACGGTGGATTCGCTATTCTCCCCGTCCGCCAATGACATTCCCCTGTAGCTCAATGGTAGAGCGGGCGGCTGTTAACCGCCAGGTTACTGGTTCGAGTCCAGTCGGGGGAGTTTAAGGGTCGCCTCGAAGCCGAGGCGGCCCTTTTCGCTTTCCCAGCCCGAGCTTGCGGATGGTCTTCATCGAGATGAAGAGATGGTGCGGATCGTCAGCGAGCTTGGTGAAGCCGTACTTCAGATAGAAGCCCTTCGCCGCGTTGTCGATGGCGACGACCTCGATTGCGTGGATGCCAAGGTCGCGGTCAGCTCGATCGACGCGAGCGATCGCGTCCACCAACAAGTACGCACCGAGCCCCTGCCCTTGCACGCGCTTGTCGACGGCGAGACGGCCGAGGTGTGCGACGGGGACCGGGTACTTCGGCAGACGCTTGCGCTGCGCTTCGGTCAGGTTCTGGAACTGCACCGATCCCGCGGCCAGCGAGTAGTAGCCACGAACGATCTTCTCGCCGGGCGTGAGCGCGACGAAGGTGCGGCTGACGCCCGTCTTCTGGTTCTGGCTGGCAAACTCTTTGAGGAACGTATCGAGCGACTCGTGGCCACATGAAAAATCGGCCCGATCGTGGTCGGAGCCGAGTTCTTTGATTAACCAGTTCGCGGGTTCAGCGCCCACGCCGCCCCTTGTAACTCTTAGCCGCCGCCTTCAGCGCGGTGTTGGGTTTGCCGGGCGTATCGAGCATGGCCAGGAACATCTGCGAGTCGCGGGCAGAGAGCGTTCGCGTCGTCTCACTTTCAATCGCCGCCTCCGAAGCCTTGAGCAGCGTGGCGATGGCAAAGCTTGACACCGTCTGACCTTGAGCGCTCGCAGCGCGCTCGATAAGCGACTTGTGCTCGGGTGAGAGTCGGAAATCGAGCCGGGCGGATGGGGAGTTGGGAATAGCGCTCATGGTGGTACCTCGTGACCGACGGTGAAGCATACCACCCTGTACGGCAAAACGCCACACGCTGTTCAAGGCCACAGGAAGAATTGGCAGGTATCAGACGGTTTTGGCTGCTTCCGCAGTGGCGGAGTGCGTGACGGGCTCGGGGCGTACCCCCCAGGAAACACAGAAATTCCGTGAATCATGTGTTGACACACGGTATGTACATCGTATCATCACCATCATGGTCAAGACCCTCACCAAGCACGGTAATAGTTACGCGCTAGTCATCGACCGGGCCATCCTGGAACTCCTCCAGATGGATCCGGAACGCCCCGTCGAACTGACGACGGACGGAAACGCACTCACCATCCGCCCGATGACTGAAGGCACCAAAGGCGCACGCGTCGCGCGATCGCTCAAGCGAGTCAACGACAAGCACGGGAAGGCACTAAAGCGACTGGGGGAGTGAATGCAGCCGGAGTTTCTTTAGGTGGAAGACGTCCTCCAGAGCCACATCACGCGCAACCACCCATTGCCGACTTCCTTCGAGCGCATTCGGTTCGGTGAATGCGGAGCGTGGCTGTGATTGGTGAATAGGTGTCGTTCAGGATGCACTCATCCGCGCCGTGCAGTCGCTGAAGCAAACCGACTCCAAGTCGAGGCGGGAGCGGGTCGGACAGCGCCGGACGTGGCGCCCTGCCCCACAAACGCTCATTCGGCCATGAACCGGAGAGCGCGATCAGGGGAGTTAAAAAAGAATTTTCAAAATCTGGCGGATTGGCCTGTCACAGCGGGGCAGGTCAGACGGTGATAGGGGGGCGATGGAACGCGTGCGTCCATCCTTCGGCGATCTGCCTTCCACCAGGGCGGAAGTGTCGCATGCCGCGGTCGCCCGAGATTGGGACGTTCCGCATCGGGAGGCAACGACTGTCGCGGAGCACATTTCAACAAACGATTCGTTCCAGAGGTGGGCTGATGAGCGGGACTTCTTGGAAAGAACACGGAGATAATCAAGATGGGAATCATCGACTGCTGTAGCGCTAGCCGGGTTGTGGGCGTGAGCGTGATTGGACTTGCGCTGTGGGTTGGTGGATGTGCGACCAATTCGCCACCGCTCCAATGGTCCGAAACCGAGATCGACATCAATGGCCAATGCCCCACACAAGGCAGTGGAACTATCTTGAGCGGCAAATTTGTGAGAAAGGAGCGCTACGTCCAAGTTGATCCGCCGTCGGCAATTTGGCAACTGCTGCGCCAGCAGGGGTGGGGGCCCGAGATGGATCGGTAAATACCGGCCACATAGGTGACATAACTGTTCGGGCACATGGGTGACCGGTTGGGGCGTTTGGCGGAACCTTCCGTCTATGCCCTGGAAAGAAACCCACGCTGTGTCAGAGAGACATCATTTAGTTGATTTGGTCGTTCATCATGGGATCGCCATTTCGGAGGCGGCGAGATCATTGGGTATATCGCGC
>JAPLMU010000103.1 GCA_026386795.1 Planctomycetota bacterium
GTATTCGCCGGAGCGCGCATGCGGATGATGCCGCTGCAATGCAGCATGGCGAACGCGTCACGATCATTGGCGAAGGACAAATGGGCATCGTGATGGCCGCAATGCTTGCTGAGCGCGGCGTACCGGTGTGTATTTGGGGGCCAATTCCGAGCGTGATTCAAGAACTTTCAGCGGCGCGACGCTCGCCGCGTTTGCCGGGGCTCGTGATTCCGGACGCGGTGCGATTTGAGCACGACGGCGCGCGCGCGCTGGACGGCGCAACACTGGTGGTGAACGCCATTCCAACGCAGTTTGTGCGCGCGGCGTGGAAGCCGCTCGCTGCGCATCTTGCAGTTGGCGTTCCAGTGGTAAGCGTCACAAAGGGCATTGAAGATGAAACACTTCTGCGACCGAGCCAAGTGATTGCCGAGGCCGCGCGCGGCAGTGAGAGTGCGCGCGCTGTGGCTGTTCTGAGTGGACCAACGATCGCAGCCGAACTCGCGTTGCGATTGCCGGCCACCATGGTGAGTGCGAGCACTGACGCCGCGCTTGCCGAACGCGTGCAGCGAACATTCTCTTTGCCGTGGCTTCGCATCTATACGAACTCTGATGTGGTTGGCGTAGAGATTGCTGGCGCCGCGAAGAATGTGGTGGCGATTGCGGCAGGCATGGTGGATGGGTTGGGGCTGGGCTCGAATGCAAAGAGCGCCCTGCTCGCACGTGGACTCGCGGAAATCGTTCGCCTTGGTTCGGCACTCGGCGCACGGCCAGAGACATTCTTTGGAATTGCGGGCGTTGGCGATTTGGCCACCACCTGCTTTAGCCCCGAAGGTCGGAATCGATCATGTGGCGAAGCAATTGGACGCGGGGAACCGCTGGCCATGTACTTGGCTCGCACGGATTCTGTTGTTGAGGGCGTTGCCACATCGCGCGCGTTACTTGCGCTGGCTGAGCGCCACGGCGTAGAGATGCCGATTGTGCGCGCAGTGGAGTCAATCCTGTTCCACGGCAAGACGCCCGCGGGTGCCATCCGCGACCTGATGGGGCGCGAAGCAGGCGCCGAGCGGGTGGGATGAGCGCGATTTCAGCCTGAAATGTGTGGCGTGATGGGCTGGTTGCAGCATTGACCCAACCGGGCGGTGGCGGCGTACTATTCCCTTCATGAGCACTGCACCTGCGCCTCTTGCTGGCTTGAATTCCGCTGACCAGCAGCCCCGACGCCCCTCCGCTGCCGAGGCGCTTGCCTCTGGTGGCAGCCAACTTGAACGACGATTGGTAGTGGCACTCTCGGGTGGCATGTTGCTGTTGGTGTCATGGCTTGGGCGTTCGCTCTTTGACTTTGCTGAGAATGTCACGCAGATCCCGGCGGCTATTGGCGCGATCATTGTTGCTACCCCGCTCTTCACGGGCGCGGTGCGCGAACTGCGCGAAGGTCGCCCCAGTGGCAACGCGTTGGCAAGTTTGGCCGTGCTGGCCGCCATGGCAAACAATTTCTTTCTGCAAGCCGGATTCCTTGCGTTCTTCTTGTGGCTTGCAGAACTGATTCTGAGCCGCACTGCGTGGGGTGCACAACGGGCGATTCGCGAACTGGTGGAACTCACTCCTGGTGAAGCGCGCGCGGTGGGTGCTGATGGCACGGAGCGACAGATGCCGCTCGCACAGGTGCGCGTAGGCATGACAGTGCGCGTGCGCCCCGGCGAGAATCTGCCGGCTGACGGTGTGGTGACGGTTGGTAGTACGTCGATCAATCAGGCTTCATTGACGGGTGAAAGTGTGCCGGTGGAAGCGCTGCCTGGAACGCAGGTGTATGCAGGTACCACGAACATCACCGGTCAGATTGATATCAATGTGACTGCTGTTGCTGGCGAGACCACCATCGGTAAGGTTGAGAATCTGATTCGCGAGGCGGAGAAGTCCAAGACGGCGCGGCAGGAACTCATTGAGAAGCTTTCCAACTATTACGTTCCGGTGGTGCTGATGGTGGCCGGGCTGGTGTGGTTCTTCACTTCAAAGAGTGCTGATCAAGCAACGCGCGATGCCGCTGCGGTGCGTGCGATTACTGTGCTGGTGGTGACTACGCCGGGCGCGCTGCTGATTGCGTATCCAACGGCGATGGTTGCGGCGTTTGCTGCTGCGGCGCGCTTAGGAATCATGGTGAAGCAGACGAGCACGCTTGAAGCTGCTGGCTCTGTTGACACCGTGGTGATGGACAAGACGGGCAC
>JAPLMU010000158.1 GCA_026386795.1 Planctomycetota bacterium
ACTAAGAAATTCCATCCATGCGCAACACAGAACGCGTTATCGTTTATTCCGCCCTCGCTGGCATCGCCGCTATGAGTTTCCTGCGCGGCGCCGAGCGCAACGCGTCGGCTCTGCCGGAGCCAACGCCTTCGGATTTGGGTCCCGCCGACGCGGTGATTCTTACGGGCAAAGACACCAATCTCACGCTGCGCAATGTTGAAGGTCACCTTGCATTCGGCGAGCAAGCCACTGCGAAGGCGTGGTCCATCGGAGCGGTCGGCAGCGACAAGATCATGAAGCTCCTGCTCAAGAGCGAGCGGTTCGAAGACGAACGCAAGCACCTCGAGGAGACCGCCAAGAGCAAGGACGAGGAGTTCCGCAAGCGCTACACCGAACTCGAAACCAAGTACAAGGATGTTGACCCCAAGGCTCCGGGCTTTGAGGGCGGTCGCCAGGAAGTCGAGGGCTTCTTCAAGGAAGTCGAAGCATGGCGCAAGGAGATCGGCGAGAAACTCGGCAAGTTGCAAGCAGAGCAAATCGAGAAGGCCTACCGCGAAATGACCGCCGCGACCGACGTTGTTGCCGATCGCAACAAGGTTGACATTGTGCTGCGCTTCGTGCCGACAAGCCAGCCATTCGGGAGCAACAGCCCAGCTGATGCCATGTTGCAGGTGCAGGTCCGAACCTTCTTGCATTATCCAGAGACCATCGACCTGACCCCGGAACTCATCAAGGAACTGTCACTTAAGGATGAGTGATCGATGATGAGTGATCGAGGATGAGTGATCGGTTGATGGCGGTGTTACACTGCGATGATGTTTGACCCGGGGAATCATGATCAAACGTCCATGATTGCCTGTGGCATTCGACGCCTGCGCCTGCTGCGGTGCGTTGGTCTCACAGCTGCGCTTGTGGCGTCGTTTGGTGCATACGCCAACCAAGACCACGCCCTGCCTGCTGGGCCATGGTCCCACCATTACGAGAGCGCACTTGCTGACACCTTCAGTGGCCCGATCGCGCGACTGGCGCCACTCGTGCTCACACTCAATCAAGACGAGGTGGCTTTGCTCACTCGGATGCTCGCGGACTATCACGCAACTATGGAAGTGAAGCTCCAGACCTGGCGACGCACAAAGATCGAGTGGGACCAAAGGATGAGTTCTGTCGATGGACCGGATGGGGTGTCCGGCTGGCTTCGCCTCTGTGTACAACGCGAGATCGCGCTTGCGCCGATTGCGGACGAGCAAGCAGCGGCCGAACGAGATCTCTTAGATGCTGTCCGCTGCAGCTTTGCCGATGGTCATGCGGATCAATGGCCTCGATTCGAGTACGCGGTTGTCTTCGCCACTAGCCCTATGCCGGGCGCGCACATCGCCACGGGCTCGATCGATCTTGTCGCGCTGCTTGATACAGTCACCGCGTGCTTTCCCAATTCATCTACTCACGCAGCAGAGTTGGAAGCGCTCGTCGTCCAGCACTGCGACATGTATGTTCGGTTGGCAGATCGATTGCGCACCAATGAAGTCCGCGTCATGCGAGCAACTTCAAGACGACTGCTTCGGCAGCTCGAACAGCCGCCTCGTGGGCTCGACTCGAACGTTACAAGTGAACCACTTACCCGACGCGCCACAGAGGCGTTGCCTAAGATCAGACGCGGTGCGCTCGAACTAACAAGCCTTGTCTTGACATCGCTCCAGCGCTTTTCAACAGCACTTGAAGAGCCTGCGTCGAGCGAATTGCGGCGTAGATTTTGGACGGAAATAGCGAGTCGCTGTCAGTTCGTCTTTTGGCCACCTGCCATTGAGGAGTTTCGGCAGACCATCTTGGCCGTCGCCGATCAAGAGGAACGCGAAGTACTGGTTGCGTTGTTCGAGGCCGCCTATCGCGCGGCGCTCGATCGAGTGACCGCCGACGAGGCTTGGCTTCGAGGCGTGTGTGATGCATCGTTCTCGGGTTCCGGCGGGCAGAGCGATGCCGATCAAGCACTACGTGCGCGCCAAGAGCGCAACTGCGAACTCCTCAACCTTCTATGCAAGCAAGCGCTCGAAGTGATCACGATAGAGAATCGTTCCAAACTCAAATTGCCAAATTTTAGGATCGCCCCAATTTCGGCGGTCGGCGATATAACTAAGTAGCACGCAAGTCGAGGAGATCCAAATTTGCAAAGCGACAAACAGAGAACTCGGTTGCCCACTGGGGCTTGTGCCATTTGCGGAATGTGATCGTGTCCACTCGGCATCCAGCGGTTCAGACCATGCGGCACCAAGAGTTGTACGACTTCCTATGTGATACAACTCTTGCGGGAAGGTCAGCATGGCAAAGACGAGACGCAAATTCACTTGGCGCATCCCGGCATGGTGTGTGTTGGGATTCCTCCTGCAGCATGCAGTCGGAATGGCGTTTGCCTACCTCACCTTTGAGCACACGCTCTTTGTGACTGCAAGGTGGTTATCAACGGGGCAGAATGCTCCATCGTGGTGGCCTGGTGATCCAAAGCAACTGTGGGAGGCGCCAGGGATCCGGTCAATCTTCTCGGTTCAGACCGCGGAGCCATACACAGCGGATGCGTACCTCGGGCCAGGACGACAACCTGGAGTCATCGTTGAGACTCCCGAGGGAGGAGTGGGAATCTGGCGTGACCGCCTACCCCGGCGTCTGCATGACTCGTGGGGACTCGTGGTTCCAGCACGCCTCCTCGAGACTGACATTCCGGGCCAGTCGGCCCACGGATGGATTTCGCTTGCGGTGTTCGAGAACGAACTTCAGCGAATGAATGCCGACCGAGAGAACCTCAGCCCGAACTCCGTCTTTCGCGGGCACCGGTACGAGTCGCTCTACGCACTCTTCCAAATGGGAGACGAATTCACTCTCAGCCCACCGGACTGGGTAACGCTTCCGCCAACACCTGGCAACGGTACTGCGTGGATGCCGCCCCAAGAGATGTACTTCAGCGCGGCCTGGGGTGGCCCGTTCCGGAGTGTTGTCGAGCACGCGCACTATCGGTGGACGGGAGTTGGTGACCCTTGGGAAGATGCCGACGACGAGCGACATGAGCAGTGCTGGGACCTCCTCGACTACGACGGCATCCCACGCGCTGAGTGGAGCCCGCTCTTCTCAGCAGGCATCGCATGGCGGCCGCTGCTCCCCGGCGCGTTGCTGAACTCACTGATCTACGCGTGCGTTCTGTGGGCAATATTTGTAGGACTGCGCGCGCGTGTGCTCGGGCCGCTGCACCGTTGGCGCGCGCAACGGCGCGGGATGTGTCCGACATGTGGGTACGCGATCGCAGCTGGCGGTACCGCGCGCGCCGCAGACCGACGAGTGACTTGTCCGGAGTGCGGCGACAGATCCAGCAATGAGGTCTGATGCAGCGAACGACAACCGCATCTACCGACCATTGATCGCAGAAATCACTTCCTCTGCTAAGCGCAATGCAACGTCCCGGCTCGGTGGGCACGCCGCACCAAGGACTTCGCGCATGCTTGTCACTCGGCGGCCGTGCAATCCGCACGGGACAATCAAGTCGAAGTGCGAGAGTTCTGGTTGGACGTTGAGTGCCATGCCGTGCAGCGTTGCTGAGCGCGAAACCCGAACGCCAATAGCTGCGATCTTTCGAGAGGTGGATGCCACCGCGCCCTCCTGCAGATCACCAGCGCTCGGGGCGCCACTATCAACCCACACGCCAGTCGCTCCGCCCTCACGGTGACAACCGATGCCCCACGCAGCGCATGTGCGAATGGCCGCCTCCTCAAGCGCGCGAATGTATGCATGGATGCCAAGATGTAATCGTTGCAAGTCAACGATTGGATAGATGACCACCTGCCCCGGTCCGTGGTACGTGACATCACCGCCACGATCAGTCTGGCAAAGCGAGATTCCTGCCGCTGCAAGACGCGCCTCATCAGCAAGCACGTGCCCCGCGGCTCCCACACGCCGAGTGACGGTAATCACCGCCGGATGCTCCACCACCAGCACCCGATGCGGAGCCCCCGCCGCCCGACCTTCAACAAGGGCCGCATGACGGGCGCGCTGCACTTCAAGCGCATCGGCGTAGGCCATGCGCCCCAACTGTTCCACCACAAATTCTGGCGCCGTGCCTTCCATGAATTTGAAGCCTAACCGCCGCGCCCTGCCCCTACACTTCCCGCATGATGTGCCCGCAACCCGCAACACAGACCGGTACCCGCATCCACCCCGA
>JAPLMU010000101.1 GCA_026386795.1 Planctomycetota bacterium
AATGATCACCGGAACAAACGCAACCACCTTCCCTTCATAGACACCAAAGGTCTGCGGTCCTTCGCCCAAGTCGCCTTTCACCGCATGAGGTGCCGGCCACTGGATGTCGGCAACGCTCACCATGGCCGCGCCAGCGGGCAGGGTCTTCACATCAATCGCCGTAAAGATTGCGCCGTCGAAGGCGGTCATGCCAGCCGGCAATGCGCGCGATTGCGCTTCGCTTGTCCAAATGTGCCAGCCGCTGGCGATGTCCAGCTCCACGGCAATGGGGAGCGTGTCCCCCGGTGAGCCCTTGAGGAGCGCGGCCGCGGTGCGCACTTCTACCTTTGTGGCGGAACTCCCTTGTGCAAAGGCTCCGTGATCCATTGCAGCGGAGGCCAGCAGCGTCAGTGCCAGGATCAGCCAGCGCAAGGAAGTGCGTGCAGGGCAGCAGAGTGCGGCGGGCTGTTCATTGGTCATACAAAGATGGAGGTTAGCCGCGTGGGCATGTAAACGAGCCGGTTTCGCTGTTTGGCGGGCGCCAGGAGGGGTCGCCGTGCTGGAGTGGTTGCCGACGGGCTGAACGCGACAAATTCAACGATATCTGCTACAATCCCCCACCTGTCCCCGGATGTTCCGGGGCCGTCCGTCTTGGTTTCCAGGTCCTCAGTGTCCTGGGTCCGCTTCCTTGCACTGCCGTCCATGATCGCTACATCGATCCTGAATTCCGGCTCCAGCCGCCTCCCATGACGCCTCAAAGCGTCATGGTCTGCTTGCTGGTCGTCGATGCCGCGCGCATCGACGACGTGCAACTGGGTTGCGTCCCCAGCGTCCGCCCGGAGGTCGCCCGTATGGGTTGACCGCCGCGCCGCACGAGGTTCTTCGGCCGCCAAGGCGGGCCATGCGTCGACCGGACGCGTGGCCCGTTTCGTTTCTGGTCACCCGGTCGGTCAGTTGGCTCAGCCGGTCCCGTCGGACCAGTCTGAACCATTCACTCGCACAGCACATCTTTCACCACATCTCATCATCCACGCTTCGGAGCACCTCACCATGAACCGCGAAACACTTGCCATCCTTGATTCGATCGCCCGCGACCGCAACATCGACCGCGAACTGCTCATTCACGACCTTGAGCAGGCCATGGTCAGCGCCGCCCGCAAGCACTTCAATTCACTCGACACCGAGGACTTTGGATGCGAGATCGATCGCCTCACTGGCGCCATCACGCTGTGGCGCGAAGACGAGGACGGCATTCGTTCCGATGTTGATCTGAAGTCGCTCGGTCGCATTCCAGCGCAGACCGCCAAGCAGGTCATGATCCAGCGTTTCCGTGAAGACGAGCGCAACTCGCTCCTCGAAGAATTCGGCAAGCGCCAAGGCGAACTTGTCACCGGCACCGCAGCTCGTTACGAGGGCGGCGCCCTCATGGTGCAGATTGAGCGCATCGAAGGATTCATGCCGCGCAGCGAGCAGATTCCTGGCGAGCAATTCCAGCCCGGCGATCGCGTTCGCTGCTTGATTCTTGATGTTCGTGACGCTACGAGCCAAGTCAAAGTTGTGCTGTCGCGCGCCCATCCGGACTTCATTCGCAAGCTCTTTGAGGCAGAAGTTCCAGAAGTTGCTGAGCGCGTGATCGAGATCAAGGCCATGAGCCGCGAGCCCGGTTTCCGTACCAAGCTCGCAGTGTCAAGCGTTGATAGCAAGGTCGATCCGGTCGGCGCGTGCGTCGGCGTGCGCGGTAGTCGCATTCGCAACATCGTTGACGAACTCGGCGGCGAAAAGATTGACATCGTTCGTTGGAACGAGTCCAGCCAAGTGCTCATCGCCAATGCGCTGAAGCCGGCTGAAGTTGAGGAAGTCAGTCTCTGCTTCGAACTCGGCCGCGGCACGATCATCGTTCGCGAAGATCAACTGTCGCTCGCGATCGGTCGCCGCGGACAGAACGTCCGTCTTGCTGCTCGACTCACTGGTTGGGATGTTGACATCCTGACCCCTGCGGAGTTTGAGCGCAACTTGCAGGCGATTGAAGAGACCGTGCGGCCGCTTGAAGGCTTCACTGATGCGATGTTGGACAAGATGGGCGCCCTCGGCCTCATCAGCGTCTTTGACATTGAAGAAGTCGGCGTACCGGTTCTCACAGCGGAAATCGGCATGTCCGAGGAACTCGCTGAGCAGGTCGTCTACGCATGCAGCGAGAAGGGCAAGATTGTGGCTGAAGAGCAGCGCATTGCTGCGGAAGAAGACGCGGTGCGCAAGGCGGAAGACATGCAGGCCACCGATCTCTTGCTCGGCGGCGGCAGCGTGCGCGACGCGGCGGTGCCGACCGATGCGGGCGCGGAGAGCGCGGCGGATTCCATTCTCGGCGGCGGCAGTTAATTACGGCGGGCGAACGAAACGACGGGCATTTCACTGAGGAGCAACACGAGTGTCGAAGCAGATTCAGAAGGTACGAATTTCACAACTTGCCAAGGACCTTGGTGTCGACTGGAAGGACATCAAGACCAAGTGCGAAAGCGAAGGTGTTGTCGACCAGGCCAAGACGGCGTCGAGCACGGTATCGATCGGTCTTGCGGAGACAATCCGCGAGTGGTTCGGTAGCGGTGGCGTTGCCACAGCCACCGCGGTTGAAACGACCGCGAAGGTTGAAGCTCGCCCCAAGGCAAAGCCCGAGCCGCGCACCAAGGCTGTGACCGATTCGTCAAGTGTTGACGCGGATGCTCCGTCGACCGCGAAGGGCAAGAAGGGTCCAACGCAGACGACGAAGACGGGTACCGATTCAGCGGTCGTAACGATTGCCGAAGCCACTGCAACTGCCCCTAAAGTGATCGCGGGAACCGACTCATCTGCAACGGCTGCTCCCGCCGCGGCAAAGATTGTTGCTAATACCGCTTCGGTCGACGCCGCAACAAAGTCGGTCGCCGCAACTGAAGTTCACGCTCCGACCGCGAAGTCTGCACCTGTCGCTGCCCCAAGCGTCGCTGCATCATCGATCGTCATTCCAGAAGTCCCCGAACTTGATCTTGCTCCGCGCCTTCCCGGCGAAGACATTTCAGTGGTGACATCACCTGAGAGTGTTGCTCCGCACACAGTGGTCGGCGCGCCAGTGAGCCCGTCTGTCATTGGCAAGGCGCATCGCTCCACGAAGCCCGCAGAGCCGGCGCCAGCAGTGGTCGTCAAGCCACCAGTGCGGCACACGATTCAACCAGCATCATCGCCGCCGTTGATGAACATCCCGAAGCGCCCGGAAGTTGTGCGCGCGATTGGCCAAACGCTCACGCCCACAAAGACGGCGCTGTCTGGTCCGCAGGTCATCCGCGTTGAGCAGGCCGAAAATCTTCCAGTTCCACGTCCGCGCCCCCCGGGCGGCCCAGGCGGCCCCGGATTCGGCGGAAGTCGGTTCGGCGGTTCCGGAGGTTCGGGTGCAGGACGCGGTCCTGGTCGCACGACGCCATCAAGCCGCACTGGTCGTGCAGCTGATTCGCGCGGTCGCGACTACGCCGCCGGCGGCGGTGGCTCTGGCACGATCGACAAGGGCGAACGCGACAAGCGCTTGGCTGAAGCGTCCGGTTGGATGAAGAACCGTCGTCACAAGACTTCGGGCGGTTCGCATGGCGGCATGGGCGGCGCTCGCGTTGAGCAAGGTCCACCGAGCGAAGTGCATATCACCGAACCGATCTCCATCAAGGAACTCTCAGAAAAGAGCGGTGTGAAGGCCACCGACATTCTGAAGCAACTCGTTCTTGCTGGACAGATGGCCACCATCAACGGCAGCATTGAAACTGAGCGCGCCATTGAAATCATGATGGGCTATGAAATTGAGCTCATCGTTGAAGAGGCGAAGAGCGTTGCCGACATCATTGAGGAGCGATTCACTGCGCGCGTCCGCACCGAAGAGCGTGCGCGTCCGCCCGTGGTCACCATCCTTGGTCACGTCGATCACGGTAAGACCAGCTTGCTTGACCGCATTCGTAACACCAATGTTGCATCGGGCGAAGCGGGTGGCATCACCCAGGCGACCAGTGCATTCCAAGTCCCCGTCAAGGCGGGCGACAAGGAGCGCGTGGTGACCTTCATCGATACGCCTGGTCACGAAGCGTTCACGCAGATGCGCGCTCGCGGCGCACGCGTGACGGACATTGTGGTGCTGGTGGTGGCTGCCGATGACGGCGTTATGCCGCAGACCATCGAGAGTATCAACCATGCCAAGGTAGCTGGCGTGCCGATCGTGGTGGTGCTCAACAAGATTGACAAGGCGGAAGCCACTGCAAACAATATCCAGCGGATCCTGGGGCAACTTGCTGAGCACGGCCTGAACCCAGTGGAGTGGGGCGGGGAGACCGAAGTGCTCAAGGTCAGTGCCACCAAGGGCACTGGTATCCAAGAGCTGCTGGAAATGCTCGACTACGTGGCTGATCTGCGCGACTTCAAGGCTGACGCCAAGGGTCTTGCTCAGGGCACGTGCTTGGAAGCACAGATGGAAGAGGGTCGCGGCACCGTTGCGCGCATCATCGTCCAAGAAGGTCAACTCAAGAAGGGCGACTTCATTGTTGTCGGTCGTGCCTATGGGCGCGTGCGCGACATTGTGAATGACCGCGGTCAACGCATCGAGAGTGCGAGCGCTTCTACTCCAGTAGCGATCTCTGGTCTTGATGTACTGCCGGATGCAGGCGACAAGTTCTACTGCGTCAAGAGTGTCAAGGAAGCAGAACAGGCCGCGCTTGAACGTCGCCGCATCGAGCGTGAGCGCGAACTCGCTGCACCGAAGATCACCCTCGACAACATCTTTGAGCACATGGGCAAGGGCGGAGTCAAGGAACTGCCGCTGGTGGTCAAGGGCGACGTCCAGGGCTCCGTGGAAACCCTACGTATCGTGCTCGGCAAGATTCGCACCGAAGAAGTTGCAGTCAGCGTCAAGCATTGCGCAGTGGGCGGAATCAACGAGAGCGATGTTGCGCTTGCTGAAGCCACCAAGGCGATCATCGTTGGCTTCAATGTCACATCCAACTCCAAGGCACGCGCACTCGCTGAAGCCAAGGGTATTGAGATGCGTCTCTATGAAGTCATCTATGACCTCACCGATGATGTTGCGAAGGCGGCATCCGGTCTGCTCGAGCCAGAACTCAAACTCGAAGTCATCGGTCATGCCGATGTCCGCGAGGTCTACAAAATCACCAAGGTCGGTGCGATTGCTGGTTGCTACGTCACCGATGGCGTGGTGGAACGCAACGCACAGATCCGTGTCACTCGTGGCGGCATCGTCATCGAGAAGGATCGACGTTTGGAGCAGCTCAAGCGCTTCAAGGACGACGCCAAGGAAGTTCGTTCCGGCAACGAGTGCGGCATGAAGATCGACGGCTACAACGACATCAAGGTTGGAGACGTCCTCGAGTGCTACCGCACCGTCAAGGTGCAGCGCAGTCTTGGTGCGATGAGCGGTCGCAAGGATTGAAATACTCATGAATCGTGACGAGCATTCACATCACTCAGGCGCCCCGCGCGCGCCTGGCCACAGGGGCGCGCAAATGGCGAGCCTGATCCAGCGGATCGTCCAAATGGAGATCCTGCGTGGCATCGCCGATCCGCGCATGCGCGGCTTGGTGACGGTGCTCGGCGTGGATATGTCAGCAGATCTTGAAGAGGCCTCAGTGCGCGTATCGGTGCTCCCCGC
Source organism: Planctomycetota bacterium (assembly GCA_026386795.1). Classification (GTDB taxonomy): domain Bacteria; phylum Planctomycetota; class Phycisphaerae; order Phycisphaerales; family SM1A02; genus UBA966. Next base: position 5,648 of record JAPLMU010000101.1, read on the forward strand.
GGAGTTCGGATCGCTCAACATTCAGGCGCTCAACCACGCAGCTTCGCATTTACGGCGGACTGTGTTGAAGGAATCACGCATTCGGCACGCGCCGAAATTGCGATTTGTCCTGGACGAGTCATTGAAACGCGCGGCTGAAGTTGAGGCCGCAATGCGCGCCGCGGGCGGTGATTCCGACGGCGATGACGGACAGCAAGAACTTACAGAAATAACGGATACCTGAGGAAGCCATGACAGTGAAGACCGAAGCCCCTAACGCCGCGAAGCTCGCGACATTCCTGAAGAAGCACACAGCCGCTGGCAATGCGCTGCGCACCACGTGCGAGCCTGCTGGAATGGATCTCGTGGAACTCTTTGTCCACTCCTACCTTCTTTGGCAGGCACCATCAGCTGATGCCACAGCGGCACTGAAGCGGCTGAAGTCGGCGTTCATTGATTGGAATGACATGCGTGTTAGCCTCGTCAGTGACATCATTGACGTGATTGGGCATAAGCATTGGCGTGCCCACGACCGCGTCTCGCGATTGCGCGAGGCAATGAACGGCATCTTCCGTCGCGAGCACAAAGTCTCGCTCGAGCGCCTGCGCACGCTCATGAAGAAGGACGCCGTGAGCTACATGGACACGCTGCCGGGCATGGTGCCGTTTGTCGCCAACCGCGTTCTGCTTGTCGGTGTGGACTTCCACTCGGTGCCGCTCGAAGAATTTGGATTGCAGTTGTTGGTGCAGGCTGGCGTGTTCCCATCAGGCATGGGCCTTGTTGATGCAGCCAACTGGGTCACTCGCCACGTGAAGGCCGAGGAAGCGCGCGAAGGACATGGCGCACTCGTGGCCGCGGTTGACCATATGTGGGAGACGAATCCACCGAAGCTTCCGAAGACTTCCAGCAAGCCATCTGAATTGGCACCGCCGAAGCCGGTTGAAGAGGCACGGGCCTCAGCGAAGGCGCTTGTTGAAGCCCAGCTTGCCGCTGAGCGTGTTGCGTTGATGGCAGAACGCGCTGCGCGTCGTGAAGAGATGCGCCGCGAAAAACTTGCACTCAAGGCAAAGGAAGCACGCGACGCCGCAAAGACAGGAGCCAAGCCGACCGGAAAGCCGGTTGCTAAGCTCGTTGTCAAGGGCGGAGCGAAGCCAGTTGCCAAGCCAGCACTGAAGGCGGCTGCAAAGCCAGTCCTGAAGTTAGTAGCAAAGACCGGCGCGAAGACCGTGGCAAAGAAGAAGTAAATTCGATGCGTCCGTCGGCCGCCGCCCGCCGATCGCACCGACTCCGTGTGCTCATGCACACGGTGACAGTCGTACTCCCGTGTGTGCTGTCGTTGTGCCTGTATGCAGACCCGCCGCGGGCGACGCCACTTCTTCCACCGCCGGGAATTCCCGCCTCGCGGGTTGCGCCGCTCCAGCGCCCACCGATGACGCTGGTTGCCGCGCTCCGCGAAATTCACCATCCAACGGTGGCACCGGTCGCTCTGGCGCCGGGGCCGACTCCCGGCAGCGCAACGGAATCCGAAGCGCTCCGCCGGTATGTGCGCGGCAGGCAACGTGCGATGGACGGGCAGTACGCGCGCGCGGCTGATGACATTGATGCCGCGCTTCGGCTCGACCCCGGTTCAACGGCGCTGCACTCAACTCGAGCCCGCATCGCTGGTGCAGCGGGTGACTTGCCGCGCGCAAAGGCGGAGTGGGAAGCAGTGTTGGCACGGGATCCCACTGATCTGCAAGCGCTGATTTCTGTCGGTATTGCAGAATTCGACGCGGGTCAGGCGCC
>JAPLMU010000194.1 GCA_026386795.1 Planctomycetota bacterium
GGCACCAACACGTAGAGCGCGGAATGTCCAGCCGGCGCAAGTGTTGGGTCAAGGCGCGAAGGATTGCACACGTACGTCGACGGATCCTGTGAAAGCGTGCCGCGTTCGGCGATGTCCTTCAGATTCTCAACATACGAACGCGAGGTGTAGATGGTGTGGTGCGGCAGATCCACTTCGCCTTCAATGCCGAGGTACATCATGAAGGTGCTGCAGCTGTAGCGCTTGGAATCAAGCGTTGCATCCTTGAGTGCACGCGGGCGGAGCGTGTCGGGGATCAGGTTTTTGAGGGCCCACGCGGCGTCGGCATTCACCACCACATGATCATGACGGTGCTCGGTGCCATTGATTACTACGCCGCAGGCTTTGTTGCCTTCAAACAGGATGCGTTCCACTGGTGCGCCGCAGTGAATCTGCGTGCCCATCTCAGTGGCAGCATCAGCCATCGCTTGCGTCAGCGCGTTGCAGCCGCCGATGGGGTGCCAGACGCCGTACTCGTATTCAATGAACGGCAGGATGGAGAAGAGCTCTGGGCACTCAAAGGGGCTCATTCCCAAGTATTTGCTCTGGAAACTCATGGCGAGTCGCACGCCGTCATGCTTGAAGTAACCCTTCAGGTGGTCGTACAGCGATTGCCACGGACGCAGTGCCGGACCCGCGCGCAACATGTCCGCGCTGAGGAAGTCGGCGAGACCGCGGATCGGGCGGCGCAGGATCGGGGTCATCACTTCAAGCTTGCGGCGATTGTCGCGGATGAAGCGTTCGAACGCGGGGCCGTCGTTTGGCTCAATGGCGGACAACTGCCGCGACATGCGTTCAATATCTTGCGTGGCGTTGATGACCACGGGGTCGCCGGTTGGCTGGCCGATGAGCAGCCGGTACATCGGGTCAAGACGCTTCAGTTCCGCGTAGTCACAGAGACGGCGCCCGGTGGCAGCGAAGATCTCCTCCAAGACGTAGGGCATCATGAAGAACGTGGGGCCGCAATCAAACCGGTAATCGCCGAGTTCAATCCGGCGGGTTCGTCCGCCGACGGTGGGGTGCGCTTCGTAGACCGTCACGGCAAAGCCCGCGGCTGCTAGGAGCATTGCCGTGGTCAGGCCGCCCGGACCGGCGCCGATGATGGCGGCTGTTGGTGCCGAGCCATCGCGAGCAGCAACTGTAGGCATGGTTGCGGTCGGCGCGGCCCCGTTCCCTGGAAGTTGTTGCTGCCAGTGGGCGGAGAGGACAGAGGTCTTGGACCGTTGAGTAACCATGGTTTTTATCGTTTTCGCCCCCACAAGGGGCTCAGATTCGGGAAGATATCGCTTCTGACAGATGCCGTTGTGCGAATCCGAGCGGATTCGACGGCCGAACCCGGTTGCGAACCAAAAATGCATCAAGAACCCATGTTGCACGCCGACGCGATGGAGCGAGTCTCGGACCTCTCGGCGCGCGTTGCGTGGGCCTCGGCATTTGAACGCCGCTTGGTGGAGCGCGAGCGCGACTTGGTTGACGCGGTGCACACGGATATCGGCAAGCCGGACTGGGAAGTAGTGACTCATGAAATCATGACACTGGTAGCGAGCATTCGTTGGCATGTTCGAAATGCGCCGCGTGCTCTTGGACCGCGCAAGATTGGCGGTGCGCCGTGGTGGATGCTTGGGCAGACGCACTGGAGCTATCGATTGCCGGTGGGACGCGTCTTGGTGATTGCCACTTGGAATTATCCGGTGCAATTGTTGGGCATCCAATTGCTGCAGTCGGTGATGGCGGGCAACCGAACCGTGGTGAAGCCGAGTGAGCGCTCGCCGCGTTCGCAGCGCCTGTTGGTGGAATTAGCGCGTGAGGCAATGCGCGATGTGGGTCTGCCGGTGGAGATGATCACTTCCACTGAGGCAACCCGCGACGCCGGCCGCACCATTACCATTCTGGAAACCGAACAATTTGATCACGTGGTATTCACCGGATCCACCGCAGTGGGGAAGCAGATCGCCGAGGTCTGTGCGCGAACGCTCACTCCAAGCACGTTGGAACTCTCGGGCCGCGACAGCGCACTGGTACTTGCTGATGCGAATGTGGCGATCGCTGCGCAGTCCATCTGGCATGCGGTGACCATGAATGCTGGTCAGACGTGCATGGCTCCGCGTCGCGTCCTAGTGGAACGCGCGGCGTACGGCCCGTTCATTGCGGCCATGCGGCCGTTGGTGGCGGCATCGCGCCCGATGAAACTTGCTGATGCCGCTATGGCCGATCGCTGCGTGCAATTGGTGCAGGCGGCCATGCTTCAGGGTGGGTGCAGTCTGGGCGGAGTGGTGGAGGCTGCACATCGCGGCGTCATGCGCCCGCTGTGCGTTGCTGGTTGTGAACGCGATGCCGCATTGGTGCTGGGCGATCACTTTGGGCCGGTGCTCGCGGTGCTTCCGGTCGATGGGATTGCAGACGCCGTCGCCGTGCATCGCGCGGCTGGGCAGCACTTGGCGACGAGCATCTATACGGGCCGTCCGGATCAACTGCTTGCTGATCAAAGTTTCATCGCAGCGCTTGGTTCGAACGTGGTGACGATTAACGACACGGTGCTGCCAACGGCGCATCCAGCCACGTCCATTGAGGGCCGCGGAGCGAGCGGTTGGGGTGCCAGCCGCGGCGAAGCAGGTTTGCGCGCCTTGAGCCGCGAGGTGACCTGCTCAACGACATCCGGGCGCGTTCGAACTCCGCTTGATGAGCCGAGCGCATCCGTCAAAGGTTGGCTACGAAAGCTGGCGTTTGGTGGGCGCCGTGGCGCGACTGCGAACGTATCCCAAGGCGCGGGCGATCACGAACTTGGCAACGCAGGTGTTCACCAAAGCGCCAGTCAATCGGAACACGGAGTAACAAACACATGACACAAACAGCAATCGTCATTGGAGGTGGTCTGGCTGGGCTTGCCGCGGCTACCGAACTGGCTGGACGCGGAGTGAGCGTGACCTTGGTGGAGCGCAACCAGCACTTAGGTGGAAAGATGAATGTGCTCTCGGAGAAGGGATTCACCTTCGACATGGGGCCAACCATTCTCACCATCCCCAATGTCCTGCGCGGCATCATTCAGCGCACCGGTCGCACTGTTTCTGACTACATCGATTTAGTGCGCCTTGATCCGCAGTGGCGCTGCATGTACGAAGACGGCACGGTGATTGATCTCTTGGAGAAGCCAGAGGCAATGGCTGCTGCAATGGATAAGCAATTTCCAGGCACCGGAGCGGGGCGCGGCTGGGTGGACTTTGTTGAATACAGTCGCCGCATGTTCCGCCTGAGTGGCAAGGTCTTCTTCTTCAAGGATCTTGGCGGCGTGATGGATCTGATGCGCGTTCCGCCTTCGAACGAGCCGGGACTTCTCAAGGAAGTCTTTGCGATGCGTATGCACTCCACAGTGGGCGCGACAATTGAGAAGCACATTCGGGAACCGCATCTGCGGCAATTGGCAGAACACTTTCTGCAGTACGTTGGATCGAGTCCCTTTCTTTCGCCGGCGATTCTTTCACTGATCGCTGCTGCGCAGGTGGATGACGGATGCTGGTACGCGATGGGTGGAACACGCAATGTGGCGCGGTCGCTGGAGCGCATATTGCGCGAGGAGCGCGCGGAAATCATCACTGGTACTGGGGTGAAGCGTCTGATCACTGACGGCAAGACCGTCCGCGGCGTTGAACTGGACGACGGCCGTACGTTGACTGCCGATGTAGTGATTTCCAACTGTGATGTGCAACGAACCTATCGTGATTTGGACGGTTCACAGGCAGGCATTTCCGAGCAGCGTCGCATCGGTGGGGCGTATACGCCGGCGTGCAGTGGCGTGGTGATGTACTTGGGGCTTGATCGTCAGTACCAGCACTTGTTGCACCATGACTTCTTGTTCTCCAAGGATGCGCATCTGGAGTTTGAGGACATCTATCGCCAGGGCATTCCTGCGCGTGATCCAACCGTGTACCTCTGCGTTCCAAGCCGCACTGACCCAACGCAGGCGCCAGCGGGATGCGAGGCCTTGTACGCGCTGATTCACACGCCGTTCTTGCGTCCGGGGCAAGTGTGGGAAGGTCCGGGCGGCATGATGGAGCAGTATCGCCCAGTGATCATTGAGAAATTGAAGCGCATGGGCATGGCCGACCTTGAGAAGCACATTGTGGTTGAGCGTCATCTCACGCCACAGAGTATTGAGCGTTGGTACAACGCTGAAGGCGGTGCGATCTATGGGCTAGCAAGTCACGGCAAGTTGAAGGGCGGCTTTAAGCCCCGCAACCGGAGCCGCGTGTATTCCAATCTTTATCTGGCGGGCGGCAGTGCTAACCCAGGGCCCGGCGTGCCCATGGTGTTGATGAGTGGTGTGACTGCAGCGGATGCGGTGTGCGAGGACCTTGGTGTGGGGCGCACTTCACACGGCACCGTTGGCTTTGGAATTGACAACGGCTCGCGGCTGATCGCAGGCACCGGTGCTCATGTGCTTAAAGGGCAAGCGTGCCAGACGGCGTGAGCGAACTGCTACCAGCCACGGAAAGTGCGTGGTTTCGGAAATTCTTTGGCGTCTGGCTTCGTCGCCAAGTGCCGAAGCACTTCCACGCGGTTCGATTGGTGCGGGGATCGCCGGAAGTGCTTGAGGCAATGTCTCGGCACGCGGGTCCAATCATCTTGCTGAGTAATCATCATTCGTGGTGGGATCCATTAGTTGCATTCGTCGTTCACGAACGATGGTTTGCTGGCCGTCCCGCGCTGAGTCCGATGGATGTGACGCAATTGCGCAAGTTCAAGTTCTTTCGCAAACTCGGCGCGTTTGGCGTTGATCCTGATCATGCGGCGGGGCTTCGAAGCTTGGTGCGGTACGTGGGCGAGCGGTTCGCTGCTGCGCCGCGTTCGGTATTGATGATTACTCCGCAGGGTCAATTTGTGGATCCGCGCTTGGCAATATCGATTCGGCCCGGAGTAGCGATGTTGGCAGCGCGTCACCCCGAGGCGCGCGTTCTGGCAATGTCCGTTGAATACGCGTTCTGGAACGATCAACGACCGGAAGTGTTTCTGCGCGCTGTGCCGATTGAACCGCCGAGTGGGCCTTCCGATGCTCGTTCGTGGCATACGACCTGCGAGCGCGCCATGAATGACAACGCGGCGGAACTTGCGCGCTGTGTGCAGACGCGGGATGCTGCAGAGTTTGTAGTCATCACCGGCGGCGGTGCTGCGCAGATTCACCCGCTTTATGACTTGATACTGCGCGCCACTGGGCGTGCGACCGCCATTGAGACTGGGCATCGCGCAGGCGGTGCAAGGTGACGTTTGTAACTGGAATGCTCACATGGCTGCCGGTCTTTAGCGCGTTGGTCAGTTCGATTGCGTTGGTGATGACGATCATTAATGTACGGATCTACGTTCGCGCGCGCGGTGCTTCTGTCACGAGCGGAGATAGTGGCGATGCTCGTGGGTTGCGCGAGGCGGGTAGTGATTCACCATCCGCTACATCAGGGGTCGTGCGCGCAGCCTCGGCGTCTGCTGTGCCAGTGGTGAGTGTGTGCATTCCAGCGCGTAACGAAGAACGGAACATTGCGGCGGTGGTGCGCGGAGCGCTTGCCAACCACGGCATTTCGCTGGAGGTGCTTGTTCATGACGATCAAAGCACCGACCAGACGCCAGTAATTCTTGCGGCGTTGTGTGCGGAAGACGCGCGCGTCCGGTCCGTACCGGTGCAGCCGCTCCCTGGAGGTTGGAACGGCAAGCAGTGGGGCTGCGAGCGGATGGGTCAGGAAGCACGCGGCGAGTGGTTGCTCTTTACAGATGCAGACGTTCGCCTCACGCCGGATTGCTTAGTGCGCGCGGTGGCGGAGGCCAA
>JAPLMU010000008.1 GCA_026386795.1 Planctomycetota bacterium
CACACTGCTGCGGTGGTGACGGCCACTGAGTGGACGCGCCCGTACACTCGTGAGCAGGCTGCGTATCCAGCCACTTGGCTTCGCTCTTGGAAGTATTGGCCACCAGTTGGTCGTGTTGACAACCCGTACGGTGATCGCAATCTGGTGTGCACTTGTGAATCTGTTCGGTCATACGTCTGAAATCCGATCGAGTCACTTAGGCACCATTCATGTCCATATTCCCGCTACCAATGTTCGAACGCGATGCCGATCCTGCTCACCGGGACGCTATGACTGATGCAGAGGTGTACGCGCGTCTCAAAGCACCCTCGTCGATTGTGGTGAAGTTCGGATCGATCAAACTGATCGGTGAATATCCGTATGACGGCACTGCGAAGCCTGGCTGTGGTAGCAGAATGGTTGCGCGCACTCACCGCGGCACTGAAATTGCAGAGATGCTCACGACCACCTGCCCAAACAGTGGTTGCTCAAAAAGCATTAGTCGTCATGAGATGCTGGAGTACGTAGACAACTCTGGTGGCAAGGATTACCCGTTCCACACCAACGGGCGCATCTTGCGCGTGGCAACGGTCGAAGACATGAATGGTTGGTCCGCTGTGCGCGACCGTTTCATGGACACCGAACTTGAAGCCGTGCGCGCTGAGGCAAAGTCAATGGGATTCACGATGAAAATCGTGGAAGTTGAGCCTGTCCTTGGCGGCGAACACGTCACTGTGCATTACCTGAGTGAAGAGCGCGTGGACTTCCGCGAACTCGTGCCAGCACTCGCCCGTCGCTTCGGCGCGCGCGTTGAAATGCATCAGATTGGCGCACGCGATGAAGCTCGTCTCACTGCCGACTACGAGAAATGCGGCCAACACTGCTGCTGCAAGAATTTCTTGAAGGTGTTGATGCCGGTCAGTATGAAGAGCGCAAAGACACAGAAGGCATCGCTTGATCCACTGAAGATCAGTGGTCGTTGCGGGCGCTTGATGTGCTGCCTCCGCTATGAGGATCAGACCTACGACGAACTGAAGAAGCGGCTACCAAAGAACAAGAGTCGCGTTGGCACCAGTGAGGGTCCAGGCACCGTCATTGACTCGAAGATTCTTGTGCAGTTGGTGCTCGTGCGTCTTGACCACAACGGCGTTGATATTGCCGTCCCAGTTGAAGAACTTCTGCCGGAAGATGCGTGCCCGCAGCCAGCAGCGCAGCCCGATCCATTCCGTGGCATGCGCCGCGAGGACGTCGCGCGTCGCGCTGGTGGCGCCGGGCGATCAGCAGACAAACGCGCTCCGAAGGACGCTCAGCAGAGCTCATTCAAAGAAGTAGCAAAGCGCGCGGACGCGCCAAGGGCTCCGGCTGCATCGAACACTCCGGCTGCATCCAACGCCCCCGCAGCATCCAACACACCTGCATCGCCCCAGACTCCGCCAACTGCCACAAACGGTGACAACACTGGCTCATCGGAGCAGCAGTCACAAGGCGGCCAGAAGAAGCGTCGTCGACGTCGCGGTCGTGGCAAGGGCGGCGCGCAAGGTGGTGCGCAGGGCGGCGGAGAACCAGGACAACCGCCCAGTTGATTGAGCGGATTTCCGCCGCGTGCGAGTTCCCCGATACGATCTGTCTCGATGACCGCGACGCAGAAGAACACCAGAGAAGACAAGCCAGAAACAGATATCGTCGGGACCTTGATGTCCCTGACGGTCGCCTTCACCATGGCGATGGCGTTCCGCGGATTTGTACTTGAGGGATTCGTGATTCCGACGGGATCCATGGGTCCAACGCTCATGGGCGCGCATGCACGCATCTTTAGTCCAGTCACGGGATTTGAGTATCCCGCCGACGTACAAACGGCTGTCGGTATGGCCAGTACTGGCGACCCGCGCCCGCTGCCGGTGTTCGATCCGATGATCTCAACCCGTACGCCGATCATGACTGCTTCGGCAATTTCGATTGCCTCAGAAGCCCGCAATGGCGATCGCGTCTTAGTACTCAAACCGCTCTTTGCATTCACTGATCCGCAGCGCTGGGATGTTGTGGTGTTTAAGAACCCAACCGATCCAGCCGGCGATACGCAGAACTACATCAAGCGCATGGTTGGCCTGCCGGGCGAGACGTTCCTGCTCTTTGATGGCGATGTCTTCACTGGCGCACCGGACGCGCGAACCCAGGATCTGAAGATCGCTCGCAAGCCGGAATTTGTGCAACGCGCCGTGTGGCAGCCCGTCTACGACAGCGACTTTGAGCCGATTATTCCGGTAACGGCACTCGAAACAGCCATGAAATCCGCGTGGTCTGGTCCGCCATGGAAGCCCGCCGCTGCTGACACTGCAAACTGGAAGATGGCTCCAAGCCGCAGCTGGACATTCTCCGGCATGGGTTCCACAACGCTCGATTGGACATCGGATGCATTCGCCCTTGATGACTGGAGTTCTTACAACTCCATGCGGATGGCCTACGACGCCATGCGCCGATCACCGCGCGGCATGGCTGACCGTGATTGGCGTCTTGAGACGTGCTTCCCGGTGAGTGACCTGCGCCTGCGCGCCACTATTGAGTGCCCGCAGCTCGCTGCGTTTACTTCCACACTCACGCTCACAGCGCGCAGTGCCACAATGAAGTTTTCTATCAAGGGCTCCGGCGAAGTGACGGTGACCCGTAGCGTCATGGAGAGTGGAGAGCTGCTCGACACCGCAAATGCAAGCTTCGCGCCGCGTACCGATGGACTACTGTCGTTCGAGTGTTGGCATGTTGACCAACAACTGTGGGTATTCATCAACGGCAGCCGACTGCTGCAAATGCCCTATGAATTCAAGTCGCTTGATGATCGCGTGACCGCCAGCATGTTTGGAAGAACGGTTGAGCAATATGTGCGCCGTCATGCTGATGCACATGCGCCAACCCCGCCGCGCCTAGCGTGGACCTTCGAGACCGCCGCGCCGTTCACGTTGCGTGGTGTGAAGATTGACCGCGATCTGTACTATCGCCCGGTTCTGCATGACGCCAACAATCAGTTCACCATCAACGGTGATTATCTCTCTGGGCCAGGTTTTGCGACGAACTACGAAGAGCCAGCGCGCTTGAGTGATCATGAGTACGTGATGCTCGGTGACAACTCATCAGCGAGCCGTGATGGGCGGTTGTGGGGTCGGCCACACGCGCTCACTCTGAAGACTTTCGGTGATGCGCAACCGGGAGTAGTACCGCGCGAAATGATCGTCGGTAAGGCATGGGCGGTGTATTTCCCAGCACCAATTGCTGCGCCGCCACTTCCTTTCGCCCCAGACTTTGGACGCATCCGCTTCATTCGCTGACAGAAACGGTTGTGTACTTGCTCCGTCGCGATTTCAATCGTTACGGCTGCTTTCCAGCCGCTTTCACAGCATCAAAGGCGGCGGAGTAATCACTACCAGCGATAGCAATCAACGCGTTGGCATCAATGAACGAGATGCCACGAACTGGATCAGCGCGTTTAAATCGCGCCTTCTGTTCGTCAAGCGGCAAGTCGAATGGCACTTCATAACTCATGTCGGTTATTGCTGACCCGCCACTGTTGGCGCGTTGTTCCTTCGCGGCGGTAACGGCCGCGATGATCGCGGTGGTTGCGCTTGTTGGATAAAGGTCGGTCAGTCGGATCAGAGCAGCATCTTGCACAGCCGGCGTTTGGTCGCCGTTGAACACCGATGCAAACGCGACGCGTGTAAAGACTGCGCTGGTTCCGCGCTGCTTCAGAATCTGTACACGTGCGGCAATCGCTTCGTTAGCCGAAGCGTCGCGTCGCGGCATCCCTTCCGTCACGATGTCCTTGGCGTCATCTTCCATTCCCTTGCGAAATCCAAACGGATCACCTGGCGGCATGAACACGAGCGCGCGTTCCATCTCATCAATGCCAGCCTTGGAAATGGGCCCAAACCGCGCACTTTCTTGTACAGCGGCAGTGGTCTCCCGCCAGATACTGTGTGCCAGCGCTGCTCGCGGCAAGGATGGATCCATAGCAAGCAACGCGCCGACGCGGTACGCCGTTATGGCAGCGGCAACGATGGCATCGGGTTGTTTGTACTCTCGAACGCGCCGCAGTCCATCGGCAAGAGCCATACGCGTGGCACCACGAATTCCGCCAAGCAATGGGACATCAAGCGTCGGCACGCGGTGACGTAGGGCGGTGAAGTCACAGCGCTTGCAGACGATTGCCTCAGCAAGCGGCTTCAGCACGTTGCGATCGGCGCGCGTCAAGATCTCGAGGACTCGCTCATTGCGCGCGGTATCAAGCGCCACTGGCGCCACACGCAGGAGTTCAAGCGACTCTTGCACTTCATCTGGAACACTCCGCGCACCCGCGCTTGCGCGTGCAAGAAAGAGTGCGGCGTTCATCACGTCTTCGCGCTTCTCTTTGCCGTCAGCAATCACTTGCAAGCGCGCAAACAGCAAAGCGAGATCCTGGTCAGATGAAAGCTTTCGCTGATAAATGGCCACAAAGTCTGGCAACACCAACTTTGCGAGTGGCCCAAATCGTCCACCTTCTGCGTATTGGGTCAGGCGACGAAGGGCATCAATTGCAGCATTTGGATCGGGGCTAGAAAAAGCCAGCGCCGCACGGTCGTAAACAGTTCGCAGTGATTCCACTGAACTGCGCGCTGATTCAAGCGTGATTTCTGCCCCTTTCCCGCCACCGTCAACGATGTTGATCATCTGTTGGATATCTTTGTCGGACTTCGCCTCGCGCACACTGTTGTTCAGCAGTTCCCACTCTCCCTTGACTGCATCGCCATATCGAAATGGATCCGAGCCCTTGAGGGGACCGAGCGCCTCAAGAAGCTGCTTCGCTGCTTTGTCATCAACCGCACCAGCATCAATTGCCTCGTTCGCCGCGTCTGCCAGCATTGTCCCGAGTGATGATCCAACCATCGAGCTAATGGCAATTCGGTCTTGCCCCGCTTGTGCACCCATGATTCCAAGTGCAGCGAGGCTCACGAGCGCGTCTGCAGAATTGCTGTCATCAAGCTCCGCAACCACTTGAACGCGCATGAGTCGCGCAGCACTCCGCATTTTCGAAAGGTGCTCGAGCGTAAGTGCGAATCCTTTCGAGCGATCAAGATCCCAGTCGGCGCGCTTCACGCGCGCGGCAGCGTCGAATTGCTGCCGCACCGCGGCGGTTCGTTGTAGCAATACATCAAGTTGCGCGCGCTCTTCTTGTGTGACTGGATAGTGGAGATTGCCAAGGAATGCTTCCTCATCACCACTAATGATTGGTGCGGTGGTGCCGTATCCAGCAGCTTGGAACGCCACGCGCCAGAGCGGTGCAGCGTTGTCTTGCGCGGTTGCCGGCGGCACCGTCAGTCCAGCGGCGCACACGCACAGCGCAACCAGCATGCGCTGCAGAATCACGGATGGCAGCAGGAATGGCGTGCGCATGCACACAGGGTATCGGGTTGTGCAACAGGGCTGAACCATGTGCGTGGTGGCGTGCTGCTCGCGCCGGCGAATTAGGGGCTCGACCAGCGCGTGAAGTCTCCACGCGGCGCGAACCAGCCAAGCACGGCGGGGATGCAGATCGTGAGGTCGCCGCGGTCATCAACACCGTCGCGGCCGATGGACCAGATCCGAAATCCATCGGCGTCAGAAGACATCAGTACTGGCTTGCCTGACCACGGATCCTCGGGCACCGTTGCCATGAACGCAGGCACCAGATCGCTCGCAGCATTCGGCCAACATCAGTACTGGCTTGCCTGACCACGGATCCTCGGGCACCGTTGCCATGAACGCAGGCACCAGATCGCTCGCAGCATTCGGCCATGCCCCATGCGCGCGACGATATCGCTCAGCTGCGTACCCGGTCGCCGTGGCAAGGCACACGGCGCGACCAACAGCGGACACGTGTGAAGCCTTCCCAAGCGCTGGCGTGAGAAAGCTCACCAAGCACCAGCGCCAGCGCTCTGCAGTGCCCCCCATCATCATTTCAATTTCATTATCCGATTCTGCGCCGCGCGAGTGATCAAAGTCCCGAAGCGGGAGCGACGCATCTTCCTCGTAGCGAGAGATAATCGTGTTATAGCGGTCAAGCATGTCGCGTCTGCCGGCGACGTACATCGCAGCGAATGGCGCAAGGATTCCGCTGCTTGCTGCTGCCATCCGTTGGGTCATGTTCCCTGGATCGTCCGGGTTCGTTTCACCAAGTGCCTTTGCAAGGCCAAGCGCGTCCATCTGCGCGAGCGATGGCCGGAACCAACCATCACCGTTCCCGTTGTCGGTGTACATGCGCTGGACAACATCATTGAACGCCAGGCGTTCAGAGTCAAGGTTGAGGTGCTGAAGCTGGGCAGGAACACTCAGTGCGGCAGCCTGCATGCGCGCGAGTTGCGAATCGGTGAACAACTCTGGCTTCCACTCAAGCAATGCCATCATTCGCCCAAGCGTCATGCGGCGCATGGCAACTCCAACCAGGTCGTTCACAAGGAAACGACCTTCTTGCGCGTGTATCGAGAGAGCTATGCCCGCCTCAGCGTCG
>JAPLMU010000098.1 GCA_026386795.1 Planctomycetota bacterium
CTCGCCTGGGCGTTCGTCGATGCCTGCGATCGCTTCCGGCAGGTGCAGGCCTCCAACGCCAAGCTCATGGAGCGGGCAGCAAGCGAGTGCTCACAAGAACTCGGGTACGAAGGCGCCGACGCAGCAAACATCCGCCGCGGCTTCGCCGCTATCGTCCCCTACATGCCACTTGGTCGTGCGCTTCCCGGCTCTACGCCACAACGCGCGGTGGAGATAGCCAGGGATCGGTGCTACAGCGACATTCCCACTGCAGAGTTAGCAGACCGCCTGGCCTACACAGTCCCATGGGTCATTTACGGACACGCGTGGTCCCAGAAGGATGCCATGCTGCCCTCCGAGGCTGCGCGGCGCAAGCGCTACCACGCACTGATCATGGACGATGTGCGCAACGGCATCGATGCCCTATTGACCAAGGTGCCGGCGGACTTCAGGGCACAAGCACGCGTGGAAGCCACGGAAAGCGCGCGTCGGTTGTCCGAACAGCTTGCGGACCCGTGGTTACCCGAATCCGTCTTCTGTCCCGACAACAAGCGAATGAGCCTGGTGCGTACCACTATTCGAGAAACACTCAACGGCAAGGATAGGGATCAAGATTGGGAAATGGACGCCCGTGGGGAGACGACGTACCGAATCGAGGCCGTCCGCTGGCATATCGACTCGGAACTCGGCGGGGAATGGTCGCTCCAGCGCCCGACGCGGCTCATGCCGTTCCGGGGCGTTTCCGCGAACTACCGAAACGGCATGTCGCTGAGCTCCGGGCAGCTGTACCTCGATCTCTCGGATACGGGCGAGGGGCCCTAGGCCACGCCTCGGCCAGTGCGCGTTGCCGGCTCACCCGTACACGTGCAGCGCGGTCAACCATTTCTGAATCGTCGCGCGCCGTTCGTTCTCTGCATCCGGCACAGCAATTGCACGACCGCGCGCGTCCAGAATCAACCCGACTGTTCCGCCACGCACGGTGCGCGTGACTGGCTTGCCGGGGCCGGCGCCGATGTCGAAGCCCTTCTCGGGGCTCACCGTCATCTCGCAGGACTCGTGGTGCGCAAGCGGGAGCACCTGCATCTCGCCCACCGCCATGGTTCCCTGCGCGCTGCGTGCCCCGGAAAGCGTCCATGAAAAGCACTGCTTTCCAGGCTTTCCTTCGCCGTGCGGTGCAACGCAGGTGCCCAAGAAGATCAGGCAATCCTTCTCAAAGACCTCCATCGCGGCATCGGGGTGCACGCTTGCAAGGACACCCAAGTGCGGCATCATGAAGATGGAATCTTTCGCCAGTTCCGTGAAGCCTTCTGGCTCAAAGCTATCGATCAACATGAGGGCGGTCTGCTCCATGCGCGGCGCGTGACTGAGCACGCCGCCTGATGCAACCAAGAGATCAAGCTTCATGTTGTTCACCAACGTTCCGCCGCCGGCTTGTTGACTGAATGCGTCGCCCACGGTGCGTTGTTGCTGCACGCCCTTCAGCGTGGTGGCGAATGCTTTGTGTTGCTCATAGCTCAAGCGCAACGCTTCGCGGGCAACGGCTTGTTCGAATACCAGTGCCTCCAGTGATTGCGGAATGGTGGTCGGGCGAATCATCTTGTTCTTGACGCGGTTGCGCAGCTCGCGCTCGTCCATCGGTAAGTGCACCCAACGCATGATGCGCGGCATGGTGGCCTCGGCGCACACGTTGCTGATGGAGTAACTCATGCCCAGGTTTGCGCTCACGGTGCGGTTGAACACGCCGTCGAAGACGCTGAATACATCAGTGGTTGCGCCGCCGATATCGACGC
>JAPLMU010000024.1 GCA_026386795.1 Planctomycetota bacterium
GCCGCGCTCGCACTGGAGCGTGAGCAATCGGGTGGCAATCGCGGGCAAGGTAATCGCGGCGAAGGTGATGGCGATGGCGAGGCCGGTCGCGGCAGGCGCCGACGTCGGCGTCGTGGTCGCGGACGCGGTGGCGATCGTGATGACGATGCACCAGCCAACGGAAACGGTGGCGGCAATCGTCAAGGCGGACGCAATGCTCCACGCAACGATGCAGCTGGTGCGCCAGCCGGCGCGCGCGCTGAAGGCGATGCAGGTGGCGAAGGCTCCGAAGGCGGCGAAGCTGCTGAAGGCGCGCCACGTGGTGATGGCGGCGAAGGCAGCGAAGGCGGAGAGGACGGTCCGCGCAAGCGTCGTCGTCGACGTCGTCGCGGCGGTCGCGGACGCGGTGGCGATCGGGCCGAAGGCGCAGAGGGCGCGGAGGGCGCAGAGGGCGCACCTTCGGGTGACGGCAGTCCAGCCCCAGCAGGTGATGCGCCGGAATCTCGCCCTCGAAGCCAACCATTGGGCGTACCTCCGGGATCAGGCGGTGGACGTACCCCGCGTGAACCGCGCGAGCCTCGTCAACCACGCGAACCGCGCGGTGACCGTGGTCCACGCGAGCCACGTGAACCACGTGGTGACCGTGCCCCGCGCAATGACACCCCGTCCGCACCGGCACAACCATCGACACCGGAAGCATCAAACCCTTCTTCGGACACTCCGCTCGGAGCAGCAAAGAAGACGATTCGCAGCGTGACCGGTTGGATGCGTCGACTCAAGACCACCCCCGGAAGCGGCGGCCGCGACGATCGTTGATAGACAAGTGACTCTCAAACGGCATGACTGAAACGCGACGCCTCATCATCCTCGGTTCCACTGGCTCGATCGGCACTGCCACGCTCGAGGTAGTGGCGCATCTTGCCCAAGATGGCGGGCCGCGCTACTCAGTGGTCGGGCTCGCCGCGGGCAGTAATGCAGCGCTCCTCGCGCAGCAGGCGGCGCAGTTTGGGGTTCATGATGTGGCCCTCGCGGACACACTTGCCGCTGGTTCGCTTCCGACTTCACTTCGCACGCTAGCGGGGCCCGATGCCGCAACCGAATTGATCGAACGCATTGCGCAGCCCGGCGACATGGTGATGGCCGCCATGGTTGGCGTTGCAGGCCTTGCGCCTGTACTTGCTGCGATCGAACGCGGCTGCAACATTGCGCTTGCCAACAAGGAAACGCTGGTTGCCGCTGGCTCTGTAGTGCAAGAAGCAGTCGCTCGTAAGGGCGTGAAGCTGCTGCCCGTGGATAGCGAGCACAGCGCAGTGTTTCAATGCCTACGCGCGGGCACCCTGCGCGAAGTGGATCGCCTGATCCTCACTGCAAGCGGCGGACCGTTCCGCACCTGGAGCCCAGAGCGCACTGCAAACGCAACGCTCGCCGAGGCACTCCGCCACCCAACATGGCAAATGGGCCGCAAGGTCACCATCGACAGCGCGAGCTTGATGAACAAGGGACTTGAAGTCATCGAGGCACACTGGCTCTTTGACCTGCCGAGCGAGCGGATTGACGCCATCGTGCACCCGCAGAGCATTGTGCATTCGTTCGTTGAATTCCGTGACGGCAGCACCATTGCACAGTTGAGTCCGCCGAGCATGAAGCACCCGATCCAGTACGCCCTCACGTGGCCGGACCGGCTGACCGGATGCTGCCCCACCATTGCGTGGGATGCCATTCGCTCCTTGGAATTCGAACCCGTTGATAACGCTCGCTTCCCAGCCATCAGCCTCGCCAAGCGAGTGATCGATGCCGGTGGCAGTTCCGGCGCCATCTTTAATGCCGCCAATGAAATAGCGGTCGAGGCATTTATCGCTGGATCATTGCGCTTCGGAGATATCGCAACGGTGGTGACTGCATCGCTCGACCGACTCCATGCGCGCCCGGTCCACACGCTTGCCGAAGTGCTCGCGGCTGACCGCGACGCGCGGGTGTGCGCGAGCGCGTGCGTGGCCGAGTTGGCGGCTCACAGCCCCGCCGCAACCCGCTAAGTTCGCCTACGCTTCGTGAGGCACTTCCGTGCCGCACGCAACCATGGAAATTCTTACCAACGGCTGGAACGTCCTCGTCATCCTTCTGGGATTCGGGGTTCTCATCTTCATCCACGAGCTCGGTCACTTCATGGCTGCGCGTTGGGCCGGCATCCGCTGCGAAAGCTTTTCCGTTGGCATGGGCCCAGTCCTTGGAGCGTGGCGCTCCGGTATCGGTTGGCGAGCTGGGTCCACGGATCCTGCCACCATCGCCCGCTTCGGCAAGCCTGCCATTGAGATGACCGACGAAGAACTCGCGCGCAATGGAATTGGCGAAACGGAATGGTCACTGCGTGCGCTGCCGCTCGGTGGATATGTACGCATGCTCGGGCAAGATGACCTTGATCCCGCGAAGGTTTCCGAAGCGCGCCGCAGTTTCCAGCGCGCGCCGGTGTGGAAACGCATGATCGTTGTGACCGCCGGCGTGACATGCAACCTGGTCTTAGCTATCGCCATGTTTGTATTCACCTTCATGGTTGGCGTGCGCTTTGAGGCTCCGGTTGTTGGCGGCGTAGTGGCCGGTTCGCCTGCATCTTCTGCCGAATCCGCAACTGGCGGGCCGGCCGGCTTGAAGGCTGGTGATGCCATCACTGCAATTGACGGCGAACCAGTACTGACCTTCGCTGACATCCAGATCGCAGGCGCCATGGCGCGCCCTGGCGAGGCGCTCACCATTGATGTGCAACGCGTCGATGAAACCGGCTTGGCCGTGGCACGCACCTTTCGCATCATTCCACGCAAAGATGCAATCACCGGACTCTTGGCGATCGGCATCGAGCCCGCCATGTCCGGAATGATCGGCGCAGTGCGCGGCGAAGAGCGAGAGATCTTTGATTCAACAATGAGTTCAGCTGGACTTGGCCCTGTGGTCACCGGTACGAAGTCTGACGCGCTGCGATCACTGACGAAAGTCATGGAACCGACTGCGGGCAATCGCGTCATGGAGGCGCGCGCCGTCATGCAGCAATACATGCCGGTTGCCACTGGCGAGCGTGCTTCAGATTCCCCATCGGTCACCATGCTCCTGAGCGAGGCTGCGGAGCGCTCTGCTGGCACTCCATTCGACACGGAGTGGACGACGGCGTCCGGCGCAATCGTCACACGGAAACTCCAACCGATTCCTGAATTACAGGTCATGATCACTCCGGCAAGCGTGAGTAACGAATTGGAGATTGATCGAGGCCTATTGGGACTCGTGCCACTGATTCGCGTCGAGCGCGTACCTCCTGGATCTGCCAACGAAGCCACGCTGCGCGCTGGCGACGTGCTGCTACGCGTTGCCGATGTTGACGGGCCGCGCATGTCTCAACTGCGCGCGGCACTCACTGGCCACGCAAGTGGAACCGTTGACATTGTGGTGTTGCGCGGTGGTGAGCCAACGCGGCTGACAGCACATGTTGATCGCTCCGGTCGTTTCGGCGTGGTCATTGCACCAGCTCTCAACAATCCCGCTACGACAGGCACTATCGATCGCCTTGCGACCGAGGCGACCGCAACCGGCGTGGCGCGTCCAAGCGCTGTTGCCGCATTGAAACTGCTACCGCGAACAGCGGTGCGATCCGTTGCCGGTACTCCCGTTACTGATTGGACCACCATGCGTGCCGCGCTGCTCTTGGCAACCCAAGATGCCGCTACTCGTGGCGAGAGCGCATCTGTGACGATGGAAGTGGAAGCGCCAACACCTGCACACGAGCGCAGCCAAGTAGTCATTGCCCTTACCAAGGATGACGTTGTCTCCATCCACGCGCTCGGTTGGGATTCACCTGTCACAGCCGCGATCTTTGATCCGCTCATGACGCGGCTCACTGCGAACGGAAATCCGCTCACCGCGGTACGCATGGGCTTTCATCAAACGAAGACCATGGTGGTCATGACCTATCTGACGCTTGACCGCATCTTCCGCGGCAGTGTTGGTGTTGAGCAATTGCGTGGCCCGGTCGGAATCGTTCACCTTGGGTCGCGCGTTGTCGACCGCGGCTTGATGTACCTCGTGTTCTTCCTGGCAATGATCAGCGTCAATCTGGCGGTGCTCAATTTCCTGCCGCTTCCCATTGTGGACGGCGGGCTGTTCCTGTACTTGATCTATGAACACATCACCGGTCGCGCGCCATCATTGAAGTTCCAGAACGCAGCCACCATGGTGGGATTACTGCTACTCGGAAGCTTGTTTCTATTCACTTTCTACAACGACGTGATGCGGCTGTTTGTTGGCGGCTAAGCCACAAAGCACTCGAACATGAGCAATCCAATCACCATCGTCACTGGCGCCGGCAGCGGCATCGGACGCGCACTCGCCATCAATCTGGCGGCGCGCGGCCATGCATTGACACTGGTGGGACGAACCGAATCGAAACTGCATGAGACATTGACTGCGTGCGGCACATGCGCGGGCGGAACACCAATTGTGATCACCTGCGACCTCGCGAATAGTGCCGCTGCGCATGCAGTGATCGACCGAACCATCGCTGAGCGCGGCGGACTTGACAACCTTGTCAACTGCGCGGGCGTTGCACCACGCGCACCGATCGAAGCGACGGACGACGACCTTCTTGAGGAAGTGTTCTTCCACAATGCGTTTGCTCCAGCGTTTCTGATTGCGCGAGCGTGGCCGCACTTTAAAGAGCGAATGGCCGGATGCGTGGTGAATGTCAGCACACTGGGCACATCCGATCCCTTCACTGGATTCTTTGCGTATGCGGCTAGCAAGAGTGCACTCGATAGTTTCACTCGCAGCATGCATGTCGAAGGATCGAAGCTTGGCATTCGAGCGTTCTGCGTGAACATGGGGTCCATCGATACCCCGATGCTGCGCCGCAATTTCCCAGAGGAGGTGCTGCCGAAGGCCATGACGCTTTCGCCAGAGGTCGCCGCACAAGTCATTGTGGATTGCATTGAAGGCCAGCGCGATGCTGACCGCGGCAATACGATCATCGTCAAGAAATAGATTCAAACGCGATTGCGACGGCGATCTACGCTAACGGCCGGTGCCCCAAGACGCATCGGGTGCGACCTAGCGGCGACCGTGCATGGCCCGATCCATGTCGCGCTTCATTTCGCGAGAGGCGATAGCGTGGCGCTTATCGGACGACTTTCGGCCAGTTCCTAAACCAATCAGAATTTTCGCGCGTCCGTCTTTGAAATACATCTTGAGCGGCACGATGGTGTAGCCCTTGCGCTTCACTTCTTCAGCAAGTTTCCGAATCTCACGCTTATGCGCAAGCAAGCGTCGTACGCGGACGGGTGCGTGCTGGACAGCCTTGCCGGCCGGCGGATACTCCGCAATGTGAACCGAATGCAGCGAAAGCGAAGGCGGTTCAGCGGTGGCGCTGACATAACCCTCTGCCAAACTCACCTTTCCGGCACGAATACTCTTCACTTCGGTGCCAAGAAGTTCGATCCCACACTCGAGGGTTTCGGTGATTTCGTAGTCATGCCGCGACTGACGATTTTCAATCGTCGGCTCGTTTGGGACATGTTCTTGGGAACTTCCAGCCACGGGGTGAGTATAGGAGGATGTGAAGAGTGTCCGCCTATCGGACAGAATGATGCGAAGGAACCGTCAAGACAGCGCTTGCCTCAGCGCCAAGTCAGTGCAACAATGAGGTAGTCACCGATTATCTGCCCCCCACCGTCTGAGTCGAGCACACTACGACCACCCCACCCCCGCTGTTTCGCCTCCGAATTCAGCACTGCTCATCGCCAATCGCCACATACATAGAAGACCATCGATGAATACCACTTCTTTCGCCGTCGCACTCACGCTTGCCACGACACTGACCGCCACCGCGCAGGTCGCATCTGGGACTGTCGCATCAGCGTCGGCACTCGATGCCTTTCGTCTTGCGCATCCGCAATCGGATGTCATGACATGCGGCGATCAGATTGGACGCGTCTACGGCAACTTCTCGCAGGGCGCAACGCCTTCGGAGAGCGCAAAGAAATTCATCGAGTCCAACGCCAAGGAACTCTTCGGCGTCCTGCCGACGGACCTTGCTCCGTTTGGACCATTTGAGTCGGGCGAGCACTTGGTGCAGATCATGCCCAACCGCGACGTTGATGGATTCAAGTTCACGGGCGTGTACTACACGCAACAGTTCCGCGGCATCACCGTCTACAAGGGCAACCTGATGGTGCTGACACGCAACGAGCCTGGCTTCCCCGCGGTGCTCGCCTCGAGCACGCTGTGGGATGTGAGTGGAGTTGAGAAGCAGCTCGACGGCGTCAACCTGACGCAGTTGCCGAATGCCAAACTGTGGACGCGCAACCCATTGAGTGCGTTCCGCTCCGAGCCAGAAGTTGGACCCGCGCAGTATGTGATCTGGGCTGGTATCGATCGCGTCAAGGCAGAACCACGCCTCGCAGTGCTCTTCACTGCTGAAGCAGGTAGCCCCGCTGATCCGGACAATCACCAACGCATCGAATTCGTGGTTGACGCGCAGAACGGCACGATTCTCTTCCAAGAAAACAAGATCTATCACGCCGTCACTGGTCAGGTCACCGGTTTGGCAACAACTGGCTACAGCGCCGATACCTGCGCAAGCGAAGTTTCGACCGGATTGCCATACATTGAAATGAAGACTGGCACCACCACGGTGTACGCGGACGTGAACGGAAACTTCTCGATCCCCGCCGGCGCCGCGGGAGCCACCTACACCACCCGCCTCGTCGGTCGATACTTCACCACAACCAACAACAGTGCGGCAACGCTTTCACTCAGTACCACTGCCAACGATGGCACGAACTGGAGCCCCGTCTTCAACGCAGCCAACACGGTGGCAACGGACCTGTCGCAGGTCAACGCCTACATCATGGCGAACAAGATGCGCGACATCCTCTTGGCCGCATCACCTGCGTATCCGACCATTTCAACGCAGACCAACAGTTTCTTGGTGAACTGCAATCTGGCAAGTACCTGCAACGCCTACTTCTCCGGCAACACCATCAACTTCTATAGCGCTGGTGGCGGCTGCGCCTCGACCGCGTTTGGTGATGTGGTTGGCCACGAATACGGTCACAACGCGGTTGAAAAGGGCGGCTCGCTCCAACAGCAGTACGGCGAAGGCATGGGAGATATCTGCGGTCTGCTCATGACGGACAACCCACAAACCGGCGTTGGCTTCCAGTCCTGCACCGTGGGCATCCGAACTGCATCGAATACCTGCCAGTTCAATGCCACTTCATGCGCCACCGGCACCACCGCATACGGCGCAACCTGCGGCAGCGAAATTCACTCCTGCGGACAGTTGATTTCTGGCTGCGTGTGGGATCTGCGCAACCGCCTTGCCGTGACCTACCCGACCACTTACCGCGCCAAGTTGGCCGACTTGTGCGTCAACTCAATCCTGCTGCACGGTCCCATCTCCACCATCGCCTCAGACATCACCATTGACTACTTGACGCTTGATGATGACAACGGCAACATCGGCGATGGAACGCCGAATTACTCCGCCATCAACGACTCGTTCACGCTGCACGGATTGGCTGGCCCGCCGCTCTCGCTGCTGCAATTCAGCTTCCCCTCGGGCATTCCGACGGTTGTCGCCCCGGATGGCAGCACCTCAATCCAAGTCACGATTGCCCCAAGTTCGGGCGTCCCAAACACCGCTACAGCGAAACTCTTCGCCAAGGCCGCCGGGACCACGACATACCTGCAATATCCCATGACCTACCTCGGAGCAAATCTCTACCAGGTGAACATGCCTGGTGGCACTTGCCCGTCGACACTTAATTTCTACTTCTCGGCACAGACGACGACGGGCGTGACGATGTCTTCGCCAGCGACTGCGCCGACTGCCTACTACATCACGACGGTCGCTAATGGCATCACCGAAGTCATGTCTGATACATTCGAGGCAGCGACCAGTGCTTGGACCGTTGGTGCGACTGGAGATACCGCAACGACCGGCATTTGGACCCGCGCCGACCCAATCGGAACTGCAGCGCAACCAGAAGATGACCATACCCCGAGCCCAGGCGTCAAGGCTTGGATCACTGGACAGGGAAGCGTCGGTGGTGCGCTCGGCGAAGCCGACGTCGACGGCGGAATCACCACCTTGGTGTCTCCGGTCTATGACTGCTCCGGTCTCAGTGAGGCCTACATCAGTTACTCGCGTTGGTACTCCAACAACTCCGGTTCCGCACCGAATGCAGACACCATGCCTGTGGAAATCACTGCGGACAATGGCGCCAATTGGGTACAGCTTGAGAGTGTCACCGAGAACGCTGGCGTGTGGGTCGAGAAGACCTTCCGCATCAACAATTATGTCACGCCATCGGCGCAGGTTCGCATCCGCTTCCGAGCACAAGACTTGGCAAGCGGCTCCATCGTGGAGGCTGGCGTTGATGACGTGCGCATCTACGGCGCCAACTGCACGCCGCCGCTCATTGGCGACCTTGATGGCAAC
>JAPLMU010000136.1 GCA_026386795.1 Planctomycetota bacterium
GTCGGCATACGAAAGCGACTCGCGCCACGTGGCCTGCATCTGCGGGACAGCGGAAATCTTTGGTCGACCAGTCTTGCCTTCGGTCACTGCAATCACCGGATCCTTAAATCCACTTGCGCGACCAGGCCCAATGGCATTCAGTCGCACCGGCGCATCTTGCACTTGCACATTCGCTAACTGGTCGAGCACAAGATTGCCGCGCACCACCAATACGTCCGGTCCAAAGAGCCGCGCGTTGTGCCCCACTCCATCGCCTTCAAGGCGGGTGGCAAATACGCGCCCACCGTCCTCCATGCGCAATTCCACGGGACCTTCGGCAACAATCTCACCAACATCACTGCGCATGGCGCCTTGCTCATCGCCACCAGCACCCGCGAGACCCATTCCACCCTTCTTGCCCTTGCCAGCCTTGGCGTCTGCGCCAGCGTTTGCGTCTGCGCCCGCCTTGCCTTCCGCGCCCACCTTGCCTGCCGCGCCCGCCTTCGGCTTCGCATCCACAAACGTCAGACGCAACGCAGACGACCACAGCGTCTGCGCGCCATCGCCTGCTTCCACATTGCCCGTGGCCACCAGCGTGCGCGGTTGCGCCTCGCCCGCGGCGTTCGGTGAGAGCGCCACCTCCACGCGGTCGGCAGCAAACTGCCCGCCCGAGGCGCCAAGCGATCGCGCCTTCACTCCACCCGAAGCAACGATCCGGCGCGGCACATCCTTCTTACCAACCGGCAGCGCTTCAATAGAAAGCTGCGCGGTCTGCATTTCCATATCAGCGCTCCGAACATCTACAGCGCCCACAAATTCTGCGCCACGAAAGGTGCCTTCCGTATTGCCAGTTCCGGGCGCCAATATCAGCGCCATGCTGGTGCCCCATGTCACACTCAGCGGCTTCTTTCCCGCACCGCCCATGACTATGTTTCCCGGGCCATCGCTGGCACCCCGACCAGTTGATCGATCCAGCGTGAAGTGCTTTGCGTTCAGAGCAAAATCCGGCGTCACAACCGCCGCAGGTTCCTCAAGCGTTCCAACCAGCTCCACGCGATCAACCTTTGATTCAACTGTGACACGCTGCGCAGTAATCACCGCTTCGCTGCGGGAATCCTCAATGCGCGCGGGCTTTCCATTCACAACCATGCGAACGGCATCCGGCTGACTGAGTACAGGCGTCTCTTCCGGCGCAGGAGCCATCACCAGGCGCCCCTTGAATGCCACCGTCACCACATCTTGGTCATCATCCGCCGGGACCGATGCAATCGCCAGCGCCAGCAACTGCTGCGCCGGCGAGCCGGACACCGCCAGCATCGGGAACGGCGCACGTGGCGGACCGAACGGATCGCGCTGTGCCATTCCGATTCCTGAACCACCGCGCATGATGAAGTATGCATCAACACGGTCGCCACGGACAACGGTGCGCCGATCTGTTTCGTTGGAGACGATCTCCACATCGTCATACATGGTGAGTAAGAAGAGCCGTGGCTCCGCTGCCGCACTGGCCGCCTTCTTCCCGCCCGACTTGCCCGCGACCGCCGGTTTCGCAGCGTCTGCCGGCTTGCCCGCCACCGCCGGTTTCGCTGCGTCCGCCGGCTTCCCCGCCGCCACTGCCTGCCCCGCATCCGCCGGTTTCTCCGCAACAGCAGGCTGCGCAGCACCACTTGCAGCCGCAGCCCCACCCGCAACCTTCTCCGCCTCCGCCTTCTTCTTGGCATCACCGCGCTTCTTCTGCTGCGCCTCAATCGCCGCGCGCGAAATCCGCACCGGAGCCAAGGCACGATCAACCACCAGCCGCTCCAACGTCTTGCCATCAGCAGCAAGCGTCAGCGAAAGTCCTTCGCCATCAAAGGTGATCACCTCACCCGCAATGCGCACTTGACGATCGCAGCGAATCTCGCCGCTCGCTTGGTCGAAACTTGCTTCGGGGCTTTCAACAGTGACATCGGGCGCATCATTCTTCAGGTCAACAGGCTTGCCATCGCGCGGACGAAATATTCGGATGACCACATTGCCAGTCAGCTTGCCGCTTTCCAACGCACGCTTCGGCACCCGCGCCGTCATGGCGTCGGCACGCATCGTGACAATACGTCCGCCATCGCCGTACAACACCGCGCGCGGATCAGTCATTGCCAAGCGCTTGTCAGGCAATGGATCAATGCGCGACGCCGTGTACTGCTGCTTCAAGTTCCCCTGCGCATCTGCAACTTGCACCCACGCGCCGCGCTCGAGTTTCACGGACTCCTGCGAACCAAACTTGGCACCAGTTCCTTCACGCTCCTGCGCGCTCAATGGTGACGGCGCTACCAATTCCGCAACAGGACGCGGCCGCGTCTTGATGGGGCGCTGGTCACTCGGCCTTCGTTGATCAACAACCCATGCCACCGCCACGAGCGAAAGCGAAAGCGCAATAGCGATGCCCGTCCAAATGTACGGACGACGTCGACGACGTTGCCATTCATGATCAGGTGCTTTGGGGCTGCTCATGTTGCTCATGTTGCACGCCGCCGGATCCTGCCCGTATGTCGGGCGCGGATGGGGAATCGAACATGGAGAGCGCTTCGTTCCATCGATTCTGAGATCGCAGCAGGTGCTCCACAACCTCACGCACGGCGCCGTGACCGCCGGCCGCCGTTGTCACAAAGGCGGCAACCGCTCGCACTTCGGCCGCCGCATCATGAACAGCCACAGGGTAGCCGCATGCGCGCATCGCCGGAAGATCAGGAAGATCATCACCAACGAACGCTACCGCGGAGAGCGGAACGCCGCACGCGTTCGCTGCATCGCGGATGTCATCAAATTTATTCTTGCTCCCGGAATACAGGTGGCGAACGCCGAGTTCCTCAAGCCGGTGCCGGACTGCCGAAATGCCAAGCCCATCCCGCACGTTGAATCGCTTGGTCTCATGACCAAGGTCATCAAGTTGAACAGTGCCGTCGGTGAGAACGCCGTCAACATCAAGACAGAGCAGGCGGATCGAGGCCGCCCGCGCGGTCACTTCGTTGCGCCAGCGCCAGCACCCTGCAGCGCCTTGAGACGCTTATGCAGTCGGCTCTTGCGGCGTGAAACGGTGTTCTTGTGCAGGGTGGACGTCGACGCGACCTTATCAAGGACTGCGACGGTCTTGCTGAACGCGGCCTCGGCGCCCTTCACATCACGGTCATGGACCGCGGTGAGGAAGACCTTGACCTGATCCTTGACCTGGCGCTTACGCCAGTTGTTCAGGGCGTTGCGCTTGACGTTCTGACGGACGCGTTTCTTTGCTGACTCAGTATTCGGCACAGGGGGTTCCTTGGACAGTTACGAATCGGGCAGTATGCCAAGAATTGCGCAATACCGCAACCCATGCCCCGGCTACCAATAAGTAGAGGGCGTCCCCGCTTCGGGAAACGCCCCCCCGGAGCCCTGAACCCATGTCCCTCGGCACGATGTTGGTCGAATCTGGTGTCTTGGCCGCGGAACGCCTCGCAGAGGCC
Source organism: Planctomycetota bacterium (assembly GCA_026386795.1). Taxonomy (GTDB): domain Bacteria; phylum Planctomycetota; class Phycisphaerae; order Phycisphaerales; family SM1A02; genus UBA966. The sequence continues at coordinate 3,459 of JAPLMU010000136.1, forward strand.
ATCCGTGAGCAGTTGCGTAGCGGCGATCGCCTCGAGCAGGTGCTGGTTCGGCTTGGGTTCGTGCACCGCTCCGACCTGCTGCGCACCTTCTCGGAGCGCCTGCACCTGCCCATCATTGATCTGACCGAAGCAGTCCCAGATGCCGCCACGCTGCGCCTGCTCCCCCCGCGCGTGATCTTCAAACTGCGTTGCGCGCCGGTCTCACGCGCCAACGGAACGCTGCGCATCGCTACCAGTGATCCAACTGACCTGGCAAGCTTTGATGAACTGCGCATCGTCACCGGTCACGCCATTGAACTGGTGCTTGCCGATGAAGAAGACCTACAGAAATACATTCGGCAACACTACGGCGTTGCAGGCGACACGCTCGACGCGCTCGGCGGCGGACACAGCGGCGCTGAACTTGAACACGCCAGCCTCGACACTGACGAGACCGCGCAAGCGCAAGAAGCCAGCGTGGTGCGCCTCGTCAATGATCTCCTTGTCGAAGCCGTGCGCGAACGCGCCACCGATGTTCACATCGAGCCGTACGAACAAGACCTTGCCATCCGCTATCGCATCGACGGCGTGCTAGTAGATGCCGGCGTGCCGCCCACGGTGCGTCGCTTCCGCAACGCCATCGTCAGTCGCTTGAAGATCATGGCGAACCTGAACATCGCCGAGAAGCGCCGACCGCAAGACGGCAGAATTTCCCTACGAATCAAGGGCCAAGAGCATGACCTGCGCGTCAGCGTGATCCCCATGCTCTTTGGTGAAGGCGTAGTACTGCGCATCCTTTCCAAGAGCGCCGTACTCACCGGGCTCAGCGATCTTGGCATGCCAACCGGCATTGAAACTCGTTGGAACGCACTGATTGAACGTCCCCACGGAATCATGCTAGTGACTGGTCCAACCGGAAGTGGAAAGTCCACCACGTTGTATGCATCACTGCGCCGCATCGTCACGCCGGAAGTGAAAGCGATCACCGTGGAAGATCCGGTGGAGTACCACGTTGCTGGCGTCAATCAAATTCAGGTGAGCCATCAGGTGGGCCTCGACTTTGCTGCCGGCCTGCGCGCCATCTTGCGCCACGATCCGGACGTAGTGATGATTGGCGAAATCCGCGACAAGGAAACCGCCGACGCTGCCGTGCAAGCCTCGCTCACTGGACACTTGGTGTTCAGCACGCTGCACACCAACGACAGTGCCGGCGCCGCCACGCGACTGCTTGATATGGGCGTGGAACCGTTCTTGGTGGCAAGCACCGTGGAAGGCATTCTGGCGCAGCGTTTGGTGCGTCGCGTGTGCGTTCACTGCGTGGAGCGCGTCACTCCCAAACACGCGGATCTGCCGCCAGACTTTGGAACGGTGCCGCCGGAGGGCATTCCGCGCGCCGTCGGCTGCCGGGAATGCCGGGGAACCGGCTACCGCGGCCGGGTGGGTATTTATGAACTCCTGACCACCACCGAAGCCACCCGCGAACTGGTGATGACCCGGGCGAGCAGCGGCAAAATTGTCGAATCCGCCCTGCGATCCGGCGATCTTGCACTCCTGCGGGTGGACGCCCTGGAAAAAGTCCGGGCCGGGTTGACCACTCTTGACGAAGCCCTGCAGACCACACGGGCCTAAGTTTCCGGAAGCAAAGTCCGCACTGCAACTCGGCAAGCGCAACTCCCGCGCCGTTCGCCCCGTACTCATCACTTGACGCGGAGCCCCGGTTTCCGGACACTGCGCGTTCTCAAGGGTTTCGGCCGACGCCGCGCCCATAGTGATGTTCACCTGCCATGGCCTGTTGGAGGTTCGTAAGACATGAATCAGCGCACGACCGGCCTCGTTGTCGGCCTCGTCATCTTCGTCATCCTGACCGTTGGCCTCTTGGCCTCGACCATCTACTTCAACATCGAAATGCACGATGCGAAGGTGAAGGCGAAGGAGTCAAGCGATACCGCCGGGGCCGCCCAAGCGAAGGAACGCACGATCAAGACTGCCTACAGTTCGCTCACTACTTTCGTCACTGGCGATCCAAGCCAGTCCGCCGACAGCCCAGTGGAAGACATCAAGAAATCCCTCGGCGCCGAAGGCGTGACTAGCCTGAAGATTGAGCTTGAGACGCTGCGCAGCCGCTCCGAGCAGCTCAGCCAAGACAACGCCAACCTCAAGAAGCAGATGGCTGCTTCCCAGTCCGATGCCACTGCATCACGCGACGAAGCCAAGAAGGCCACTGAAGGAGCGCAAGCCGCCAGCAAGCGCGTTGAAGGCGACATCGCCACGTACCGCACATCAAGCCAGAAGTTCGGCGACGACGTGAAGGAAACGGTTGCCAGCGTCAAGAAGTACCAGGACGACATGGATCAGCGCCATCGCAATGAGATGGCTGACCTGCAGGGTCAGATTGACAACGTTTCAAGTTCACGAGCCGAACTCTCCGGCAAGGTTGAGGTTCTGCAGAAGACCGTCGACCAGTACCGCATCAAGCCCGAGAATGCGGCGTCCCTTGCTGACGGTCGCGTCATTGACGTCACTGGCCAGAACGGCGAGATCTTCATCTCCATCGGCTCCAAGCAGCGCGTTCAACCTGGCATGACCTTTGACGTGTACGACAGTCCAAGCGCCATTCAATACAACCCCACCACTGGTGACCTGATCCCCGGCAAGGCACGCGTGCAGGTGCTCAAGGTGGAAGAGAACACCTCGACCGCGCGCGTGATTCCAGAGAACACTCGTTACGCGCCGCGCCCGCGCCCCATCGTCAAGGATGATGTGATCGCCAATGTGATCTTCAGTCCGGACTACCGCTACAAGTTCCTTGTGCACGGCAAGTTTGATATCGACAACGATGGCGTCGCCACCGCTGCCGAGGCCGAGTATGTCCGTGGACGCATCAAGTCCTGGGGCGGCGATGTTGTTGAAGGCGACACCCTGCGCGGTGACCTTGACTTCATCGTGATGGGCGTGCAGCCAATCAAGCCGCTTGACCTTTCATCAGACGCAGATGAGGGTCAATACACCTCGCACTTCGAGCAGAAGAAGGCGTACGAGACCTACCAGACGCTCTTCAACGAAGCGCAGACCGCACGCGTTCCGGTGCTCAACTGGAACCGCATGCAAGTCCTGACCAACGAGGGGCGCTGACCGCGCGCTATGGCCAAAGCCCGGCGCAAACGCACGGGGCCAGTCCAGGTAGGCATCTATCTGCTGCAGTACTTGGCAGCGCGATCGTTCGCGTGGCTGTTTGGCGTATTCCCGCCTGAGCAGAACCTCCGCACCGCGGAAGCTGTGGCAGACATCTGGGCCCGCTTCAATCCTGACCGCCTTGCGCGCGCTACCGGAAATATCCGGCGCGCGCTTCCCGAGCTATCTGATGAAGAGTGCGCTGCCCTTGCCCGAGCCAGCGTGCGGTACATGTTCCGCACCTACATGGTTGACGCCTTTCAGTTACCGCGTGTGGTGACCGAAGAATCCTGGCAGCGCCATGTTGACCTGAGCAACGCCCGACCCGGTACGAAGCTGATGATCGGTGAACGTCCGGCCATCTTTCTGGGACCACATGCTGGCAATTGGGAACTTCTGGGGTTCTTCCCCACGCTCATGGGCTTTCGCATGCATGCGTTGGCACGCCCGCTCGACAATCCGTTTATCTGGCAGTGGGCAACCGGATTACGCGAAAACCGCGGCATGAAGATCATCACCAAGTTTGGAGCCACCGAGGAACTGCAGGACATCATTTACAATGGTGGCCGAATTGCTTTCATTGCCGACCAGAGTGCAGGACCTGACGGAATTTTTGTGCCCTACTTTGGGCAGATGGCCAGCGCCTACAAATCGATCGCTCTGCTTGCCATCCGCTACGAACTGCCGGTAGCCGTTGGTGTAGCTCTACGCGCTGGCGATGGATTCAACTTCCAAATCCATACCGTTGACATCATTCAACCCGAGGACTGGCGCGACTACGAGGATCCGGTCTTCTACATCACCGCGCGCTATACACGTGCCATGGAGCTCGCCATCATGCGGGCGCCGGACCAATACCTCTGGATCCACCGCCGCTGGCGTAGTCGCCCCAAGTGGGAGCGCGATGGCAAGCCACTTCCAGAACGAATCAAGGCGAAACTGCGCACATTGCCGTGGATGGACGAGGCAATGATCGAACGCATCAGCGCTGATACAGACCAACGGATACTTGAGCGATCGAGCGGCGCGACATGAGTACTTCCAGCAATGCAGCACCGCTTCCACCGGCACGCCTCGAAGGCATCCGGCTGCTCGTGGTGGACGATGACCCAGACATCCGAGCCGCCATGTGCATTGCACTGCGCGCCGAGAAGGCGGTCATCGATGAAGTGGCTGACGGAAGCATGGCGCTTCATCACCTCCTGTCAGCCCGCCCAGATGCGGCGGTGCTTGACTTGATGCTGCCTGGCCAGTCCGGATTTACCGTGCTCGAACGCTGTCGCGCCCTGCTGCCCCCTGTTCCGGTGGTCATGGTGACGGCCAATCAAGGCCGCCGCCACGCTGCGCTGGCAGAATCACTCGGTGCAGCCGCGTACCTGGTAAAGCCCGTCCCGCTCAGCCGGCTCGTCGATGCAGTCTGCAAGGCGCTCGGGCGCTGACAGGGAGCCGCGATTGCGCTATCGTCTGCCCTCCCCGTCTGCTCCTCGCCAAGCCCCTCCCATGTCACGACGCCAATTCGTCATCCTCAGCAGAGAACCAGCCCGCGACGGCGAGATGCCGCCGCTCGGCTCGCGCTCCGATGTGACCGCCGGACTTGCGCACTGCAACACGGGACCAGAGATTGCTGGCGGCGACATGTTGTACGGCCCCGGCTTGGAATTTCAATTGCCGCCCAACCAAGATCCCATCCGACAAATGGTGCTCACCATCTCAGATGATGACATCGCCTGGATCATGATCATGCGGATCGCCCGGGAGTTTGGTTGGAAGATTCTCGACACCGAAAGCGGTCGCGAGTTTCAGGCGTAAGTCAGTCGAGCACTTCGGACTCAATGTTTGCCTGCTCGCCAGCGAGTCGCTTCTCCACATAACGACGCACCCAGTTCTCCCACGTCTTGCCAGCGGCGGTGTCTTTGCCGGTGAACTCAAGTCGTGCGATCTGACTGTAACTAATCGAGCGCTTCTCGCCGCCACCTGACTCCATCACACGCACGAGGGAATCGGCAAGCGTTGCGCCCGGTCGACGATCAAAGAGGTAGCAATCGACACGCGATCCATCAGTGAGCATCAGCGTGATGTCGCCGCGGTACTCAAAGGCTTCGTCGAACGCGCGCTTGCGCTCGGACTCAGGGACTGCGGCAAGGTCAATGACTGAACCTTGGGCGAATACGTGTCCGGCGGCATGGCCGTTGTCTCCTGCAGCAGATGTCACTGATTGTCTTTCGGATGGGTACGAGCGACGGTGCGGCTGGCCGCACGGGCGGACTCCGCGGCAGCACAGAGGTGCTCGTCGAGTTCGCGGATCAAGGTCCGCGTTTGTTCAATGGCAGACTCTAAAGATGTCTTTCCAACCACATGGCGCATCGGGTCAAGGCGCTTGGCGGTTTCAAGGCGCTGATCGAGCGATTCGCTCTCGGCCTCGAGTGTTTCCAGAAGCGCACAGGCCTGCCGGAGCGCCACGAAACGCGCATCGTCAGCGGCAATCACCCCCAGGGCGACGGTTCCGGCAAGGCGTAACGCTGCTGATGAGGGATACACAACCTCGGCTGCGGGGCAAGCCGGGGCGGGTTCACGGGGGGAAGGTCGAGTCGGGGTGGCGAAATCCATGCGAGAAGAACCACAGGCGGAAGCCGCAACAAGCGCGACTAGGAGCGAGCCGCCGTCCGTGGCGACCCATCGAACGAGAAGCATACCCACCCGCCGCGCAGATACATCTCTAAGACGACCCGATAACATCCGGACCTCATGAAGTACCTCGTTACCGGCGCCGCAGGCTATATCGGATCGCACACCGTGCGTGAATTACTCGCCCGCGGAGCAACGCGCGTGGTGGCCGTTGACTCGCTCGTACGCGGCCACCAAGGCGCGATCGATGCGCTTGCAACCGTCGCACAGGGTCGCCTGCGCTTTGCGCAACTCGATCTGCGCGAGCGCGCCCCGCTTGCCGCGCTGCTCGCTGAGGAGCGACCAGATGCAGTGCTGCACTTTGCGGCGTACACCCTCGTCGGCGAATCCGTTGCCCAGCCAGCCATGTACTGGAGCTGCGGCGTTGGCGGCACCAGCAGCCTGCTCGAGGCCATGCGCGCTGCAGGAACGGAGCGACTGGTGTTCTCGTCAACTGCCGCTACCTATGGGGCGCCAGAAAAAATGCCGATCTCTGAGGACACACCGCAGCGGCCAGTGAATCCCTACGGCGCGAGCAAACTTGCGTGTGAGGCCATGATTCGCGATGAAGTGGCCGCCGCACGCAAAGATGGACGCGCATTCGGTGCAACCATGCTCCGCTACTTCAATGTGGCAGGCTCTGCGTCGGACGGGCTGCTTGGTGAAGATCACGACCCAGAGACGCACTTGGTTCCGTCCGCGCTGCAGGCGGCACTCGGCTTGCGCCCCGCACTGCAACTCTTTGGAACCGACTATCCGACACCCGATGGAACATGTATCCGCGACTACGTGCATGTTGAGGACTTGGCATGCGCACATGTCGATGCGCTGCATGCATTGAAGCCGCACGCCTGCGAGGCATACAACGTCGGCATTGGTCACGGCTTCAGCGTGCGTGAAGTGTTTGCCGAATGCGAGCGCGTAGTGGGTCGACCGATTCCGGTGACAGTGGCAGAGCGACGCGATGGCGATCCGCCAGAATTGCTTTCTGATCCGGCACGCATCATGCGCGAACTCAAGTGGTCACCGCGTCATCGAACGCTTGCTCCGATGGTGGAGAGCGCGTGGAAGTGGATGCAATCACATCCGCAGGGTTACCGCAGCTGAATCACATGCCGAAGCTCAGCCCGAGCCAGACGCCCAGGTTGTCGCGACCTGGGTTGTCCGCGTAGGTCTGCGCGTTTGAGATGTGATCCCAGCGCGCCGACATGTACAGCCGGGTGTTCTCTGCAACCTCAATAGTGGCTCCGGCGCCAATACTTGGGGTGAAGTTGAATTCCGAGCCATCCGAGGGCACGGATGACGTGGAACCCATCACGCCGCAGCCAATACTGCCAAAGAGCGACCATGTTTCGCGAGCGAGAAAGTGCCAACGCACTTCTAAGTCCATGCCGTACGTGCCGGCATCTTGGCCGGGCTGCGAGACATATCCGCCGCTTCCGTACAAGGCGAGCTCTGCATTCTCAACAAAGAACCATGCGACACCGATACGAGCCTGAACGTCGTTGGCATCTTGAAAGTCCGTCATCCATTCGCCTTCAAGATTGACGCGCCAAGAATCCTTGGCACCGAAGCGCGGCGTTGTGCTTGTGGCAGCTTGCAGCGTGGTCGGGGCGGATGATTCTATCGGTGGAGCGGACGCTTCTACCGGCGGAGCGGACGGCAAGGCCGCAGGCTTGGCTGCGTCGGAAGCAGCGGGCGCAATGAGCGCGGAGTCAGACGATGATGGCGGCGCGCTGGCAACCGCTGGCTGCAACGCGTACAGCGTCAGTACATCAATGGGGCCCTGCCCCTGCTCTGCTGCACTTGCACGAAGCGATGCGGTGGCAGCGGCGGCAATGCCAAGCGGGCGGATCATGTGACGGGCGAAGCGATGGCCATTCATCCGTGCATTATGCGGGTGGTATTGCGTTCGTGCGTTTGAGCGCATGCGTGCACGCGCGTGCGAGTTCCAAAAGCACCACCGTCGGACGCTCCGACACGTCCGACGGTGGCAGTTCGACGGCCTCGCCGAAGCGAGAACGCGAAGAAGATTGGGTACTGGCACCCCGAAGGCCAGATGCGTAGTATCGTCCCGAAGCCGGGCGGATCAATGCTCTGTAGCCCTAGAAACCCTGCGATTTTCACGAAGTTTCAACGCCCGAAAACCTGCGCCGCCAAGCACCCCCTCCCATGACCCCGGAACCGCCCTCGGACTCTGACGACCTGCCTGTGGGAGATAACTCCCGGGGGCCGCTGAGCCGAAATTGGGGGTCAGGCGCCGGTCGACGGAAGCTCGATTTCAGGGCGCCGGAAGCAGCGCTCGCAGCCCTTTGGAAGCGCAGTGAAACGCGAGCGCTCCAGCGATGAATAGCGATGAATAGCGATGAATAGCGATCGACCGATTGAAATTGCCGTAGCCGCACTTCTCCGCCGCAACGGATCGAACGTTGAAGTGTTGATTGCACGCAGACATGCTGCTGCGGTGCGCGGTGATCTTTGGGAATTTCCCGGCGGCAAGTGCGATGACGGCGAGTCGGCAGCACACGCTGCAGTGCGGGAACTCTTAGAAGAAACGGGTATCGCAGTGGATGTGGCGGACGCACTCGTGCTCGGTCGCGTGGAACAACACGACCCGCATATGAAGAGCGAGCGATTCATTGCGCTCACGCTGGTGGCGTTCATGAGTGATGGTCGCTTGGTCGCCCGCGCGATTGCTTCCGCAGAGTGCATTTGGGAACGCGTGGACCAACTTGAACGCTACGAGTGGCCCGCGGGGAACCAACGACTCAATGCCATGTTGCTGAGCGCGATCGCTGCGGGCGCGTTGAAGTAATCAGTAAGCGCGCGGCAATGTTCAAGGAGTGACTCGTTGCGGTTGAACGAGCGACCGGTTGCGGTTCAGGGATTACCCTGCGCTGCTGCCTTCTTCTTTTTCTTCGCTTCCGGCGTTGCGGTTGGAGCGGGCGCGGGCGCATCGGGCGCAACCAGTGGCAGCGCTTCAACGTAACGCTGCGCAGCTTCCGCGCGGTCCTTCAGCGAGGCGTTGGCGTCGTCGTCGGGAACAAGGTCAAAGTGCCAGTGTTCCAAGCGATGGATGTCGGTTGGCACCACTTCTGCAACCAAATCAGCGCCCATGAAGTCCCAAACCGGCATGTTGGAGTCACCGGACCCTGCCACCGACTCATAGCCGGCGAGTTTCAGACGCACGTCGTACATGCCGTCGAAAGTGAACTCAATACGGGTGGGAGTTCGACCGATTTCACGGCCATTCAGCGTGAGAAGCGCGCCCGGCGGAGTGGATGTCACCTCAATCTCCCGCCGAACACAGCCAGCGGTCAACGCGAGTGCGGTGAGCGCGAGCCCAGAGAGAAACAGCGCGGCACGCGGGGCAATTGACCCGGAGTGGACTGTGGGCGTCAGGCGCATGTCGAGAGTGTAATACACTTTCGGGATGCCGCTCCTAGAAGTCCATGGGCTTGTGAAGAGTTACAACGGTCGACGAGTCGTCGATGATGTGGCATTCACCGTGGCCGAAGGTGAAATTGTTGGCCTGCTGGGACGCAACGGCGCGGGCAAGACCACCAGCTTCCGCATGACCATCGGCATGATCACGCCGGAAGCTGGGCAAGTGACCTTCAACGGCAAAGACGTCACCATGCTGCCGATGTACCGACATGCCCTTTCCGGCATGGGGTATTTGGCGCAGGAGCCGTCCGTGTTCCAGCGCCTTTCGTGCCAGGACAATTTGCTGGCGGTGTTGGAACTGCAGGCGATGACCAAGGTGGAACGCAAGGCGCGGGCCGCGCAACTCTTGGCGCAGTTTCACTTGGAACACAAAGCCAAGGAAGAAGCGCGCACCTGCTCTGGCGGCGAGCGACGTCGTTTGGAAATTGCGCGAGCGCTGATCAATCGTCCAAAGATTCTGATGCTTGATGAGCCGTTCGCGGCGGTTGATCCGCACACCGTTGAAGACTTGCAAGAGGAAGTGCGCAAGCTCACCTCCGAGGGAATTTCAGTGTTGGTCACCGATCACAACGTGCAGCAGACCCTGCGCATTTGCGACCGCGCCTACATCATCCATGAGGGGCGCAATCTGAAGGACGGCGATCCGAAGATGATCATCAACGATCCTGCGGTGCGCAATGCGTACCTTGCCAGCACGTTCCGCGGCGATGAGTTCGACTGACCAACTCAACCGGAACGCATATCAACGTGATTTATGACGAAGCGGCTTCACCGATGCGGCGCGCTCGTACCCGCAACACGGCGGTGGGTGATGCCTCTGCCACCTCAAAGCGGGTGCCGTGCGCTTCAAATGCGTCGCCTGCCTTGGGGATTGATCCAAAGTGCTCAAGTACAAATCCGGCCACGGTCTCGTAGCCGTCGTCTTCGGGAATCTCTGTGCCGAGCGCGCTGTTGATGTCGGCAATGGCAACACGGCCGCTTGCTTCAAACGAGCCATCTTCCAGGGTTCGCACCACGGGCTGGATATCGGTGATGGGCTCATGCTCATCGCGGATTTCGCCAACCAGCTCCTCAATGATGTCTTCAATGGTGACGATGCCGGCGGTGCCGCCAAATTCATCAACCACTACCGCAAAGTGCACCTTGGACTGTTGGAAATCACGCAACTGTTCGCGCAGTGGCTTTGACTCCGGAACGCGCTGCGGCGCTCGAAGGAATGGCCGCAGGCGGAATTCAGTGGCGGGGACACCAAGCAGCGAGACCAGGTCCTTCACATAAAGGATGCCTTCCACGTGATCAAGGCTGCCGCGGTACACGGGAATGCGCGAATGACCGGAGTGGCGCGCAAACTCACGGATGGCGGCCAGGTCATCGGTGTAGGCAATGCCCTCAATGGCGGGCCGTGGCGTCATGATGGAACCAACCGTAGTGTCACCAAACTCCACGGCGTTCTCAAGAATGGCGGCAGCTTGCTCATCGATATGGCCTTGCCGCTGCGTGTCCTCAATGGCACTGACAAGCTCTTCTTCGCCGCGCGCTTCGTCGGTACCGGAACCAGTGATCCGCCCCACTGCGCCGTCCACCACATCCGCAATCGCGCGCACCGGCGCAAGCGGCACATAGATCATGCGCAGGAACGGCAGCGATGAAACGATCACCCCGGCTGGGTCATGACGCGCAAACGCACCCGCCACTGCGGTGGTCAGTAGCCACAGGGTGATCAACGCAACCAGCCAAGCCAGTGCCAATCGGCCAACCGTGAGCGGCTCATCAAACCCAGCAACAATGGCAATCACCAGCACTGCAAAGCCAATGCGGCCAGCAGTGCGCGCAAACGAAACTGCCCACTCCACTTGCTCCAGTTTGCCGAAACACCACCGGCCATGCGCGAGGCGACCGCGCTCTTCCAGTTCGCGCTCCAGCGCTGATTCGCTGACTTCAAGCAACGAACGGCTCAAGGCCGCCAGCAAGCTGACGATCACCAACAGCGCAACGGCTGCAACGGTTAACGAAAGCGTCACTTGGCGCCGCCTTCAAAGAGTCGGCCAAAGCCAGCAGCTTCCAAGATGCGATCTTCTTCAGCGTGCATACGCGCGTAGGAATCATCATCGCGGTCATCGTGACCAGCAGCGTGCAGCAATCCGTGCAGCGCATAGAGAAGAATCTCGCCGCGGGTTCCGTGCGGCGCACTGGCCAAAGCAGCAGATCCATCGTTCTGCGCAGCACCCTGCCCGCGCCGCGCCGCTTCGTCTACGCAGATAGCAATATCAACATCCACTGGCTCACCGGGCGCGTTCTGCGCGAAGGTCAGTACATCGGTGGTGGAATCAAGACCCATGTGTCGCGCGTGCAACATGCACATGCGGTCGTCATGTACCAGTTCGATCGCAGCGCGCGTCACAGGGAAACCAAGCAGCGGAACGATTCGTTCGATGGCTGCGGCAAGCCAGGCGCGATCGGCAACTGAAAGCGTTGCCAACGCGTGACCGGTGAATTCCACGGAATGTGGTGCGCCCTGCCCGCCTGACGATGTTCGTTTACCGTCGGGATCCACTTCGATTAGCGCCCCGCCGCTGACACGTACACCGGCACGAACCGCGGGGTCACCCGGCGTTCGAACTCGGGACGGAACTTGTTGACGATGGTGCGGACTGCCCAGTTGTTGCCGTCTGCCAGACCGCAGATGGTGGTGCCGGGAGTCAGACCCATGCTGCCAGCAATCTCCAGAAGCATGTCCAAGTCCTGCGTGGTGCCGGCGCCGCGCTCAATGCGCGTGATGAGCTTCAGGAGCCAACCGCTGCCTTCGCGACACGGCGTGCACTGACCGCAGCTCTCCGACTTGAAGAAGCGGCAGATGTTGCGAGCGACAGCCACCATATCGGTGTCTTCGTCAAAGATGGTTGGGCATGCGGTGCCCAAGCCAAGGACGTCGTACTTGCGGCCGATGTCAAAGTCCATCGGTGCGTCGTATTGATCGGTGCCAAGAACGCCCATGGAAACGCCACCAGCGATGGCGCCCTTGAACTTCTTGCCATTGCGCATACCGCCGCAATGCTTCTCAACCAGCATCCGCAGCGGGATACCCAGTTCAAGTTCATAGGTGTTCGGCTTGTTGACGTGACCACTCACGCCCATGAGCTTGGTGCCGTAACTGGGCATACCGCCCGGCAGCGTGCTTTCCACACCCATCTTCTTCCACCACTCCACGCCGTGCTCCATGATGGGCACCACTGCGGCAAGCGTCTCAACATTGTTGATGATGGTTGGGCGTCCAAACAAACCCTTGATGGCTGGGAACGGCGGCTTCACACGCGGCCAGCCGCGCTTACCTTCAATGGCTTCAAGAAGCGCGGTTTCTTCACCGCAGATGTATGCGCCCGCGGAGCGATGCAGCACCACGTCCACTGCAAACTTTGATGCGCCGCGCATCAGACCCTGCTTGCCAAAGATGCCGTTGGCGTAAGCCTCCTCGAGCGCCTTCTGGAAGACCTTGGCTTGGTGGTGGTACTCACCGCGAATGAAGAAGTACGCGGTCTGCATCTGGCATGCGTAGGCCGCAATGGCGATGCCTTCAAGAACAGCATGCG
>JAPLMU010000187.1 GCA_026386795.1 Planctomycetota bacterium
ACGCAACAATCAGGAATCCGTCCCGATGTGCGCGTCAAGCCATGCAGGAACAGCGTCGATGGCAAGTTTCTCCTGCTGCTGCGTGTCGCGATGGCGCACCGTGACGGTCTGGGCCGTCAATGATTCGCTGTCGATGGTGATGCAGAACGGAGTCCCTGCTTCGTCCATGCGCGCGTAACGCTTGCCGATCGATTGCTTCTCATCAAACTCCACCACGTGCTTCTTGCGCAGCGTGCGGAATAGTTTCTCGCCGATCTCCGGCATGCCGTCCTTGTTGACCAGCGGGAAGATGCCCGCCTTCACCGGTGCCATGCGCGGATTGAACTTCATGAACACGCCACTGGGGCGGCTTGGATCCGGCGTGTACGCCTCGCACAGCAGGGCGAGCGTTCCGCGGTCAGCACCGGCCGATGGCTCGATGACGTGCGGGAAGTAGCGCTCGTTACGCGCTTGGTCAAAGTGCTTCGCTTTGTCGTTCTTGCCGCTGGCAGTGGCGTGCGCACGCAAGTCGAAATCGGATCGATGCGCAACGCCTTCCAACTCGCCGTAGCCGGGAGCTGTGAACGGGAATCGATATTCGATGTCGCTGGTACCGGCGCCTTCCTTGGCATAGTGGGCAAGTTCATCGCGGTCATGCTCGCGCAGTTGCAGGTTGGCACTGGTGAGACCAATCGACTGCCACCAGCTGAAGCGCCAGTCGCGCCACCATGCGTACCAGGTGGCGGCCTCGCTTGGATGAATGAAGAACTCAATCTCCATTTGTTCAAATTCCCGGCTGCGGAACGTGAAATTGCGCGGCGTCACTTCGTTGCGGAACGCCTTGCCAATCTGCGCAATACCGAACGGAATCTTCACTCGCGTGGAGTCCATGACATTCTGGAAGTTGACAAAGATGCCTTGCGCAGTTTCTGGGCGGAGATAGGAATAGTTTCCTGGATCCTCCACCGCACCAACAAGCGTCTTGAACATTAAGTTGAACTGCCGCGGCTCAGTGAGCGTTCCAACTTCGGTGGCATCGGGGCCAACGATGCGTGCGCGTTCGTCAGCGGGCACAGTTGGGTACGGGCGCACGATGTGTCGGGCTGCATCAAGTGCTTCGCGCTTCTCGTACTTGCAGATTCCCTTGATCGCCTTGGCGCGACCAGCGTCATCACCTTCAACGAATGCCCAGAGCCGCGCTCCGGCTTCAACGGCACCAAGAACCACCAAGTGATCTGCGCGATAGCGCTGCTTGGTCTCGCGGCAATCAACCATCGGATCACTAAATCCGCCCACGTGACCGGATGCTTCCCACACCTTGGGGTTCATGATGATGGTGCAGTCAAGGCCCACAATATCGATGGCCTCGCCGTGCGGTCCGATCAGTTCGCGCTGCACAACGTCTTGCCACCATGCGTTCTTGAGGTTGCGCTTCAATTCCGTGCCGAGCGGGCCGTAATCCCAGAAGCCATTGATGCCGCCGTAGATTTCACTTGACTGGAACACGAAGCCGCGGCGCCGGCATAGAGCAACAATCTGCTCCATGGTCTTGGCAGGAACTTCGGGCGCGGGGGAATTGGCAGCGGGGGAGTCAGACATGGGGCGGCCATTGTAGGAAATGCACGCCTTGTCCGGACTACCATCGCCGAACTATGGCAGCACGAAAGACCACCAAAAAGCGCGCGGCTCCGGCTCGCGAACGACGCCGACCCATCACTCCAGAGGATTTGCTGTGCCTTGTCGGTGTTGGCGACACGCAGATGTCTCCTGACGGTCGCAGCGTGCTGTTTCAGCGCAAGGTGGTCAGCGCGCGCAATTCCTATGAGACTTCGGTCTGGGTTGCCGACGCGGAGGCAAAGCATGCGCCGCGCGCCATCACCAAGGGTCCGAAAGATGCGCTCGCGCGTTGGAGTCGGGATGGAACAAAGGTTGCGTTCATTCGCAACGACGCTGCGATTGCGCCGCGCATCATGATTGTTGCAAGTAAGGGCGGCACCGCGCGTGAACTGGTGGCGATGCCGCATGGCACCGTTCGCGATCTGGCGTGGAGCCCCTGTGGACGACGGCTCGCCTTTGGATTCCGACCCACTGCCTACGAGTGGACCGCTGAAGCCAAGAAGGAACGTGACGAGCACGGCCTCTCCACTCCGCCGCGCATTGTTGAAGACGCGTGCTATCGCCTCGATGGGGACGGATACTTTTGCTCCGAGCGCTTTGCGCTGCATGTATTGGATCTTGACCGCGGCAGTATTGAAGAAGTATTCGCCGACACGCTTGGTCTCTATTCATGGGACTGGGCGCCGGATGGCAGTGCGCTGGTGGTTGCCGGCAACATTGATCCGCGCGCTTCCTGGAATCCTTCAGAATCTGAACTGTTTCTGGTGAATTTGGGCGCTGGTGGCAAGCATCGAACATCGCGCATCACCGGCATCCCCAAGGGCCCCAAGTCGCAACCGCGATGGAGTCCGGACGGCGTTCGCATTGCGTGGGCTGGCCGCACCGGCACTGACAGCATGTACGGCACCGCGAATGTAGAACTCTTTGTGCATGATTGCGCGGCGCGAACCACCACATGCCTCACCGCCAAGACCGACCTCTGTCTGATGGCATCCACACTGAGTGATGCGGGCGAGCCAGCATTTGAGCCGCAGATTCGATGGTTCCCTGATTCCACCGCCATCTTCTTCCGCGCGGGTTGGCACGGAAGCGGGCGAATCGCAAGCATCTCAGCGCATGGTGGGCCCGTTGCGTTCCACACGGAGCCCGGCGCGGAGTTCTCACTGGGAACCTTCAGTACGGACGGATGGCGACTCTCCTGCGTTCGTTCTGCGCCCATTGAACCTGGTGAAGTGCATGTCCTTGAAGTGGAGCGAAGCATCTTTGCCATGAAGCGCGTCACCACCTTCAATGATGCGCTGGCTGCATCGGTTGAGTTGGTCGAGCCGCAGGAACGATGGATCACCGCAAAGGATGGCCACAAGGTGCAGTGCTGGACGATGCGTCCGCGTGGCGCCAAGGGTCGTTTGCCCGCGTTGCTTGAAGTGCACGGCGGTCCGCATGCGCAGTACGGGCTCACTTTCTTCCACGAATTTCAGTTGCTTTGCGCGCAAGGCTACGAAGTGTGGTTCTCCAATCCACGCGGCTCAAAGGGCTACGGCATGAAGCACACTGCCGCGATCCGTGGCGCGTGGGGCACAAAGGACTGGACTGACGTGCAGGCCGTTGCCGCAGCGATGCGCGCCGATCGGGGCATTGACCGCGCCCGCATCGGAATCATGGGTGGTTCGTACGGCGGCTACATGGCAAACTGGGCCGTGGCTCATGATCATGGATTCCGCGCCGCCATCAGTGATCGTTGCGTGAGCAATCTGGTGAGTCAGGCTGGCAACAGCGATCATCCGGAAGTTCCGAATCGCTACTGGAAGGGCGCCGCATTTGATCGCCCGGAAGCATTGTGGCGCGCAAGCCCCATCGCGCACTTCAAGAATGTGCGGACGCCGATGCTGTTGATTCATTCCGAAGGCGATCTTCGTTGCAACATTGAGCAGAGCGAACAGATTCACACGGCGCTATGCACGTTGGGTGTTCCGGTGCGCTTCGTCCGCTACCCGCGCGAAACCAGCCACGGGCTGAGCCGCATGGGGCCGCCGGATCTGCGGATTCACCGGTTACATGAGATCATTTCGTGGTGGAAACACTGGATGGCTTAGAAATTGGTATGGATCAGTTCCAAGACGCATTGGCGTCTGTTGCCT
>JAPLMU010000184.1 GCA_026386795.1 Planctomycetota bacterium
ATGGATGACTTCCGTCCTGACCCAAACCACAATTTCGATGGCAGCCCGCGCGGCGCGTTCGCGCGCGGTGAAACAAATTACGCGGATCGAAACGAAGGATTACAGCCTGGAAACGCTGGTCAAAACTCGTCGCAGTACTCGCGCGGCGGCGCGTGGAACGGCGGCGGTTGGGATCAACGCAATGGATCCACCAACGAAAATTCCACATGGTCGAACGGCCAGCGCGGTTACGGTGAACTCAGTGGATACACCGGCGCTCGTGGCATTGTCCGATCGGATGAAGACGCCGGAAACGGTGGCTACTCAAATCCATCGGGATACCAGCGCTATGAGGATCGCGATGGTTACGCCAAGTACGAGCACGGCGGCGGTCCAGTCAGTGGCTATACCGGCGGCGGACAGACGCGCAACTACAGCATGTTCGGCTACGGCATGGTCGGCGGTCAGAATCCGCACTACACCTGGATGGGCATGTGGCCAGGCAACGGTTACTACGGGGGCTACTACGGTGGTGGATTTGGCGGTTACGGCGGCTATGGTCGCGGTGGTGGCGGTATGCGCATGGGCGTCGGGCGCGGTGGTGGTGGGCGGCGATGACCGATTCTGTGCAGGAATCGCGGATGCTTCCGGTCCTGTTCCATTGGCGCGCGCTCCCTGCGCTCATGGATGTGGTACCTTCTGAAGTGCCGGATCGACGGTTACGATCTGTAACCGCTGTGACGGCAAAACACCGAGCACCAAAGTGCTCGTACTGGGGGATACAACATGACATCGACTGCAATTCGGACGATTCAACGAACCGTCTGTGCGTTCCGCTTTGGTGGGACGGTGGTGGCATTGGTGTTGTTCAATGGCTTACTCATGCCATTTGCCGTGGCGCAGGCAGAGCGTCCAGTGAGCGCGCCCGCCGCAGTAATCACGGCGGCGGATACAGCTGCCGCGCAAAAAGCTGCTGATGATGAACAATTGGAAATGGTGCTAGCGCGGTTTCTCACGGCCGGATACTCCACTCCAGAATCGTTGAAGCTTGCACGGATTGCCTTGGCCATGCCGGATCCAAACAATGAAACCAAAGGGTGCCTGTATTACGAAGTCGAGGCGTTCTGGTGCGACGGTATGACCACCCGGAGTGAAACGTACAACGTTGGGAAGATGTGCATTGAAGCCGCCTTGCCAACCTGCATTCTTCCGGTCTGTGCGGCGGGGCAGAAGGCATTCTTCAAGGTGACTTCTTCGGGAACGTGCAAGCCCGCATCCACATGCATGTACCTATCGGTCAGTGCCTTGCAGCTTTCGCACGACTCGTGGATCTGTGACTCGCTCCAAGATTGCAGCTGTTGGCCAACGCTGTCCTGCAGTTCGGCTGTATGTGCCCCGTACAACGCCACGCTGAAGTTCCCGAGCGACTGTCCGAAGTGCCCGTAATGGCAAAGCGAGCGTACAGAACGCAGCCTCGTTGACGAATCGCCGTATGATGCCTGCATGGATCGGCCAGCATTTGACCGCACATACTTCGAGGTTCTATCGGTCACTTCGGCCCGCGACGCGGTGCATGAGTGGGCGCTAAAGTCGGATGTTGAGCGCATAGCGGCCGCCTTATTCCTACGAGAGGCAACCTATGGACGCGATCATGTGGCCGAACGAATTCCTCGCGTTCTTGAAGTGCTGCGAGCGCCATGGTGCGCGGACGTTGGTGTTCGGGGGCTTTGCGGTGAGCCTCCATGCGCGCCCCAGGACCACGGGTGATCTTGATCTTTGGTGTGGCCTTGACGCTCAGAACTGGGAGCGAGTAAAGGCCGCGCTCAAAGAATTTGGCTTCGATCAGCAGCGCGTCGCTTCGCTTGGCGACGCAAAGCCAGACATGCTGATCCGATTTGGATACGAGCCCATTCGAATTGAACTCTTCACTTCGGTTGCCGATCTCGACTTCGAGCAAGCGTGGGAACGCCGATGCATGCTGCGTGCCGAAACGCTGGACATTGCGTTCATTGATCGTGAGTCACTGATACGAAGCAAAGTTGCCGCTGGCCGACCGCAGGATCTGGCGGACTTGGAGCAGTTGCGCCGCAGGCCACTCGACGGGTGACCGGTTCACCGGTGGTCAATCGGAGTGCGGTATTGCTCGGGTTGGCATTTGCAACAGCGGCAGCCCGTGTTGCCCCAAGGAGCCGTACCATTGGCTCCCTCCATGTCTTCCGCCACGCTTCCTCGTCGTACGTTCGCCATCATCTCTCACCCGGATGCCGGCAAGACCACGCTTACGGAGAAATTGCTGCTCTATGGCGGAGCGCTTGATTGAGTTAGCCGGCTCGATCACCGCGCGCAAGAACCAGCGCGCCACTACCAGTGACTGGATGGAACTGGAACGCCAGCGCGGCATTTCCATCTCCAGCACGGTGCTGCAGTTTGACTACGACAACTTTCGCATCAACCTTCTTGATACGCCGGGCCACAATGACTTCAGTGAGGACACCTATCGCGTGCTCACGGCCGTCGATGCCGCGATCATGGTGATTGATGCCGGTAAAGGTATCGAGGCGCAGACTCGCAAGCTGTTTGAAGTGTGCCGTCGTCGCGGTGTGCCGATCTTCACGTTCATGAATAAGTGTGACCGCCCCACGCGCGAGCCGCTGCAGTTGCTTGATGACTTGGAGAAGGCGCTCGGTATTGCGCCGTTTCCGGTGAATTGGCCGCTTGGTAATGGGCCAGAGTTTCGTGGCGTGTATGACCGTCTTGAGAAGCAGGTCCACCTGTTCGAGCGCGCCGCGAAGAATGCGCAGGCCTGCGCCTGTGAAGGTGATGGGGATTGACGATCCGTTCATCGTTCAGAAGATTGATGCGGATGTGTATGCCAAAGCGCGCGAAGAAATTGAGCTGCTTGGCAGCCTTGGTGATTCGTTTGACCAAGAGCGCGTGCAGCGCGGCGAAATCACGCCCGTGTACTTCGGAAGCGCTATGAATAACTTCGGCGTGCAGCTGTTGCTCGACGGGTTCTTAGCGCATTCGCAGGGCCCCGGTCCGCGACGCTCCGGCGACCGGATGGTGATGCCTGAGGATCCTGCCTTCAGTGGATTTGTGTTCAAGATTCAGGCGAATATGGATCCGCGCCACCGCGATCGCATTGCATTTGTGCGCGTGGTGAGCGGTGGATTTGAGCGTGAAATGACCGTCCTTCATGTGCAGAGCGGGCGCAAGATCAAGCTCAACAATGCGCAGCGTCTCTTTGGCCGCGACCGTGAAACGGTGGACGAAGGGCTGGCTGGCGATGTAGTCGGAATCGTCGGCCATGACTCGCTTGGTATCGGTGACACGCTCACCATGGATCGAAGCATTTGCTACAACGAGATGCCGTCGTTCGTGCCGGAGTGCTTCTCATACATTCACAATCCGAGCGCTGGTAATGCAAAGAAGTATGCGCTTGGTCTGAAGCAGTTGCTGCAAGAAGGCGTGGTGCGGCAGTACCACATGCTCAGCGGTCCGGGTGGCATGGTGCGCCGCCCCGTGCTTGCTGCGGTTGGACCGCTGCAGTTTGAAGTGCTGCAGTATCGAATGGAGAGTGAATACAGCGCAGAGTGTCGGCTTGAGCCAACGCGTTGGAAACTAGCGCGCTGGTGGAAGAAGGACGGGGCGCCTGCGGACTTCCATCCGGAGGTCTTCGCGGACGCAAGCCTCGCCGAAGACCACGAGGGTCGCCCGATGGTGCTCTTCTCCGACGAGTGGCCGATGCGCTACTTCACGCAGAAGAATCCAGGCGTGGAACTGGGGACCGCGCCGTTTACGGGGCGGTGACGTTCATTCAAATTCTGCTTGCGCTTTCGCCGAACTTGGGGTTATTTGAATATTTAAGATCTTATAGTATCCTTATATCATGAACAGTGAAACCACCTTGCTTCAGTTGGTGTCCCGCCGTGAGTCGATCGGAATGCCGATCGCGATCCTTTCGGCGCGGAGCGGTGTCAAGGAACCAACCGTCAAGCGCATCCTCGGTGGTCGTGCGGCACAGGCATCATTCGCCCACGTCGCCGCCGTCGCGGAAGCGCTCGGCACGCCCATTGGCTTTGCCGCCGTGGACCCAGATCAGTTTCGTCGGGCGCAGGCGCGTGCAAAGGCTGAGCAGATCGCGCGCATGGTGCAAGGCACCAGCGCGCTCGAGGGCCAGGCAGTCGATGCGGTGGACTATCAGCGGTTGATCGAACGAACCACGAATGATCTTTTGCGCGGTTCGAGAAAGCGTCTCTGGTCTGCATGACGATGTTCGGTCCGCTGCTTCCGGGTCAAACGGCGATCGATGACCTATCTGGTCTGCGTTTAAGAAAGATTCGCACCGTTGCCGAGCTCAATGCCGCCGAGTCAGAAAATATCCGGCGAGCGATGGTGCGGTATTTAACGGCTCGCCCGTCGCCGCGCCTTGCGCCGTTTACATTTGAATGGCTGCTGAAGTTGCATCGTCAGATGTTTGGACGCGTGTGGACTTGGGCGGGAGTAACGCGTCGTCGTGACCTGAACATTGGTTCAGCGCCGCACATGATTGCGATAGAGCTGCACGGATTGGTCGATGACCTTTCTGCCTGGCATCAATCAACAATGCCATTGAGTGAGCAGGCTGCGCGGCTGCACCATGCGTCGGTCCGCATACACCCATTTCAGAACGGTAACGGGCGGTGGGCTCGGCTGTTAGCGAACATCTGGCTGCGCCGGCACGGAGAGGCACCCGTTGAGTGGCCCGAAGCAACGATCGGATCCGTGAGTGCCATCCGCAATGAATATCTCATGGCTGTTCGCGAGGCGGACCGCGGGGAGTATGGTCGATTGATTGCCATGCACAATCGATTTACTGGCGATGCGTCGGGCGCCTCTTGACGCGCAGAGATAGAGAGGCGACCAATCCATCGCAGCGATCACGCCGCGATCGCGCCTCCGCTGTTTGATGCAGCATCTGGCACTTGCATCCCAGTACCTGCCGTCGCTTGCATGACCGCCTCCGCTGCAGCGGTCTTTCGGGCAGCCTGTTCCAGGCGTGCCAGCTTCTTCTTGTATGCAGCGACACGCTTCGGGTCAAGAAGCGCTGCAAACGTGTCCTCAAAGTGCTCGCCGTACGTGCGTTGATCGAGGTGCACGATGCCATTGCTACGCATACGCTCGACGATGGCATTTGCAGCCTCAAGCGTGCGGACGCCAAAGGTGGTGGTCACCTTGGCAATGAGGCAGATCACGTCGTCATCGACGGTTCGGTCGGTGTGCCGAAAGAGTCGGCTCAGTCGTGCCACTTCGCCTCCTTCGTACTGTTTGGTGAAGTAGTGCCGCTCGACCCACCGCAGGTAGGTGGCGTGGGCGGAGTGGCTCTTTCGACCAGTCAAAATCACCGTGAAATCTGCGTATTTCAAAGAGGCTTGCCGGGAGTTTTTCTGCCATTCCTCACGGGTCATCTCGCGCATCCACGAGGCGAGGCTCGGTTCCTTGAGCCGCTCGCGCCCGTTGACGGCGCGTGCAAGGTCAGCAAAGGTTCCCTCGTAGGTGCAGTCGATGCCGCTCATCAGGACTATCGCACCGGCAGTCACCTGACGGAGCACCGCGTGCAATGCATCGCCGCTACGGATCTGCACTAAGTCCACGTAATGAAATGGCACGGCCATCTCTGCGGCGATCGTCGCTGCGATCACGCGTTTTGAACTATCCGCATCACCAATAAGGAGCGTGTGCGGAAAGCGCTTACCACTCTGCAGCGATTGCTCAACGATTGATGCCAGCGCATGGCCAATAGCGGGACATTCTCCAAGATGACTCAGGGTCGGCGCGACCAGATGCGTGTGATCAAGCGTCGTTGCGTTGCTCTTGGCGTGAGCGCGGATGTGAACCTTGCGTGACTCGTCCATGAGTCTCTCCTTCAAGTGGTTGGTGCGTGAGCATGTCCATCCGATGCGAGCGTGGAGCGTCCGCAGTCGGCCGGTGGTTTCGAATTGAGCAGAGCTCCGGAACGTGCGAGCGGGTCCGATGGTAATTCCTAGCGCCGCGCGCGCAAGTGAAATTGGCGCGGATCTTGACGGATCTTCAGATTGTGCATGAGCTGTCGTGGGACGCGCGTTGGGAACGCCATTCCGCATAGCATCGCAACCAACGGTGATGCAGCGCTTTGCATCATCGACCGCCGGCATTGCGCCGGAATTCACTCCAACGGGGCAGATACCCGGCGGATCAATCGAAAGGGCATCGCATGAACTGGTACCTCGCCGTCCTCAAGAACTATGTCGGCTTCTCCGGTCGCGCTCGACGGATGGAGTATTGGATGTTCATGATTGTGAACTTCTTTGTGTATGCCGGCCTGCTAGCTATTGACCGCATGATGGGACACACTGCGTTTGAATACGGTCCAGGGCCCTTGTGCGGTCTTTACAGTGTGGTCGTCGCGCTACCATGGCTGGCTGTTGTGTTCCGCCGCCTGCATGACACGGATCGCACCGGACTCTGGATATTCATTCACATGATCCCGTTCATCGGCAGTATCATCTTCTTTATATTCATGTTGATGGACAGCACGCCTGGTCCGAACCGCTTTGGTCCTAACCCGAAGACTTCCGCTGCATAAACGCTCGGTGCTCGGCGGTTACTTCGGAAACGCAATCCACACGTAGTAGTCGCCGCCTGGGCAGGGCGGTACTGGCGACGCCAGCATTTCCACAGTTCCGTCTTCGAACGCGCGGTACGGACCAATGACGGTCCATGCCATCACCTGGTCCATGCATGGAATCGAACCGCGGATGGTGAGGTTGGTGGCATTGGCAATCACTTGCTTTGGCAGTCGCGATTCGCGCCCGCTGGTGTCGAGACCCATGGCAACGCAGCGGCCGGGGTTGGGCGCAGTGGTGCTCCCCGCGGCAAGAATGGCCGCCGCACTCGCAACGATCGCAACGGAGGCAGCAAGCGACTTCCAACTGAAACGCAGCCCGGAAATGGTTGTATTCATAGACGGTTTATCGGCAGGGTGGCTGTTGCAGCATTGATCTGCGTCCCGCGCGGCGCGTGCCTGCTCAGTTACCGATCGGCCGTTCCCACCCATTGCGCGCGGAGACGCTCGGTGGCGGTTTCGGCTGGCATGGCAGTCCATACGTCGCCCGTACGTGTGGCAACACCCAAGCGCGCCAACTTGGCAAGCGCATCGTCCACTTCAAAGTCGACCGGCGCGCCGATCTTGGTGTGCAGCCATCGCTCAACTCGTTCATCGAGCGCTTGTTCAGTGCTTGGCCCGTGAGCCACCAAGAACGCGTATGCCAACACTGCCTCCTTGGCTTCTTCTTCGAACGCTTCGTCGAGGACGCGCAGGAACGCGCCGGACTCGCTGTCAAGCGTTTGGAAGTACAGCGTGCGTGAATGCGCGTTCGCGTATTCAAGGCGCCGCTTCTGGTACTTGGTGTACGCGCCCATGGTGATACCAAGCAGCGTGAACGATCCAGCAGCCACCAGTCCCCAACCGCCGGAGACAATGGGTTCGTCTTTCGAAAGTCCGGTGTAGAACTGAATAGCGCTCCAAATGGCAGTGAGCGAGAGCAGTACCTTTGAGGCTGCCAGTACAACGCTGATGGTGGCTGGAAGAAATACCACCGCTTGGTCAATCCGGCGCATCTTCACTTTGCAGTTTGGAAGAAGCATTTCCATGTCCGGGACAGGGATGTTTCCAAAGAGCTTGAGGTTGAGCGCGCCGTCACTCTGCGCAAGACTCGAGAACACAAAGACGCGCTCAAGAACATCAAACTCAACGCGCCGTTTGCGCAGACCAAAGAGTGAGCGCACGGTTTCGGCGCGGCGCTCCTTGCCACGCGCAAAGATGTGTAGTGCAGCGAACGCAGTCATATCAACCTGGATCTTGACTGATGATAGCGCTTCGGAATCGAAGGCCTCTTGCAATTCGGCCCCAGAAATCTCTCGGTAGTTGGCTCGGCCGAGCAACTCATGCAGTGCCGCCACGAACGCGTCATAGGTCGGAGTGCTCGGCACCGCACCTGCTTCGATCGTTGCCGCAAATGATGACTTCAGCGTGTCGGCGCGATCTGTGGATTCCAGGCGCAGGAGAGCGGTCAGAAGTCGCAGGGCAGAAGCGGCGGGTGCGCTGCCAGCGGACGGCTGTTCAGCGGCAAGCCACGCGGTCACGCGCTCGAGTGATGCGGGTATCGAGTGATCTGTCGGCTTCAGGTGTGTCATCAACTGCGCAGCGTAATCGGGCGCTGTTCGGTGGGTAGCGTTCATTTAGTGGCATAATGACGGCTCAATTTGAAGCGGGGGGGATGTGAGTACCGCAGTTGTGACGACTGTTTCGCGCAAGTACCTTGCCTCCATCATGCCACTCGGTGTAACGCCCACAACCCTGTTCATCGCCGTTGCAGGCGCTATGGGTGTTGCCGCGCTGCCTGCGTGGTGCAGGGACACCGATCCGCCCGCGTCGCCCGCTGCGCCTGAGCCAGCAGCCCCTGACCGAGTCGCCACTCCAGGCTCAGCCATGGACCGCGTTGATCGCCTGCAGTCAGAGGTTGAAGCGCTCCGGCGCAAGACCGACGAGCAAGAGAAGAAGATCGAGGAACTGAAATCGGAGAACGGCGAGGTATGGCTAACCGCGCAGCGCGCGCAACAGATTCGGGGCATTGTGACTGACGCGCTCAGTGACTCGGCCAATCGATCTTCATTCCGAAAAGACGGTGCCATCGCGGGCTACGACAATGGGTTTTACCTCGCCAGCGCTGATGGAAACTATCGGATGAATATCGGTGGACAGGTGCAGTCGCGATTTTCCTATGCGTATGCGACTCGTAGTTCGTTGAATTCTGAACAACGGCAGGCTGGTTCGCAGAACGAAAGCGGCTTTGAGTTGCGGCGCGTACGAATCAATTTCTTTGGTCATGTGTTTGATCCAAGCTGGACCTACCGCGTGCAGTTTGCGTCTGACCGCGATGGCGGGAACCAAAATAATCCTTTCAACCTTGAGGATGTATTCATTCAAAAAGCGCTCGGGGATGGATTTTTCCTGCGCGCTGGGCAGTGGAAAAACTTCTTTAATTACGAAGAGAACACTTCGAGCCGGACGCAGCAGTTTGCAGAGCGTTCGTTGGTGAATCAGTACTACAACACCAAATGGATTCAGGGCATTCTGCTTGGGTGGGAGGCAGAGAAGCTTCGCATGTACGCCTCGTACAACGATGGTGGCGCCAATCGAAATCTTGCTGCCATTCAGCCAAATGGCGAAGTGATCGATTGGGCATTCACTGGTCGTGTCGAATACAAACTTGACGGCGATTGGGGTCAGTTCAAAGACATGCAGGGCTGGCGCGGAAGTCCGTTTGCGGCGATGGTGGGCGCGGCGGTGAACTGGCAGCACGCGCCGGGCAATCCGCCCGACGGTCGCCCATCGATTGGCAATGGTCAGATTTCGCCTACTACGAATGACCAGCTAACGCTTCTCACTTACACGGCGGACTTCAACCTCCGCGGTAACGGGTGGAGTCTTTGGAGTGCGTTTCTGGGTAACTACCTCTATGATGGAGGGAACGCTTCTGTTGCGCAGGGGATCGAGGGCAGTCTGTCGTACGGTGCTGTGGTGCAGGGCGGGTTCTTCGTGGCAGATGCGCTGGAGCTGATCGCGCGCTATGAGTTCCTACGCGTTAACTCTGGGCAGGGTGCTTCGGATGTGAATTCCGCGCTCAGCAGGCAAACGCTCAATCTTGCGACGGTGGGTTTCAACTACTACTTCAATAAGAACGATGTGAAGTTCACTCTTGATGCCGGGTGGGCCTTCGATTCCATTCAGTTCTCAAACGGTCTCTTTGGAGAGCCGATTGCGGGCACTGATTGGCGTGCAACCGGTACCGGGACAGGGAACGGCGGCGTGGTGGTGCGGGCGCAGTTGCAGTTGTTGTTCTAGATACCACGGGCCATTCGAAAGCCGGCAGTTTTGCGCGAGTAATCCGAGGCTCGCGTGATCCGCGATGCACTGCGGCAGTTGTGCGCGTGGTTCGCCCATGAACCGCCGCGCATCACAG
>JAPLMU010000108.1 GCA_026386795.1 Planctomycetota bacterium
CCCGGTGCCGCTGCCAACGCGCCGAGAGATCTACACCGTCCTTCGTTCGCCGTTCGTCGACAAGAAGAGCCGCGAGCAGTTCGAGATCCGCACTCACAAGCGCATCATCGACATCATCGAACCAAATCACCGCACTGTCGAGGCCCTCAACCGCCTCGTTGTGCCCGCCGGCGTCTTTGTAAAGATCAAGGCCTAAGTCACTCGTCGGGTTCGCGCTCCACGCGCAACCCATTCTTCATCTGCCGCGTCGCTTGCATTAAGCAAACCGACCTCCGGCAAATCACCAGGAACCGCAGACGCGCCAGTGGGCGCCAACCTGACGGAACCGCAGCGCAGGAACAATGCACATGACGCACACAGCGCCTGGCAAGACCGGCATCCTTGGTAAGAAAATCGGCACATCCCCGTCACCGTCATTCTGGCGGGACCCTGCGTTGTCACACAGGTGAAGACCGTGGCAAGCGATGGCTACTCAGCCGTCCAGCTCGCCTTCGACGACATGAAGGCTCGCACGAGCACACAGGCCATGATCGGTCACGATGCGAAGGCCGGCAGCGCCCCGAAGCGCCAGCACCGTGAACTTCGTCTTGCAAGCGACGCTGAGGCCGAGGCCTTCACCGTTGGTCAAGAAGTCAAGATCGACACGCTCGCTGCTTTGAAGTTCGTTGACATCATCGGAATTTCAAAGGGTAAGGGATTCGCCGGCGTCATGAAGCGTTACCGCTTCAAGGGCCAGATCGCTACCCACGGCGTTGAGCGTAAGCATCGTTCACCCGGCTCGATCGGCTCGCACGGTACGGACCGTGGACACGGTGCAAAGATCAAAAAGGGCAAGCGCATGGCTGGTCGCATGGGTGACGAACAAGTCACCATCCGCTCGCTCGATGTCGTGAAGATCGATGTCGAAAACAACATTCTTCTCGTGAAGGGTGCCGTCCCCGGCGCCAGCAACGGGATTCTTTTCATCAAGACCCCTGGTCGACTTTATAAGCGAAAGGTGCGTATCCAGGCTAGCGCCTAATGGCGTTAACTTGGGATTGCGAAGGCCGTCGCCAGTCAGGCGCGGAACCACGCGGTCACGACAAATAAACGAACTGCTGGCAGCCTCAAACTGCCAGCAACTCAAGGAACCTGAGTCAAATCCTGCCCGCCGCCACTGAATAACAGGCGTCGGGAGGAGGAGGCGAATGCGGACAACCCGCGAAGGTAAGTAACAATGATCGAACTTCCGATTCTCAACTCCGAAGGCAAGCAGGTCGACGTCCTCAAGATCGACGAGACCCTGTTAGGTGGCGAAATCCGCCACGCCCTGCTTAAGCAGGCCTACGTCGTCACCCACGGTAACCAGCGCCAGGGCTCAGCTCGCACCAAGAGCCGCGGCTCCGTGCAGGGCTCAACCCGCAAGCTCTACAAGCAGAAGGGCACGGGAAGCTCCCGCGTCGGCGCCTCGCGCGTTCCTGGACGCAAGGGCGGTGGCGTTGCGTTTGCGAAGACCCGCACCCGCGAGGACTTCCGAACTGACCTCACCAAGAAGATGCGCCGACTTGCCAACCGCAACGCCCTCCTGGCGAAGCTTGTTGACAACGAGGTGAAGTGCTTCGACTCACTGGCATTTGCCGAGCCGAACACCAAGACCTTCGCCGGCATGATGAAGAAGGTCGGTATCAACCGAACCTGCCTCGTCGCCGTGAACCCAGACAACCGAACTGCCATGGCGTCAGCGCGCAACATCGAGGGCGTTGATGTTCGCCGCGTCGAGCAGCTCAACGTGTTCGACCTCCTCAATCACCGCTTCCTCATTATTGACAAGGCTTCACTCGCCTCGTTCATCGATGAGAGTTGCTACCCCGTCGCCGAGAAGACTGAGGCCTGAGCCCTCTGAAAGGCCAATCAACGATGGAACCTACAACAGTCATCAAGATGCCGATCATCACCGAGAAGGTGACGGCTGCCAGTGAATTTAACCAATACGCGTTCCACGTTGACCACCGCGCAACGAGGACCGACGTCAAGAAGGCTATTGAAGCCATCTACGGCGTCACGGTTGTGAAGGTACGGACTCAGGTCCGTCAAGAGCGTGATCGCACTTACAAGTACGGCAAGACCATCGGTAAGACTTGGAAGCGGGCAATGGTCCGCGTCGCCGACGGACAAAAGATCGAGCTGTTCTAAGAAATAGGAACAGGAGCAACACATGGCAATTCGCGTCTACAAACCAACAACGAACGCCCGGCGTAATGCCTCGGTGAACATGCACATCGAGGTGACTAAGAAGTCACCTGAGAAGAGCCTGCTTCGCCCCCTGCACAAGACGGGTGGCCGTAACTGCCAGGGCAAACTCACCGTCATTCAACAGGGTGGCGGTCACAAGCGCCGCTATCGCCTCATTGACTTCAAGCGCCAGAAGGACGGCATGAAGGCAACGGTGGTCGGGATCGAATACGACCCAAACCGCACGTGTCACATTGCTCTCTTGAAGTACGAAGACGGCACGCTCCGCTACATCTTGGCTCCAAAGGGCCTGACTGCTGGCGATTCAGTGTTGAGCTCCGCTGATCAGATCGATCCGCGCGCCGGCAACTGCATGCCGTTGAAGCACATCCCAACCGGTCTCGAAGTTCACAACATCGAAGCCACTCCCGGACGCGGCGGCACCATGGTTCGTGCTGCAGGCATCGGCGCCCGCTTGACCAACAAAGAAGGTCGCTTCGCAACCCTCGTGATGCCATCGGGCGAAATTCGCCAAGTGCTTCTCGAGTGCCGTGCAACCGTTGGAATGGTCGGCAACCCCGACAACTCCAACGTTGTTCTCGGTAAGGCCGGTCGCGCTCGTTGGCTCGGTCGCCGCCCACGCACCCGTGGTGTTGCAATGAGTCATCATCAGCATCCACACGGTGGTGGTGAAGGTCGCTCCAAGGGCGGTCAGGATCCTTCCAACGCAAGCGGAACGCTCTCAAAGGGCGGTCGCACTCGTCGCTACGGACTCTCGTCCGACAAGCTCATCATTCGTCGTCGCAAGAGTCGCCGTTACGGCCAGCTCAAGCTCTAAGAACACACACCCGGAGAACACGCCATGTCCCGTTCACTTAAGAAAGGCCCCGTTGTTGACGAGAAGTTGTATCGTCGCGCGGAGGCAATGCAGGCCAGTACCGGCAAGCGCTCGCCGATCAAGACCTGGCGCCGTGCATGCACGGTCGTCCCAGAGTTTGTTGGCCTGACCTTTGCGGTCCACAACGGTCGCAGTTTCATCGAAGTCTTCATCAGTGAAGAGATGGTCGGGCACAAGCTCGGCGAGTTCTCGCACACGCGCACCTTCAAGGGTCACACCAACAAGAAGGAAGGCATCTAAGTCCGCGATGGCGCCCCGCGCCATCATGCACTTGAATGAACAACACCATGGCTTCCAAAGACACCAAACAATACGCCGCGTCCCACAAGTTCGCCCGCATCGCGCCCCGCAAGGCGCGACTGGTTGCGGACATGATTCGCGGCAAGAAGATCGAAGACGCGATTGCCGTCCTCGACTTCAGCCCACGCCGCGGCGCGTGGTTCATCAAGACTGTCCTTCGCAGTGCGGTTGCAAATGCAGAGGAGGCCAACCTCGATGTTGGTCGTCTCTTCGTGAGCGAAAGCCGCGTCGACGAAGGTCCGACCATCAAGCGTTTCCAGCCAAAGGATCGCGGTCGTTCGCACCCAATCATGAAGCGCACTAGCCACATTCACGTCTCCGTCGACGTCCGCTGACGTCCACACACAGGAACACCCACAATGGGACAGAAGACCAACCCTTTCGGATTCCGCGTCGGAGTGACCGAGGCTCACAAGAGCCGCTGGTTTGCACCTAAGGCGCTCTTCGGCGAACTGCTCGTCGAGGATTACAAGATCCGCAAGTTCATCGACAAGCGCCTGAACCGCACGCCTCCTTACGCGGCAGTGAGCGATGTCTACATCGAGCGCACCCGTGAAGAACTCTCGGTCATCATCAAGACCGCCCGTCCGGGCCAGGTCGTCGGCCTCAAGGGCGCCGAGATCGAGCGTCTGACGAAGGACCTCGAGGCTCTCACCGGCCGCAAGGTTGGCATCAAGATCATCGAGATCAAGAATCCGGAAATCGTTGCCCGCCTCATCGGCGAGTCGATGGCCGAACAGATCAAGAAGCGTGCGAACTACCGCCGCGTCGTGAAGCAGCGTGCCGAAGGCGCGATGCAGAACGGTGCCAAGGGCATCCGCATCCTGATGGCTGGTCGACTCGGCGGCGCCGAGCTCGCACGCACCTTCGACACTCGCTTGGGTTCCATCCCACTGTCGACCTTGCAGGCCAACATCGATTTCTCGATCACTCACGTTGAAACCACCTACGGAATCATCGGCATCAAGGTCTGGGTCTATAAGGGCCTGTTCGAGCAAGCCGAAGACGACACCACCACCAACGCAGCTGGCGGACGCGCCCGCGCCCGCGGCCGTCGCTGATAAAGAAGAAGCAAACAGGACCAAACGATGTCAAACATGATTCCAAAGCGAGTCAAATTCCGCAAGCAGCAGCGCGGCAAGATGAAGGGCAAAGCCACCCGCGGCAACTATGTCGCCTTCGGTGACTACGGCCTTCAGTGCCTCGAGACCCATTGGCTCTCGGGCCGTCAGCTTGAAGCTGGCCGTGTTGCAGCGCAGCACTTCCTGCGTCGCCAGGGCAAGGTGTTCATCCGTGTCTTCCCAGACAAGCCAATTTCCAAGAAGCCGCTCGAAACCCGCATGGGTAAGGGTAAGGCTGAAGTGGATTTCTGGGCTGCCTGCGTGAAGCCTGGCACCGTGCTGTTTGAGATCGCGGGCGTTCCCGAGGATCTTGCCAAGCAGGCATTCGCGCGTATCGCACACAAGATGCCAGTTCGTTGCCGCTTCGTCGGCCGCCGACTCGCAGTCTGATCAGTCATTGAATTCCACCCGAACTACCCCACTCGAAAGGCAGCCAAAAGATGAAGGCAGCTGAAGTCAAAAAGCTCCGCGACGAAGAAATCGCCGCCGAAGCAGCCCGTCTCCGCAAGAAGCTCTATGAGCTCCGCGCCCAGACGATCACTGAGAAGATCAAGGACTCGTCCCAGTTCAAGAAGAATCGCCAACTCTTGGCGCGTCTTCTGACCGAGCGAACCACCCGCATGAAGAAGGTCACCACGTGAGTACCAAGGCAGAGATCAACGTCACTGAGAACGCTCAGCATCGCATCGGCATCGTCGAAACCGCCTCGCGCGAGAAGACGCGCAAGGTGACGATCCAGTACGTCTCCAAGCACCCCAAGTACGGCAAGTACGTGCGCAAGCGCACCGTCCTGCATGTGCATGATGCGAAGAATGAGACCGGCGTCGGCGACCGCGTTGAAATCGCGGAGTGCCGTCCGATTTCCCGAACCAAGCATTGGACCGTTGTCCGCGTTGTAGAGAAGGCTCCGGCCAAGGCCGAGATGGTCTTTGAAGCAGACGCTGGCACCAAGAAGAAGAAGTGAATTGATGGGGCACTTTGCTTCGCGCAAACCGTCCCGCCCCGCGCAACACGTCCCGATTTCGGGACAACGAAGACAGGAACAAGCATGATTCAGAAGGAATCCAGACTCGAAGTGGCTGACAACAGTGGCGCAAAGGTCGCCATGGTGATCGGCGTACTCGGCGTCTCTACCGCCACCGGACGTTTCACCCGCGCCTCCATGGGCGTCGGTGACCGCGTGATCTGCGCCATCAAGGACGCGATCCCGAACGGCCAAGTCAAGTCCGGCGATAAGGCTGAGGCAGTCATCGTCCGCGTGAAGTCACCGACCCGCCGCTCCGATGGCAGCTACGTTCGATTCGATTCGAACGCATGCGTCCTCGTTGACAAGGAAGGCAATCCGAAGGGCACCCGCATCTTCGGCGCCGTCGCTCGTGAACTTCGCGAGAAGAACTTCATGAAGATCGTGTCCCTCGCTACGGAGGTCATCTAATGCCAGCTCACATCCGCAAGGGTGATGTTGTCTTCGTCCGCTCTGGCTCCGACAAGGGCAAGACCGGTGAGGTCATGTCAGTTGATCCTTCAACCTCGCGCTGCGTGGTGAAGGGGATCAATCTCCGCACCAAGCACATGAAGCCAACACAACTGCGTCCGAAGGGCGCGATTGTCAAGCTTGAACTCGCAATCCACATTTCCAAGGTCAGCCCGATCGCTGACGGCAAGCCCACTCGCGTGCGCTTTGCCGTGAAGGCCGACGGCTCCAAGGTTCGCGTTGCTGCTAAGAGCGGCAAGGAACTCGGCGTCGTCTCCCCAGCTCGCAAGACCCCGGCCGCAGCCGCCGGCAAGAAGGCTAAGTGAGCCCAACGATGACCACCACAGCCACCCCATCCACCAAGTCTCGGCTCCACACGATGTATATGGAGCAGGTCGCTCCGAAGATCATGAAAGAGTTCGGTCTGACCAACATCAACCAAGTTCCGGTGATCGAGAAGGTCATCGTCAACACCGGCGTCGGCAAGCAACTGGAAAACCAGAAGCTCAAGCCCGAGATCCGCGACACGGTGTACGACACCTATCGCAAGATCACCGGCCAGAAGGCCGTCATGACCATTGCCAAGAAGAGCGTCTCGAACTTTAAGGTTCGCGAAGGCGCCCCCAGCGGCTTCATGGTCACGCTTCGTCGCGACAAGATGTGGAGCTTCCTCGATCGTCTCATGAACCTCGCGATTCCGCGTATCAAGGACTTCCGAGGCGTCAATGATCGATCATTCGACAAGGGCGGTTCCTGGAGCTTCGGCCTCAGCGAGCAGGCCGTTTGGCCCGAGATCAACATGGCGAGCGTGACGTTCTTTCACGGAATGAACATCACCATCGTCTTCCGTAACAGCGATCCCAAGATGAGCCGATTCGCGTTGGCTGAATTGGGAATGCCGTTTGAGAAGCCTGACGACCGCAAGAAGAAGTAATCGAAACAAACCCAGAGGTCGGCACGCACGATCGAACTGACCGAAAGCTCGACAAGGAACACCTGAATGGCTAGCAAGCGAGTATTTGCAAAGATGAGTCGGAAGCCGAAGTTCTCAAGCCGAGAGCAGCTCCGGTGCGAGATCACAGGCCGCGCCCGCGGCAACTATCGCAAGTTCCGTATTTGCCGACACATGCTCCGGGAGCTCGCGCTCCAGGGCATGGTCCCCGGCATGCGTAAGGCGTCCTGGTGACCCTCTCCAAGATCAACGAATTAGAAGGAGCCGAACATGGCGCTTCAAGACCTCACCGCTGACATGCTCACCCGCATCCGTAACGCCTGCCGAAATCGGGCGAAGCAGGTGCTCGTCCTCAACAACAAGCTCAACCACGGAGTGGCTGGAGTCCTCGTCAAAGAGGGCTACATCCGCAGCTTCGAACTCGTCGCCGACGGCCGTCAAGGTCTCATCCGCGTCGACCTCAAGTACGGCCCCCGTGGCGAGATGCTCATTCATCACCTCGAGCGCGTCTCGCGCACTGGTTGCCGCGTGTACCGCGGCGTCGAGGAACTTCCGCGCCCGATGTCGGGTCTCGGTATTGCCATCGTTTCCACTAGCCACGGCGTCATGAGCGATCGCGAGTGTCGCGAGAAGCGCCTCGGCGGCGAAGTCGTCGCGACCGTCGGTTGACCATTCACAGCGACTCAGGAGCAGCAGCATGTCTCGCATCGCACGTAAGCCCGTCATGATCCCCGCAGGAGTTAAGGTTGCCGTTCATCCGGCTTCCAGAACTGTCAATTTCGAGGGTCCCAAGGGCAAACTCTCAATGACGTACCGACCAGAAGTCGGCGTCAAACTTGAGGGTGCCATTGTCGAAGTCACCATGGATCCCGCGATCGTGGACCTCGGCAGCAACCGGGCCTTCTGGGGCACCACTCGCGCACTCATCGCTACGGCGGTTGAAGGCGTGCTCAAGGGCTACGAGAAGAAGCTCGAAATCGTCGGCGTCGGTTGGGGTGCCAAGGTGCAGGGCAAGAAGCTCGTGCTCACCGTGGGCTTCGCCAACACCCTCGATGTTGCTATCCCGGACGGTGTCAAGGTTGAGGTGGTCCAGATGATGATCACCGTCAGCGGACCGGACAAGCAGGCGGTTGGCGAGTTCGCCTCCAAGTGCCGCGCCAAGCGTAAGCCAGAACCGTACAACGGCAAGGGCATCAAATACACCACTGAAGTCATCCAGCGCAAGCAGGGTAAGGCGTTCGGCTCCTAAGCCGCGCATTGAAGGAATACGACCATGGACAAGAGCACAGCAAAGACTTTCCGCCGCGACCGACGCAAGAAGGGCATGCGTAAGACCCTCTCGGGTACGCCAACGCGTCCCCGCCTCAGCGTCTATCGCTCCCTGCAACACATCTACGCGCAGCTCATCGACGATCTGGCCGGATGCACCGTTGCATCCGCAAGTTCGCTCGATGTTTCTGCCGTGGCCAAGAAGGGCGGCAACATTGGTGCCGCCAAGGAAATTGGCAAGGCCCTCGCCGAGCGCGCGAAGCAGGCTGGAGTTACCACCGTTGTCTTCGACCGCAACGGCTTCCGTTACCACGGCCGTGTCGAGGCTGTTGCTGAGGGCGCCCGCGAGGGCGGCCTGCTGTTCTGAGCCGATTAAACACCCGAATCCACTGCGCACGCAGACGAATTAAAGCGAGTCCAAGACATGGCTGAGCTCATCGACGAATCATCAAGCATCGAGTCCACTACGGTGGGCGTGTACCGCACCAGTTCCACCGTTGCCGGCGGACGCCGCTTCAGCTTTGCCGCGCTCGTCGTGGTTGGCGACAAGCAGGGCCAGATCGGCATCGGCTACGCCAAGAGCAAGCAAGTTCCGCTCGCGGTTGAGAAGGCGCAGAAGGAAGCCCGTCGCAAGATGGTTCGCTACCCGCTGCTCCGCAAGACCATTCCGCATGCCGTTGAAGGTCACTTCGGTGCCTCAAAGGTGCGATTGGTTCCTGCCAACCCAGGTACTGGCGTCCTCGCTGGTGCTGCAGTGCGCGCAGTTCTTGAGATGCTCGGCATCCAGGACTGCCTCACCAAGGGCTACGGCTCGACCAACCCAAAGAACCTCGTCAAGGCCGTGATCAATGCGCTCGAGCAGTTGCAGACCCGTGAAAAGGTTGAACAACTCCGCGGCGTGAGCATCGGTGCTACCTACGTCGAAGAGTCAGTTGAACGTGGATTGGCTGCAATGCCGCAAGCCAAGTCTGGCGACAAGATGCAGGCTCCAAAGAACACCCTCGGCGACGAGCGTCGTCGTGGTGGCCGCGGCGGCCCACGCGCTCCGCGTCGTTTCGACGAGTCCCCAGCTGCTGCGCCTGCTACTCCAGCTGCTCCAGCACCGTCCGCGCCACCAGCCTCCTGAATTTCTACAGCTTCCTGATTTAGTTAACGATCCATACACCTCTTTACTTCCTCGAAGCTTTCATAGCTTCCAAGGCAAGGAACACCCCCGCCATGATGATTCATGACATTACGAAGGTCGCCGGCAAACACCGTCCCCGCAAGCGCGTTGGTCGCGGCGAAGGCAGCGGTATTGGCGGTACCAGTACCCGCGGTCACAACGGCGCCAAGAGCCGTGCAGGTTGGTCGAGCCGACCCGGCTACCAGGGCGGCGCAACGCCGTTCATGCGTCGCTTCCCCAAGCGTGGCTTTAAGAATGGCTTCCGAACCCTGTTCCACGTGGTCAACGTGCAGGTCCTCGACAAGCACTTCGAAAATGGCGCCACTGTTGATGTGGCTGCGCTCGCCAAGATCGGCCTCGTGCCGGACGCGACGTTGCCGCTCAAGGTCCTCGGCCATGGTGACATCACCAAGAAGCTGAAGATCGTCGCCGCCAAGTTCTCCGTGACTGCCAAGGAAAAGATCGAGAAGGTTGGCGGCACCGCCACCGTTGTCGAGTAAGAACCTGAATGCTTAGCGCCTTCGCCAACATCTTCCGTATCGCCGAGTTGCGTAACCGCGTGCTCTTCACGCTTGGCGTGTTGGCCGTCTATCGCATTGGATTCTGGATTCCAGTTGTTGGTGTCGACCAATCTGCCCTTGTGCAGAATGCCAAGACCGCGGCAACGAACGCCACCGGCTTTGGTCGCTTGTTGCAGTTTGCAAGCATCTTCTCCGGCGGCTCGCTTGGACAGAGCACCATCTTCGGCCTGGGCATCATGCCCTACATCACTGCTTCCATCATCTTTCAGTTGTTGCAGGCGGTCTATCCGCCAATGCAGGAGTTGAAGAAGGAGGGTCAGTCGGGCCAGCAGAAGATCATGGAGTGGACCCGGTACGTCACCGTGGGACTCTGCATTGTTCAGGGCTATATCTGGCTCAATTACCTGCGCGGCACCAACTTGGTGCAGCCGATGTTCTTGCAGAGCGCTCCGCAGATGGTCATCTTCTTCGTGGTGGGAATCACCGCGTTGACGGCCGGCAGTCTGTTCCTCATGTGGCTCGGCGAGCAAATCGACAAGTACGGCATTGGTAACGGCGTATCCATCATTCTGACCGCGGGCATTCTCAGCCGCATGCCGAACGCTATCGGTTGGGTTGTTGAGAACTTTGACCCACGCCAGACCGCCGAGCCGGGCAAGATCGGTATCGCTGGACTCGCCATTCTGGTGCTGAGCTTCGTGGGCATCACCGCTGGTGCAGTGATCATGACCGTTGCCACGCGACGCATTCCGATTCAGCAGGCCAAGCACACGCGCGGCCGCAAGGTCTACGGCGGTCAGAAGCACTACCTGCCGTTGCGCATCAATCATTCGGGCGTGATGCCGATCATCTTCGCGAGTTCGTTGATGATCTTCCCGTCCGCCATCTTTGGCGCGTGGGATAACGCCACCGCGAACGATTCGGTCGTGAAGGGTTTCACCACCTTCATCGCCCGTGAGAGCCAAATCGGTACGTTCCCGTACATCGTGTGCGAAATCGCCATGATCTACTTCTTTGCGTATTTCTGGACCACCGTTCAGATGAGCCCCGACGATATGGCCAAGCAGCTGAAGGACCACGGTTCTTTCATCCCTGGTCTTCGCCCTGGGCCGCGCACTGCTGAATACTTGCAGACCGTCCTTGGTCGGATCACCTACGTCGGTGCTGGATTCTTGGCGATCATCGCCGTGATTCCAACCCTGGTGACGCAGGCCATGGGCATTCCGTTCCAGGTTTCGCAGTTCCTGGGTGGTACCGGTCTCCTGATTGTTGTCTCCGTTGGTCTGGATCTGATTCAGCGCCTCGAGGCCAATCTGGTCATGCGTAATTACGAAGGCTTCCTCGGTCAGGGCGGCGACGCTCGTGGCAGTCGAATGAGGAGCGCGCGCAATTGAACCACGTTTCTGCCGAACTTCATGGATCGACGAACGCTGCGCAGTCAAGCGCACGCCAGTCAATGACTCTTCGTTCAGCAGACGAGATCGCGGCAATCGAACGATCCGGCGTTGTGGTTGCAGCTGCGCTTGAAGCCGCTGAATCAGCAGTCGTTGCCGGCGTCACGACCGCTGAACTCGATGCGCTTGTGCGAGCCACCATCGTGGCTCATGGCGCAGCGCCATCGTTCCTTGGATATTCGCATCCTTCAGATGGTCCGGCATTTCCGGCATCAGCATGCATCAGCGTCAACAACGAAGTTGTGCACGGCATTCCTGGTACGCGCGTTCTCAACGCGGGTGACCTAGTGAAGATCGATGTCGGTGTGCGCCTTGCGGGCTGGTGCGCTGACGCGGCCATCGCCGTGCGCGTTCCGGCGAACACGAATCAATCACCTGATCAGCAGGCTCATCAGTCTCACGAGACTGTTGATTCCTT
Source organism: Planctomycetota bacterium (assembly GCA_026386795.1). Lineage (GTDB taxonomy): Bacteria > Planctomycetota > Phycisphaerae > Phycisphaerales > SM1A02 > UBA966. The sequence continues at coordinate 11,784 of JAPLMU010000108.1, forward strand.
CATCGCTGACGCATGGCAGACGCTTCATGTTGGCATCGCCGCCATGCAGCCTGGTATGCGATGGAGCGAAGTCGCCGACCGCATGCAACGCTTCGCGGTTTCCCGCGGGCACGGCATGGTTGATGGCTGGCACGGACACGGCGTTGGCCGTTCCGTCCATGAAGCGCCCCAGGCTCCGTCGACCGTCTCCGCTGGTCTGCGCGAGTACCGCGATTTCACGCTGCTCCCCGGCATGGTGCTTGCGGTTGAGCCAATCGTGGTCATGGGTGAGCGTGGTGTCATTGATGCTTCGGGCTGCCTGTTGCCGGTTCCGGTTTCCATTGCCGCTGATCGTTGGACAGTTGCCGTTGCACCTGGACTGATGGCCGCTCATGTTGAACACACAATTGCTGTGACCCGTTCGGGTCCTCGCATTCTCACTCGCCGCACGGGCGTCCGTGCTGGCATCGCCCTGAACGATTGCAATGGAGGCAGCAGCCGACTCCTCGGCTGACGTCATATGGCTACGAAAGAGTTACATGGCTAAGGAAGACAAGATCACGCTCGATGCCGAAGTGGTGGAGGCTCTCCCGGACGCAATGTTCCGGGTCAAGCTCCAAAACAACCAGGAGATCCTGGCGTACGTAAGCGGCAAGATGCGCAAGTTCTTCATCCGAATTCTTCCTGGCGACAAAGTCACTATCGAACTCAGCCCATACGACATGACCAAAGGCCGCATCGTTTACCGCTTCTAAATCCGCGCTTCGCGCGACAACCGCATTTCACCGTCTCGAACATCCGTCACTTAACCACAAGGAAACACCATGAAAGTCCGCAGCAGCATTAAGCGCCGAACCATGGATTGCCAAATCGTCGTCCGCAAGGGCAAGCGCTTCGTCATCAACAAGAAGAACCCCCGTCTCAAGCAGCGTCAAGGCTAAGAACCGCCGCTGATCACCGTCCTCCTGCATCAATCTGATGCACAAGACAATCACGGCACGCAACGAAGGAAACACACTATGCCACGTATCGCAGGCATCGACATCCCGGAAAAGAAGAAGATTCGCTTCTCGCTCCGCTACATCTTCGGCATTGGTCCGAAGGTGTCGGACGACATTCTCGCCAAGCTCGGCATCGACGGTGAACGTCGCGCCAGCACTCTTGATGACAAAGAAGTCGCCAGCATTGCAGGCGAAATCGATGCCAATCATCCAGTGGAAGGTGCACTCCGTCGCCAGGTCCAGCAGGACATTCAGCGACTGAAGGACACCAAGAGTTACCGCGGCGAACGTCATCGCAAGAACCTCCCAGTGCGTGGACAGCGCACTCGCACCAACGCACGCACCCGCAAGGGTCGCAAGAAGACGGTTGCCGGCAAGAAGGGCGTGAAGGGCTAATTAGCCCCGAAACCCCGTTCACCGATTTCCGACTGATAGCACCTCAAGGAGCACACAGATATGGCAAGCAAGAAAAAGGTCCGCAAGAACGTAACGAAGGGCGTAGTTCACGTCAACGCTTCGTTCAACAACACCATGGTGACCATCACCGACGTCAATGGCGAGACCATTTCATGGGACTCAGCTGGCAGCGTTGGATTCAAGGGCGCCCGCAAGAGCACGCCGTTTGCGGCGAGCCGCGCGAGCGAGAAGGCCGCCGGCAAGGCGCGTCGTCTTGGCATGAAGGAAGTGGAAGTGCGCGTCAAGGGCCCGGGTCCGGGTCGCGAGAGCGCCGTCACTGCCCTTTACGCCGCTGGCCTGAAGGTCACCACCATCGAAGATTGCACGCCGATTCCGCACAACGGCTGCCGTCCACCGAAGAAACGCCGCGTCTAAAGCGGCATCGACTTTGTCCCTCTGCCGCAACAGGGGGGCGCGACCGGCTCCGGCAGCGGTCACGCCCATCCGAACAGGCAGAGGATTCCTCACAAAGGGTTCATCGACCAGCAAGTGGTCAGCCCGAGGTCCTGCCGGACCGTTACTAGGAGATTGAATCATGCATATCCGCTGGCGTGGACTCGAACTTCCCTACCGCCTCGAAAAAGACGAGCGCTCGGCTACCCCGACGTTCGGACGATTCACAGCTGAGCCCTTTGAGCGTGGCTTCGGTACGACGATTGGCAACAGCCTTCGACGCACGCTGCTCTCAAGTCTCGAAGGTGCAGCAATCACCAAGGTCAAGATCGCGGGCGTAACCCACGAATTCTCGACCATGCCCGGCGTTCTTGAAGATGTCACTGACATCATCCTGAACATCAAGGGCCTGATTGTCAGCATGGACATCGAGTGCGATGAACCCAAGACCATGCGTCTGATGGCCGAAGGCCCAGGCGAAGTCACCGCTGATCTGATCGAGGCTGATCCTGCGATCACCATTCATAATCCCGACAAGATCATCGCCACGCTGACTGACAAGCGCGACTTTGCAGTCGAGTTCACCGTGCAGCGCGGTCGTGGCTATATGCCCGCCACCGAGCAGCACAAGCGTGAAGAAGACCAAGTGCTCGGCGAGATCGCTGTTGATGCGATTTACAGCCCAGTGCAGCGCGTTCGTTTCCGTGTTGAGGACACCCGCGTCGGCCAGCGCACCAACTATGACCGATTGATCATGGACGTTTGGACCAACGGCACTGTGTCTCCGGACATGGCGATGGTTGAAGCTGCCAAGATCCTGCGCAAGCACCTCAACCCCTTCGTTCAGTACGACGTGGTTGGCAACGAGGTGGTGCCGCATCAAATCTCCCAGGAGAATGACAAGGACCTCGAGCTCTTCAAGAAGCTCGGAATGTCGCTTGCCGACCTGGACCTTTCGGTGCGTGCCGGCAATTGCCTCGAAGGTGGCAAGATCCGATTCGTCAGCGAACTGGTGAACAAGACTGAAAATGATCTGCTGGAACTGCGTGCGTTCGGACGTACGAGTCTCCGTGAAGTTAAGAAGAAGCTCGAGGACATGGGACTCAATCTCGGAATGCCGTTGCCGGAGGGCTTCACGCCCCCGACCGCGGGCTGAGCCGGTCCTAAAAGGAAACAACCATGCGTCATCGTATTGCCGGTTACCAACTCAACGTTACGTCCGCTCACCGTCGCTCCATGCTTCGGAACCTAGCGGCCGGTCTGTTCGAACACGGACAGATCACCACCACGCTCCCGAAGGCGAAGGCTGTTCAGCCGTTCGTCGAGCAACTCATCACGATCGCTAAGCGTCCAACGCTGGCATCGCGACGCGAGTTGACCTCACGCTTGACTGACCGCATGGTCTTTGCGTGGGTTGCGGACCCGAACACGAAGGACGAGGTCAAGACTGCCCAGAGCCGACTCTGGGAGCTTCCTGCGACCGACGAGATCGAGTTCAATCGATTCGGCGAGCTCCGCAAGGCGCCGCGCCTGATCCAGCACCTTCTCACCAAGGTGGCTCCGCTCTACAAGGATCGCGCAGGTGGCTACACCCGCATCATCAAGCTCGACAAGCGCCGCCTCGGTGACGCGTCGGACTTGGTCATGCTGCAGCTGGTTGGTGGCGAAGAAGGTCCGCAGGTCAAGGGACGCAAGTCCACGCGACGCACTGTTGCGGACAAGCGCACTGCATTCGCCAAGAAGGCGAAGGAGAAGGCGGTCGCTGCGAAGGGTTAACCCCTGACGCGTCCGCATTCTTGATTGACACCAAGTGAATTCCGCGCGCCCCAAGGCTTACCTTGGGGCGCGCGTGTTTTTGGATTGCGCGGACGGAATCACGGAGTGGTGACGAGCGGTTGCCAACCGTTCTGATACGAGAGCCCAGCGGCGGAGTTGACGAGTCGCCGCTCGATCGTGCCGTTGGGCCAAAGTCGGAACAGCACGGTGCCATTGCCGCTGCTTGCCGTGGCGACCACCGCGAAGCCGATTGGCTGGATGACGGGCGCTGGTACGGGCGCGGGAGCACTCTGGGTGGAACCGGCTGGTGTCACTTGTGGTACGGTGGCCGCGGGAGTTAGGACGGGTGTCCAGATGGGCGCGGCAATTGCTTCGGCGCTTCCGGCGCCGGTGGTGACGAAGGCGTGGATGACGATGGCGGCGGCGAGCAGGACGAGGCCGGTACCGGTTGAGATGCGTGTGATCATGGGCGCGGATCGTAGATCGTGACGGCGTTGTTGCAAACCGGCGTTCGTACTGGCTCGCAATCGCCTTACGAGGACGGCCGCTGAGCGCGGCCCTGTCCTCTCCGGCGAGTGCGGCCAGGGTGAGTGGGTTTGCAAACCGGCGTTCGTACTGGCTCGCAATCGCCTTGCGAGGACGGCCGCTGAGTGCGGCCAGGGTGAGTGGGTTCCAGACCGGGCATGCATGTGTGTTGCGTTGGCGGTGGACGGCACCTATGTGGGGGAATGGATTCCGTATCCTTTGAGGATGCTCGCCGACCTTGAACAAGCACAGCTTGAAGCGCAGTCCGCCTTGGCGGCGTCAGTGACCACGGATGCCTTGGATGCGTGGAAGAGCGCTTGGATCGGCGGCAATGGACGCTTGAAGTCCATGATGATGGCGCTCAAGGATGTACCGAAGGACTTGAAGCCTGCTGCTGGTAAGCGGCTCAATGAGTTGAAGGCCGCGCTCGAGGCCGCATACGAGGAACGTCGCACTGCAGTCGATGCATCCGCTGGTCCACGCGGTCCGATTGTCGATGTCACGGAGCCGGGTGTTCCGCTTGCGGAAGGTTGTCGTCATGTGCTGAGTCGGACCATCGATGAAATTACCGAGGTCTTTGGTCGCATGGGGTTCACGTTGGCAGAAGGACCAGAGGTGGAAGATGAGTGGCACAATTTCACCGCCCTCAACATTCCTGAGAGTCATCCCGCGCGGGATGCGATCGACAACTTCTATATGGGCGAGCAGGGTGGTGTAAAGCGCCTGCTGCGCACGCAGACCAGCACGGTGCAGATTCGTGCGATGGAGACGCAGTCGCTGCCCATCAAGGTGGTGGCAACAGGCCGTGTCTATCGCCCCGATACGCACGATGCAACGCATTACTCCATGTTTCACCAGATCGAGGGTCTCTACCTTGATCGCGGTGTGACGATGTCAGACCTCAAGACCACGCTCGTGCAGTTCGCACATGCCTATTTCGGTGCGGAAGCAGAAGTGCGCATGCGGCCGAGTTTCTTCCCGTTCACTGAACCAAGTGCTGAAGTGGACATGAAGATGCGTATCAAGGGCGAATGGAAGTGGGTTGAACTTGGCGGCTGTGGAATGGTGGATCCGAACGTGCTCCGCGCGGTCAATATTGATCCCGAAGTATGGACTGGCTTTGCTTTCGGCCTTGGAATCGAGCGTATTGCGATGCGTCGGTACGGAATCAGTGATATTCGCTGGCTCTATGAGAATGATGCGCGGTTCTTGCGGCAGTTCTAACGAGTGACGTGAATACCTAGTAACAACAAAGAAGGCCGCCCTGATGGGCGGCCTTCTTGTGTCAGTTCGTATAGTTGACGGGGGTCAGTACTTAGTCCTTGACGCCCATTTCTTTATGTGCGTGATCGCGGAGTGCTTCGACCTTCGCAATGAGGGCAGTTGCTTCGTCAGTCTTGCCAGCGACGATGGCGTCCTCAAGGTCCAAGAGCAGGCGCATATTCGTGCGGAGTTCGCTGCGGAACTCATCCTCGATCTTTGCCTTGGCCGCAGCGTCTGCAGCATTCTTCAGGTACTCGGCAGGAACGGCCGCGGTCTTGGAGGCAGCGCAGTTGCGTTGCATTTCGGAGACCATCTTCAGGCAGTCGTTCTTCTTTGATGCATCGCCAACTGCACCCTTCAGGGCCTTGAGCGCGCGGTTCATTCCCTTCATCGAGCCTTCGAGGTTGACCGCTTGTGCACCACCGCGCCCGCCACGCTGCTCGCCACCTTCGCCACGGGGCGCGCCCTGGCCACCCTTGCCGGAGCCGGAACCTGGACCCGCCGGGGCTGCCGGTGGTGCGTCCTGTGCAATGGCGATAGGTGCGATAGCGGCGGAGAGCGCGAGGCTCAGGCCAATGAGAGCGGTAGTGCGAAAGGTCTTCATGTGAATTGGTTCCAATGAGTCAAACAGAAGTGATTCCGAGCAGTGCACCCCGAAGCCACCGGGCAGGGCTGATGAACGCTCGAAAGTAGGGCGGATTGCCGACGGTGGTCATGTGGTGTAGTCGGCATTGAGCTCGACATACGCCTTAGTGAGACCGCAGGAAATGAATTCTTCAGATCCTTGCCCGCCGCCAAGATCTAAGTGCACTTCTACCGTTGACTTACGGAATGCAGCTTCGCGATCGGCAAGCGGAGTTTCTGCGGGAGATCCATGGCGAAAGAGGGCAACTCCCCCGACAGAAAGGCTGAGTCTGTTGACGTCAAGCACCACGCCCGCCCGCCCGGCAGCCGCCAAGATGCGGCCCCAGTTCGGATCCCCGCCGGTGACAGCGCAACGGACGAGAAGACTCGAAGCGATGGTCTTGGCAACGCTCAGCGCATCACTATCAGTTGGCGCGCCGGTCACTTGGACATGGATGCCGCGTTCATAGCCCTCGCCATCGCGCACGATGAGCAGCGCAAGGTCGCGCGCCACTTCCTTGAAGGCTCGACCGACGTCTGCTGACGGGAACGCGCCTGCTGCTCCGGACGCGAGTGCAAACACGGAGTCATTCGTACTAGTGTCGCCGTCAATCGAGATGCGGTGAAAGCTGCGCTCGACGGCAGCGCGGAGGTGTGTATTAATTTCTGCTGGCGTCAATTCAGCATCGGTGGTGATGATGCTGATCATGGTGGCCATGTTTGGATGGATCATGCCCGCACCCTTCGCGCAGCCGACCACCGTGCAGGACCTGCCTTCATACTCAACAGTGCGCGACGACCACTTCGGATAGGTATCCGTGGTCATGATGGCGCGCGCAAACTCTTCGATGGTGCCATGCTCAGCACGCGCAGCCATCGGTGCAATCTGCGGAAGCATGCGGTCAAGCGGTAACTGCACGCCGATGACGCCAGTGGAATTGTGCTGCACGGCAACGGGTGAAATCTCGCACGCGTTTGCGACTACGTCGGCAAGTTCAACCGCGCTCGCCATTCCACGATCGCCGGTAGCGGCATTCGCGCAGCCGGAATTGATGAGAATTGCGCTGCAATGCCCACGACTTTCTCGCAGGTGGCGTCGATCCAATTGCACGGGCGCGGCGCAGACTTGGTTGGTGGTGTAGACGGCAGCGAGCGTTGCGCCGGCCGGACAGCGGAGTAGTCCCATGTCATTGCGGCCAGGCTTTTTAATTGCCGCGCTTGCTGCGCTCGCTGTGAAGCCGAGGGGCAGCAGAGGCGCCGCGCCGGCTGGTCCGGTCGAAGTTTCTGCGACCACCGAATGCGTGGCTCCCGCGGTCATTTGGATCCAATTCCATTTGGAACAACATCATGAATCAGAGCGATCTCATCGCACTGCTCGCGCTTCGGGCACGCTGAGCAGTCCTTGAGCACTTTCTCTGGCAGACTGTTCACGCTGACTTGTCGGAAGCCCGCCTTCTCAAAGAAGGATGGCGCGCGCGTCAGAACAAACACCTTCGGAATATGCAATTGACCGGCAAGTTGCAGGAAGTAGCGAACCAATCCGTGGCCAACGCCGCGTCCCTGCGAATCTGGATGGACGCCGAGCGAGCGAATTTCTGCAAGCTGTGGGGTGTAGATCCAAAGCGCTGCGCAGCCGACCACCTTGCCATCAAGAACAGCCACGCCGAAATCAAGAATGGCCTTCATGATGTCTTCGCGGCTGCGCGGAAGATTCTCGCCGTGTTCGGCCCAATGATCAACGAGCCACGAAATGGCGTCGAGATCGTCAGCGCGTGCTTGGCGGAATTCAACTTCGCCCGCTACCTGGTCAGGAATGGCGCGTTCGCGCAACATGCGGCGCACGCGCATGATGGCGTCTTCAACCGCGCTCAGGGAAGTGCCTCCCTCAACCGAGCGTTTCTCAAGGGTCGATCCGACCGTGAGCTGTGTGTAAACATCCTGATTCGCCTGCGGGGCTTGCTCGCGAATCGTTTCGAGTGAGAGTTCCTCGAGTGCTCGGTCTTGCGCGATAGCAGTGCGCACGAGCCGACCAACTTGATGATGCGCTTCGCGGAATGGAACGCCGAGACGTACCAGGTAATCCGCCAAATCGGTTGCGTTGGTGTAACCCTCGGCGGCGGCAATGAGCGCGCGGTCACGGTCAATCACTAGCCCGGCGAGCATCGGAGGAAGGATGCGTAGGCACAGGCTGAGTTGCCGCATGCTGTCAAAGAGCGGCTCCTTGTCTTCTTGCAGGTCCTTGTTGTAGGCAAGCGGCAGTCCCTTGAGCGTCACGAGCAGAGTGACGAGGTTGCCGACCGTGCGACCGCTTTTGCCGCGAATGAGTTCGCACGCGTCGGGATTCTTTTTCTGCGGCATCAAACTGGAGCCGCTCGTGAATGCATCTGGCAGCTCTACCAACTTCGCTTCGCTCGTTGAGTAGAAGATCAGATCTTCTGCCATGCGCGAAAGATGCAGCGAGCACAAAGTGCATGTGGAGAGCGACTCGACCACAAAGTCGCGATCGCTGACGGCATCCAAGGAGTTCGCGCTGGCACTGCGGAAGCCAAGATCCTTGGCAAGGACCGCGCGGTCAATGGGATAAGCGGTGCCCGCGAGCGCACCAGAACCAAGCGGTGAAACACGCACGCGCTTGAGCGCGTCGCCGAGGCGCTCGGAGTCGCGACGCAACATTTCCACATACGCCAAGCACCAATGCGCAAAGAGAATCGGCTGCGCGTGTTGCAGGTGCGTGTATCCCGGGAATGCGGTGTCCTTCTCGCGTTCAGCAAGGTCGACGAGGGCGGTGATGACGGCCTTCACCTCGGCTTGGCGCAACTTGAGTTGCCGTGCAGTCCAGAGGCGTAGGTCAGTAGCAACCTGATCGTTACGACTTCGGCCGGTATGCAACTTCTTGCCAAGGTCGCCAACGCGCATGACCAATTGCCGCTCGACCCATGAGTGAATGTCCTCGTCCTCAGCGGTGGTGAGGACGGTTGGATCGTCGCGCCACGCGCTGAGAATCTCGCCCAGTGCCTGTTCGATGGACCGCTGCTCGCTGACGGTGATAACGCCAGCACGAATGAGCGCCTTGCTCCATGCGATGCTTCCTTCGATGTCTTCCCGGATCAGCAATTGATCGAAGGGCAGACTGTCGTTGAATTCACGGAACAGCGTGTCAGCTTGGCCTTCGAGGCGTCCAGCCCAGATGGCGGTGGTCATGAGCAGTTTCCCTTTCCGCCGCAGCAGCCAACGGTGGCGGCTGCGCCGAGCCCGTGCGCGGCTGCGAGTTGTGCGGCTTCTGCATTGGCAGCCTTGGCGTCGGCGCTGAGGCCCAAGAGGGCACGGATGCGCATCGGCAGGCTGAACAAGCGGATGAAACCTTCGCTGTGCTTGTGGTCGTAGACCTCGTCCTCGCCGAACGTGGCGAAGCCGTGATGGAACAGGCTGTTTGGCGAACGGCGTTTGGCGGCTTCGGCGTGACCCTTGTAGCAGCGGACCACCACTTCGCCGTCCATGACTTGCGCGATGGATTCAAAGCCCGCCCACATTGCTTCGCGGAGGGGGCTGAACCAGGTGCCGTTGTAGATCACCTTCGCGAATTCAAGCGCCATGCGCTCGCGGTAATGCAGCGTCTCGCGGTCGAGCACGAGTTGTTCCAATCCGCGCAGGGCCTCCATGAGAATGGTTCCGCCTGGGGTCTCGTACACGCCGCGGCTCTTCATACCAACTAGACGATTTTCGCAAATATCAATGCGGCCAACGCCGTTGCGAGCGCCGATCGCGTTGAGCTCAGTGAGCAGCGCCACTGCATCAAGTTCCTTGCCATTGACGCTCACGGGATAGCCCTTCTTGAAGACGATCGCGACATCTTCGTGACGATCGGGCGCGTCCTTCGGGCTGGTGGTGATCATCCAGACATCTTCCGGCGGTGCATTCCACGGGTCTTCGAGTTCGCCGCCCTCATGGCTGATGTGCCAGATGTTCGCATCGCGGCTATAAATCTTCTCGGCGCTCGCAGTGGTAGTGATGTTGCGCACCTTGAGGTAGGCGAGCATGGCCTCGCGGCTCTTGAGATCCCAGATGCGCCATGGGCTGATGACACGCAGTTGCGGCGCCAATGCGGCGTAGGTGCTTTCGAAGCGAACTTGATCGTTGCCCTTGCCGGTGCAACCGTGGCAGAGTGCATCGCAGCCAGTAGCAAGCGCAACTTCAACCTGCGCGCGAGCGATGATCGGTCGCGCGATTGATGTTCCCATCAGGTAGCGATTTTCGTACACCGATCCAGCGATTGCCATTGGAAACGCAAACTCGCGCAGGAATGTTTCCTTGAGGTCAACGATGATGCACTCGGAAGCGCCGGTCTTGGTTGCCTTCTCGCCGATGCCATCGAGTTCGCGCTGACCCTGCCCGACATCCGCAACGCAGGCGACCACGGTGCAGCCGTACGTTTCGCGCAGCCACGGGATGATGCAGGAGGTGTCGAGTCCGCCCGAGTAAGCGACGCAGACTTTCTTCGGCATGTTGACGGCGGCGGGGGTGTTGGCGGGGGTGTTGGCGGGGGTGTTGGTGGGGGTGTTCATGCTCGTGTTGTTTCTTGGGTTCGTGTGTTGAAGTGGGCTGGGTTCGTTGCGCTGCCCTTGCTGGCCACCGCTTGGGGTGATAGCAAATGACAAAGCAATGCGTTCTGTGCGTGCATGCGATTTTCAGCTTGGTCAAAGACGACCGAGTTGGTGGAGTCGATGACTTCGTCAGTGACTTCTTCCCCGCGATGCGCGGGCAAGCAGTGCATGAAGAGCGCCTTGGGACCAGCGATTGCCATGAGCTCGCGGTCTACTCTGTATGGCTCAAACGCGGACGTCTTGGCGGCGCTATCAGTTTGACCCATGCTCGTCCACGCATCCGTATAGACCGCAAACGCGCCTTGAATGGCGCCAATGTCATTGGTGATTTCGATACGCGCGCCGCTGCGCATGCTGCGCGCAACGGACTGGCTCACGATGGTTGCATCGGGTTCGAAACCCTTCGGGGTGACGACAGTGATTCCGAATCCGAGGATCGAGGCGGCCTCGATAAGTGAGTGGCAAACATTGTTGCCATCGCCAACCCATGCGAGTCGAGAATGGTTGAAATGGAATCCGCGTTCAAGCAGCGTCTGCAGATCGGCGAGCGCTTGGCAGGGGTGATGCATATCGCAGAGGGTGTTGATCACGGGGATGTGTGTGGCCGTCGCGAGTCCGGCGACAGTGGCGTGGCTGTGCACGCGCGCAACGATGGCGTGACACCAGCGCTCGATATTTTTGCCGTAATCGCTGATGGTTTCGCGTTTGCCGATGGGCGAATCCTTGTGATCAAGATAGATGGCTTGCCCGCCCATTCGAAACGCGCCAACTTCAAAGCTCATGCGCGTGCGCAGTGATGGCTTCTCAAAGAGCATGCAAATGCTCTTGCCGGCAAGCGCGCCAGTGAGTTGTGCTGGGTTGCGCTTGAAATTCGCCGCGGTTGCCAGAATGCCATGGACCTCATGTTGCGCAAGATCGCTCATGCGTAAGAGGTCTTTGCTTCCGATCGGTTCGAACGAAGTCATAAGTTGACTACTCCTGTATCTGCGGCGGCGAATGCGCCTGTTGTGTCGTGTGCGGTTGCGGTGCACTGTGTCTTCGGAAGCACCTTCGTTCCGATGGAGGCGCCTGATGCGAGTGCCTCAAGTGCTGCGGGGTTACTCCATGATGCGATCACCACTGGAACGTTCGAGCGCTCAGCGGCGTCAATGGCGCCGCGGACCTTGGCGATCATTCCGCCAGTGATGGTGCCGTCGTTGATGAGTGCCTCAGCGGCGAGTGAGCTGAGTTCAGCAATGACTTGACCATCGGCATCCTTGACCCCCGGAACATCGGTCAGTAGCAGAAGACCTTGCGCCTTCAGGATGCCAGCAAGTTGCGCCGCCGCATCGTCGGCATTCACGTTGAGGAGTCCGCCCGCCTCACATACGGCGATCGAGGAGAGAACTGGCAAGAATCCGCCTGAAAGCAGGTGATGAATGAGAGCGCCATCTCCGCCGACGAGTTCGCCGACACGACCGGGATCGAAGTCGAACCGCTGCGTCTTGATGGCGCGAGAGAGGTGCCCATCGGAGAGTGTGAGGCCGACCGCGGACACTCCGCGCGAGAGCAGTAGTCCAAGGAGCTGCGTGTTCATTGCACCCGCGAGGACGGCGGTGACTTGCTCGACAGCCTCGGGTGGCGTGATGCGGATGCCTTCGCGACGCTCGGTGTGTAGACCAACGCGCTCAAGTTGCCGATCGACTGCTTTACCGCCGCCGTGCACGATGACCAATCCGCCAGTATGCAATTGGTGCATGCGAGCGAGGGCATCGAACACTTGCGGGAATTGCGTTGCATCGTCGAGCAGCGCGCCGCCAAGTTTGACAACGAGTGGTGCAGGGCGCGTCACGACAGCACCTCGTGGGCGTGCGTATGCGCGCGCGTGTGTGTGCGTCGAGCGATACCAAGTGCGGTTGTTTCATCGAAACCGAATCGCAGATTCATGCACTGAACGGCTTGGCCGGCGGCACCTTTCACAAGATTGTCGATGGCGCTGGAGATCACCAAATGCGTTCCGGATTCATCTGAGCCAAGCGCGATATCGCAGCAGTTGGTGCGTTCGACGCTGGCGATCGACGGCCATCGACCGGCGGCAAGCAGGCGTACAAACGGGGCGTCTCTGTACACGCGCTCGAGGCACGCGCGCGCGCTTGCCAGTGTGTGTCCTGGAGCAAATTCGGCATGAATCGTTGAGAGAATTCCGCGGTCCAGTGCTACCAAGTGCGGCGTGAAGAGAATGCGCGCGCCGGTTTCTTGCGCCATTTCTGGTTGGTGGCGATGCGAAAGAACGCCGTACGATTGCAGGCTCACTTCGCAGAAGAGGCTCTTGACGGAAGCGGAACGTCCTGCGCCACTAACACCCGACGCGCTATCAACGATGACCGCGCGCGTGGTGTCGATGATGCCAGCAGCAACCAGCGGTCGCAGTGGCAGAATCACTGACGTTGGATAGCAGCCGGGGCAGGCGATGAGGTTGGCGCTACGGATGTCATCAGCAGCGAGCTCAGGCAGTCCATACACAGCGTCAGCGAGAAGTGGAGCGTGTCCGTGTTGGAACCCATAGTGCTTTGGATAGAGCGCTGGATCCTTCAAGCGAAACGCAGCGGAAAGATCAAGAACGACAATGCCAGCTGCAAGCAGCAGCGGCGCGAGTGCTTCGCTTGCTTCGTGCGGCGTGGCGAGAAACACAGCATCGGGTTCGCATGCAATGATTGCTGCAGCATCGGCTGCGCGTACCGGAAGGTCCACTACGCCTACAAGGCGCGGGAACAATTCAGACATCAGTTCAGCTTTGCCATCCGTTGCGCGTCGTTCGCTTCCAAACAGGCCCACGATCTCGGCGTGTGGGTGCGCGGCAAGGAGCGCGGCAAGTTCAGCGCCGGTGTAGCCCGGTGCGCCGACAATGACAATACGCATGCTGTCAGCCATGGGACGAATCCTTGCCGCAGTTAGGCGGCGGAGCGAGCGAGGCGCTCGATAGTGCGTGCGAGGGATGCGGCCGCGTCGGTGTCCTTGGCAGCTACGAAGATGGTGTCATCCCCGGCAATGGTGCCGAGGGTGCCAGCGAGGCCGGCGCGGTCGAGTTCAATAGCCAGTGAATTTGCGTGACCGCTCGGGGTCTTCAGAACCACCAAGGTGCCGCCGCGGGTGACGGAGATCAGGTGCTGCCGGAGAGCCGCTCCCAGGGCGGCTTCGCGACCTTCCGGGGGCAGAGCGGGGGTAGCGCCGGGCAACATGTAGCCATTCGCGCCCTTCACAAGCCCCATCTCCGTGAGGTCGCGCGACAGCGTTGCCTGCGTGACGACAATGCCCTCGCGACGCTTGAGAAGCGACGCAAGTTCTTGCTGGCTCCACACCTGAGTGCTGCTTATCAGGGCAGCAATCCGGGCACGGCGTTGGATGGGACTCACGGCAGTAGCTGTCACGTGCATGAATATACATCATGATGCATGATTATGCAAACAATATGCAGCCAATATGCACCCGCAATTCACGAATGTATTTGCCCGCCAGCCCCATTGCCGCACTCGCCGGAGAGGACAGGGCCGCGCTCAGCGGCCGTCCTCGTAAGGCGATTGCGGGCCAGTACGAACGCCGGTTTGCAAACCCGCTCCCCTGGCCGCACTCGCCGGAGAGGACAGGGCCGCGCTCAGCGGCCGTCCTCGTAAGGCGATTGCGGGCCAGTACGAACGCGTGATGCAACCGAGCCCTCGCTAAACACAATTACTTCGGAATCTGCCGCGCCCGTCGATCCGCGCCCAAGGCGACGTACGTGAATACGCCTTCAGTCACGCGGGCAAGATCATCGCCATCTCCTCGGCGCGCCCACGCCTCGACATCGATCGTTACGCTCGTACTTCCCACGCGGACAATCGAGCAGTAGCAGCTCACCTCGTCACCCACGAAGACCGGCAGCTTGAAGGTCATCTGCGCAATCGCGACCGTTGCAACGCGCCCGTGCGCGCGCCGACGTGCGAGGCTTGCGCCTGCGATATCCATTTGTCCTAAGAGCCATCCGCCAAAGATGTCTCCCGCCGGATTTGCATCAGCGGGAAAGGCAAATGTCCGCAACATGAGTTCGCCTTTGGCAGCTGTTGGGCGGTCGGGAATTGCTCCCATTCCGCCGCTGCCGTCGCCGGACGCACCGTCTCCGCTCACTCGTCGTCGCCCTCGTCTTCAGGCTCATCCTTGATTTCGACGGCTTCGATGATGCCTCTGCGACCTTCAGCCTTTTCCTTGCGCTTCCAGGTCTCAATCTTGTGTTTGTCAGGCGAAATGATGGCGTTGATGCGCTTACCGTTGAGGCGGGGATTGGACTCAAGTTTGCCAAGATCAAGGAGCCGACTGATGACATCGTTCACCAGACGCTCACCGATTTCCCGGTGCGCCATTTCGCGGCCCTTGTAGCTCGCAACTAATTGAACCTTGTGGCCTTCGAGCAGGAATCGACGGGCTTGCTGAACGCGGATGCCGACATCGTGGCGGTCGATCTTCATCGAGCGTCCAAGGCGCACTTCCTTGAGTTCGCTGGCCTTCGACTTGCCGGCCTTCTGCTTCTTGGCTTCCTCGTACTTGAACTTGCCGTAGTCCATGATCTTGCAGACGGGCGGTCGCGCGTCAGGCGAGATCTCCACGAGGTCAAGACCAAGTTCATTGGCGCGCCGGCGCGCTTCTTCTGTTTCAACGATTCCCACCATCTCGCCCGCCTCGTCGATCAGTCGAACGGGCGTAATGCGGATGCGGTCGTTCAGTCGCGGGCCGGACGCTGGTCCGTCGCGCCGCGGGCGGTCCCCACCAAATCCACCGGGACGAGGCCCGGAACCAGAGTTGAAAGGGGGACGGCGAGGAGGAAAGCTGGAGATAGGAGAGTCCTTAGGAAGAATCCGGCGGCAGTGTCAACCGTGTGTTACGTCCCCAAGTCGAGCGCCGCCGTCGACCTGGGTGGGCAGCGATCGCGCTGCACAGTGAGACTGTACCCGCGGAGCGCGATGGCAAGCAAATCAAGGCGGAATTTCCGTGAGTGACTGCGGGTACCTCGGGGCAATTTCGGTCGGCGGTCGGTCCGCCCAACCACGCCCGCTCGGTCAGGCCGTCACGCCAAGCGTGCCGATTCGGACCGACTTGAGGGGATGGTGACCCCGCTCTGGCAATGCCTCCGCTTGACGCTACTGCCGATTCTCGTCACACTGCGGGGATGAAGAAGAACACTTCCACCACTGGCACGATCAAGAACCTCCTCGCATCCAATTTTTCCGGGAAGTCCACGACCACCAAGTCGGGCACCAAGACCGGCGCCATGACGATGATCGCTGACATCGTTCATCCGAAGACCACCAAGAAGACCACTGGTGCCAAGAAGACCACCGGTAAGACGCTCACCGTCAAGACCGTTGTGAAGCCGACCACCAAGGCGACCACGAAGACCACCACCAAGCCGACCACGAAGACGACTACCAAGTCGACGACGAAGGCAACCACGAAGTTCACCACGAAGCCAACGACCAAGGCAACGACGAAGTTCGCCACGAAGACCACTGCGAAGAAGTCGACCACTGGTAAGAAGACCACTGCGACCAAGACCTTCACCAAGACCTTCGCCAAGACCGCTGGCAAGCGCTAAGTCATTCGACTGACCGCGATTGATATTTCTCCGTCACACATCGACCCTTCGCACCGAACGTGCGAAGGGTCGATTCATTTCAGCTCGCCATCCCCGATCCTCAGAGATCACCGTACTTGACGGTAGGAAAGAATCCGCGCAAGTTCTCGCTCATGAATGTTCGTGACCAC
Organism: Planctomycetota bacterium; assembly: GCA_026386795.1. Lineage (GTDB taxonomy): Bacteria > Planctomycetota > Phycisphaerae > Phycisphaerales > SM1A02 > UBA966. Next base: position 28,174 of record JAPLMU010000108.1, read on the forward strand.
GGAGAATGCGACGATGGCGACGAGGATCGGGCCAAGTTGTAGGCGCATGAGGCGTTCGGTTCGCAGCGGCATTCAGCCTGCTTTTGGACCTTTCCAAACAGCAGCGTCGTAGCACGCGATGATGTGGCCGATCCAGCCACCCAAGCCAAAGGTGATCAACCAAAGGATGCCGGTGGCGATGAGCATCACCAGTCCGCGCAGCGCACGTCCTTGCACAAGTTGGCCAAGACCAGGGATGAAGAAGCTTGCGATCGCTGCAAGAACATTGCCGGTAGAGCCTTGGGCTGTCATGATTGAGAAGTGTACAGACGCTCCTCGGCGCGTCGATACACTCCGGTTTCATACGCTGCTTTGCCTTGAGGTCATTACTTTCATGCTGCAACAACTACTACAACCAATCACGTTTGCTCAGTTCGCCACTGCATTGTTCGTGGCGATTCTCTTTCTGCAATCCGGGCTTGACAAGGTCTTCAACTTCGCTGACAACTTGGGTTGGCTAACGGGGCATTTTTCCAAGACGCCGTTTCGTAACCAAGTGAAGGCCATGTTGGTCACGATCACCATCGCCGAGATGCTGGCTGGTTTGCTTGCAATGGCGGGGGCTGTACAGATTGCGTGGTCGGGCCAATTGACCTGCGCGATGTACGGCGCTCAACTGGCAACCATTGACATTGTGCTGCTGTTCTTCGGCCAGCGCATTGCCAAGGATTACGCGGGGGCCGCGTCCCTAGTGCCGTACTTCATTCTGTGCGTTGGGGATGTACTGCTCTTGACGCTCTGAGGAATCACGGCGAGCGTTGTGATTTCGTCAGCCTGGGAGGCGACCCCAGGGTGACCGCAGCAGGATGTTCATCCGACCACATAGGAAGTCGTACAACTCTTGGTGCCGAATCAGTTGAACCCCCGAGTGGAGGTCAACTCTGCCGCCGCCGCCGCGAGACGCACCCCGCGAGCGCGATGACAATCGCTGGGCCCGGAGCTGGCACGGTAGCAAACAACATGTAATAGCTGAGTCCGACGACGTACTGTGGGTACTGAGTGCCCGACGTCAGGAACCGTATGCGATCGAATTGATACGACGGGTCGGAGGCGGCGAACCCCTGAACAGTGTTCTGCGATAGCGGTAACGTGGCAACGAACGTGTTGCCCAACCACGCCTCGTACCCTCGGCAGTGTTCATCCGAATACCAGACGCCCATGCTGGGCTGAGTGAACCGAAGGTCGAAGTAGGAGGTATTGTCATCTGCCCGAATTCCATAGAAGGGCGTAGTCACCCGACTGAATCCGGCGCCGGAATCTGAAAACAACTCGAATCCCAGCGTGCGCAGAAAGTCGTTGGTGAGCGGTGCGTTGTGAGGAATCCCTTGAAATGCAACCGGAGTAGTCGACGAATCGGACCCAAAGCTGAGTCGAGTGGTGGTGTACTGGCTGACGGCGGCCGTCCATTGAGTGCCATTGTTAAACACATCGATGCCGGCGAGAACCGTCCCCGCGGGTGACACGGCGGTCAACAGGAAAGTAAATAATCTTGCGTAACTCATGGGATTCCTCCGGTACCGCGGTTCTCAGTCGATTTCGTAATGCGAATGTCAGTCATGCCACCCCCCTTGAGTCGCGAGCCTCACTACTGGAGCGGGTCCGCGTTCTTGTTTATGACAATCCTGTAATAAAGTATGGCATATCGCTACGCACCGATAGCAAGCTGAATGACCTTCGAATGTTTGAAAAAGCTGTGTTACGAATCTCCCTGAAGAGGTCGGAGTAACGCAGTACCGACGGCGTCCGCGCTCCTGGGGCCTGAAATCGTCGATGTCGCCACACGCCGGGGCTGGAAGAGTCGGACCCGGTGGCTGAGTTTGGGGAGAGTTGCGATCGCGAAGAAGCAGAAGTTTCATGGAAAGCACCACCAACGACAAGCTCCAATCGCTAGCGCTGCGCGCCGCGTATTGGACCGTCGCGGGATGCGCGGTACAGCACGTCGCCGCGATGGCACTGTCGTATGCGTCATTCGAGCACGGGCTCTATTACTTAGGCCATCGTGCCCCCGCGTGGTGGCCTGGCAATCCCGAAAGCTTCTGGAGTGCACCGCTCATCAATCAAGTGTTTGAGCGGCCTGCGTTGCAAGACCGTCTCACGAGCGCATAGTGACCAATGAAGACGACCCCCCGGGGCCAGCTACCACCACATCCTGCCGGGGAGAAGCACTGGGACGGGCCAAGTCGGCTGTACTTCTCCGCCGCGTACTGGACGCTTCTCGAGTACGACGGGCTACCTCGATCAACGCTTGGGCCGACATTCTCATCGGGAATCGCCTGGCGACCCATCTGGAGCGGCGCCGCGCTGAACGCACCGCTGGTGGGTGCGATCCTTTGGGGAACTACCAAGCTCGTTAGTGTGGCGGTTGTTGCGCCCCATCGCCGACGGAGGGCACGGAAGAACGGTGTTTGCCGCACTTGCGGATACCGGCTCGCCGGAGCGTCAACGCCGTCGCCGAGATGCCCGGAGTGCGGCACTCGAACTGTTTAGTGGACGAATATTGTGC
>JAPLMU010000028.1 GCA_026386795.1 Planctomycetota bacterium
GGTGAGTTGGAACACCATTCAGAGCTTCCTGAGTGCAACGGGTATGCGGCTGCCGAGTGAAGCGGAGTGGGAATATGCCTGCCGCGCGGGTACGACGACGGCGTTCAACAACGGCAGTAGTGATGACAACACTGTGGGAACGATTGCGTGGTACGACTACAACTCTGGGAACCAGACACACGCCGTCGGCGGCAAGGCAGCCAACGCACTTGGCTTGTTTGACATGTCAGGCAACGTGTGGGAGTGGGTGAATGATTGGTATGACGGCAGTTACTATTCGGTGAGTCCATCGACGAACCCGCTTGGTCCGGTGTCTGGTAACTACCGCGTGCTCCGCGGCGGCTCCTGGTACGACGACACGGGCTTCGTGCGCTCCTCGTACCGCTACAACATCACGCCCGACTACACGAACTACAACTTCGGGTTTCGCGTCGCGAGGGCCCCCTGACTGCTTTCCTTTCCACTCTTTCCTCTTTCCTCTTCCTCTTTCTTTCTCCCTTCTTCCTTCACTGAAGAATCATGCGTCTCAGCCAGTGTATTGGTCATCGATAGTTGATTATTATGCAGTAATTTCCCACTTTTCGGGCAATATTGTATGTTTTTATCATACAATTAAGACATGGACTCCTTCATCGTCAAACGCGCCCTCCAACTGCTCGGCGAACGGCTTCTGACGCGGCACGACGCGGATGTTGAGTTGCTTGTGGTGGGCGCATCTGCTGGCATGCTGACGGGACAATTGCCAAGGGGGCGCACGACAGTCGACTGCGATGTCATGGTGATTGCACCGCGAGAAACAGAGGGTGCACTGCTCGCAGCAGCTGATGACGTTGCCGTCGAGTTGGGGCTTCCAACATGTTGGTTCAACACGGACGTGCAGTTACTCATCCACGCGCTGCCGATGGGATGGCAGGATCGTCGCGTTCGCGCTTGTGCATCCGGCCGACTTCGCGTGGACGCGATCGGGCGTGTCGATTTGTTAGCGATGAAGGTCTACGCGGGTCGCGCGCAGGATCTCCAAGATATTCGGGACATGGAACCACTCTTGCACGAATTGCGCTTCGTTGCTGCATTCATTGATGCGTTGGAATCAGCGGATGAACCCATGGCGCATGTCACCGACGCCCGAACGATTCTCGCAGAACTGGAGCGCCTACATGCTCCGTGAGCAACTCGATCGCGCCGTGTGCCAGTGGTCCACACTCGGCGTTGCGTTCGACGCAGCGCCGGTGGGCTCTGCCGGTCACGACATTGATCTTGAGCGCTTGCTCTTGGAAACCGCGCGCCTTGCGCCAGCGATGCCGCGCCTCTTTATGATGGCTGTCACTTGGCTACAGATTTACGGCGACGCCCTCGCGCGCCATCGGCTGCGTCACTTGATGGCGGAGGAACTTGCACCGACGGACCATCCGGTACTGGGGCTCTTGCTTGAGCTTGGGCAGGCCGGCAGCCATCCGCCCCGTTTCGCGGCGTTGTTGCGTGAGTTGCACGCCGCGCCTGATCCGCGCCCGCTCTTTGACATCGAACGCTCAAGCGCCGCCATGGTGGAGCGCGCCCGTCGGCGAGCATCATCCGAGTCCAAACGTTGGGGGCGGTGGTGTGAACCGGTCGAGCCGCGTTCGGATGCGCTTGCGCCCGCACATGTGGTGATGAGTCGCAACCCATGGCTCCGGCTTGCCATGGACTTTCGCGGCGACCTCCGCGCGGCCGTGGTGGCTTCGCTTCGACACGACTCCGATGCACGCATCAGCGAGTCCGCACTCACGCGCTGCGCTGGCGGCTCGCGTGCGCAGGTGCGCAACGCGCTGGCAAACTTGGAGCTCACTGGCCGCGCCGCCCGCATCCGCTCACCGGGCGTGCGTAAGACGCGGATCGTGGTCATGGGGTGAGGGGCTGGTAGGCCTGCTCCCAAGCTCCAAAACCCGCATTCTGTTGCCCGCAGTCCCTGATTTCGGGCAGATATCGCATTGAAAGTGTGCATTCCCGGGGTACGGTGTAGGTTTGCCTCCCACGTTCTGCGGTGCTCTCGATCTTTCTAGGAACTTCTACACATGACAACGCACCAACTCTCCGGGTTTGGGAACTTCAAGCCCTTCGAGTCGCGCTGTTCGTTTCGCTCGCTGACCACGCTTCCCGCACTCGCAGCGTGCGCTGCGGCACTGGCGGTGACGCCCACGGCGCGGGCGCAGTCGTGTGTTGGTGATCTGAACGGGGATCGCATCGTGAACGGTTCGGATCTGGGAATCCTGCTCGGGCAGTGGGAACAAGTGGGCCCTGGTGACCTTGATGGCAACGGTGTTGTGGACGGAGCCGACCTCGGCATCATGCTCGGTGCATGGGGACGGTGTGCGGTAACGGTTCCGAGTTGGGCAACGCTTGTGGAAGCGATGCCAGACCCGGCGGTGGTGACGGATTCCACGCTGCGCGCAGCGATTACCGCGAGCGGTATGGCGTGGCGTGTGCTTGATACGGCCACGCAGATGGAGATGTTGTTGGTGCCGCAGGGGACGTTCACGATGGGCTGTACCGCGTCGAATGCGTTTGGGTGTGTCAGCAATGAGAACCCCACGCACTCGGTGACCTTGACGCAGCCGTTCTACATGGGTCGTTATGAAGTGACGCAGTTGCAGTGGTTGGTGAGGATGGGATCGAACCCAAGTTCCTTCCAGGGGTATTCCGATTCTGTGAACCGCCCGGTGGAGCAGGTGAGTTGGAC
>JAPLMU010000013.1 GCA_026386795.1 Planctomycetota bacterium
TCATCCTTGCGTGCACCCGCGGGCGCGGTCGGCTGGTTCGGTACCAGTGTCGCGCTCGCGGGATGCGAGCTCCTGATTGGCGCGCCGGTCGCACACGCCGTGGAGTCGAATGTCTCGTGCGGTGCCGTTGTTCAATTCAGACTCAAAGCCGGTGAATGGTTGCAACGAAGGATCATCGCCGCTCCCAATGGTGCTGCTGGCGATGCCTTTGGAATGTCAGTTGCCATCGGCAACGGTTGGGCAGCCATTGGCGCACCGGGAACCGATGGTGCCACAGAACGCGCGGCAACAACTGCGCCTGCAGATACCACCGTGGTCGAAGACACCGGCGCCGCATGGGTCATTGAACTTCGCTCACTCGCCATGGAGCGATTGGTCGCGCGCACCCCGCACGCCGGGGATGGCTTCGGCGCAGGTCTTGCATTTGGAACAGCACACGGCCGCGCACGCATTGGACCCAGTGAATTTCTTGCTATCGGGCATCGTCAAGACCAAGAACGACCGCTCGAAGCGGGATCCGTGGATCTCTTTGGCTATTACGGTCCCACACCGGCACTGCTCGCCGTGTCGGGCGGACCGCAGTCTGATGGCGAGCAATCGAGATCCGCATCTTCCATTGCAAGCGCGGCGGACGCATCGGTGACTGCCGCCGGCACCCAGCCCTCTGCTGCCGCACGCTCAACTGCCTCACGCCCGTAATGGCGATCAATGACCGCCGCCCACTCATCAGCATCTTCGCAGCGAATGAAGTCCTGCTTTACCGCGTACGGGTGCGGATGATGTTGCGCAAACTTGATACCGAACTTGCGCATGTGCCTGCTCGTGCGTCGCGCGCCGTGAATCACTTCGCTGAATCGATAATGCGCCAACAGCACTTCGCGCTGCTCTTCGATTGTCGGACCGAACGGAGTCAGACCCGCCATCATCTGCCGCGCCTGTCGAAATATCCATGGATTTCCGATGCATCCACGCGCCACACTGACGCCATGCACGCCGCACATGTCAATCATTCGAAAGATATCGCGGACGGTCCAAATGTCGCCCGAGCCAAACACGATGCGATCTGGTCGCCGCTGCATCAGGTCGCGCAGAAACTCCCACCGCCCAGGACCGGCATATTTCTGCTGCACAGTGCGACAATGGACCGTCGCCCACACATAGCCCATCTCATACGAGGCTTCAAAGATTCGCTCAAATGCGTGCGCCATCTCCGGCGTATCGTCGAACGAACGCCGCAATTTCACAGTGCAGGGAATGTTTGCAGGCACCGCTTCACGCACCGCGCGCAGTACGCCAATTGCTTCTTCAGGAAAGGCCAAGAAGTGTCCGCCGCGGGCCTTGCGCTTGATCTTCTTTACCGGGCATGCCAAATTCACATCAATGACTTCATGCCCCATGGCGGCCAGAATTTCTGCGCCGCGTGCAATCTCATCGGGCCAACTACCCATGATCTGCCCCGCGAGCGGATGATCACCAAGCCCCGCTGCACAGTTGTCTTCGATTTCGCCCATACCAATCTCACTTGCAATGAGATCGGGATCCTCCTTGCGGCGCCCCTTCCCACCATTGATCAGCGTGCGATCAAGAAGCGCCTCGGTCACACAGAACGGTGCTCCATGCATCCGAGCCACAAGTCGCATGGCCCCGTCGGAATATCCCGCCAGCCCGGCTTGGAAGAACGGTGCGTCGAACCCAGGAACTGCTGCCGGAATTCGTGGGTCAATGCGCAGCAGCCGCGCCGTCTCTTCAACGGAACGCGAGAGCTCGCGGGGCGGAATGCGGGAAGGATTCAGTTCGACGCCCATAGTGCCCGACGCGGCGCGGATGCGGCGCCCAGTGCGGGCCGGCACGGCACGCCGAGCGCCGATTTTGTGGATACTACGCAGCCGATGCATCGCCAACGCATGATTCTCATCACCTGCGCGCTCCTCGCCGCAGTGACACATGCTGGCTGCCAGCGATACCCCTATGACCCAGAGAAGGCAACTCGCCCTTTCCCAAAGCAGTTGAAGCAGACGTCAATTGCCGACATACAGGTGATCCCTACTGTTACAGAGGGCACCATCAAACTGGTCAACCCCACAGCAACCTCGTATCGAAATTTCGACCTGTGGCTCAACCAGCGCTACGTGCGCCATGTTGACGCACTCCTTGCCGGCGAGTCGCTTGACCTCGCTATCGATTCATTCTGGGACGAGCGCGGCGAAGGTCCGTTCCCGGGCGGATGGTTTCGCTACTTTGACCCCACCCCCATCATCTTGGTGCAAATTCAAGCCACCCCAGAATCGACGCTCATCGGTTTGATCGCGAAACCACCAGACAATCCGAAGCGCTGAGCTGTGATGAAAGTCGCGATGAAAGTCGCGGTGAAAGCCGCGATGAAAGTTGTGCGCGGCACGCGGCAGTCATGCCGCACCGCCGCATCAGCCCCGGTCCCGCTCCAGATCAGGGAGTATTGCCGGACAGCGAGTACGCGCGACGCAACACGCCCATGGCCAAGTCTGTAATGAATGGATCCGGCGCAAAGGTGATGCTCGACCACGCCTTCACAATCACAAGGTGCGATCCCATCAAGACGGGCGGCTGAGGAGCCGCGGGGGTGACTGCAGTGCCACTCCCGTTCGGCACACCTGCTGTTTGGGTCGGGGCCACCGCAACCGTGGCTTGCGCTGCATTTGGTCCGACAACGCTTGCCTGGATCTGCACCTCAACAACCGTCGGTCCGAGCGTGTCGCCGTAGTAGAGGAACTGAAGGCGACCTGATCGCGGGTCACTGCCCTGCGCACCAGTCACCGCGCCGGAATGACCGACCGATCGGAATCCCTCGCTCAGCAGCGCGCCCTTGGCTTCGGCATAGAGGCGGTCGCTCCGACCTTCGACGCCAATTTGCTGCGAGCAACCACCCATGCCAAACGCCATGAGCATGAGTGCAAGCGGCAGAATTGAATACATCAAGCGACGCTTCATCTACTGGCAAATACCGCCCGTAAACGATCGAGTTGCAACCCGTAGCGAGAGTAATGGTTGACCGATAACGGCTCCATCCACGCTACCCATAGGGCGCCTCAACTCAATCATCAACCCAACCCGAGCCGCTCACGCTTCGCTTCCCACTCCGCGGTCTCCCGCTTGTTGTCGGTCGCAAGGGGTTTGCCAGTCCGCATCGCTTCGATCTCGAGGCGCGTGAGGTGCATCGATTCCAATCGATAGTCCTCAAATGCCTCCGCGCTCACCGGAACGATCGGCTTCAGCAGGTCATACATCGCCTGCGCAAAAACCTGGATCTCTAACTGCGCGTGCGGATCAAGCCGCAACGACAAGAAGTGGAAGATGTTGTGCAGATCGCACTTCCAATACCACTCGGTGTAAACGCTCACCGGAAGCGCGGCACGCGCCAACTCGCGCGCAACACCCTTCTCAGTCAAGCCGATGTAGTCCTGATACAGCAGTTCGGCCTTCTCAAGAAGTTGCATGAACTCCTCGGCGGTGCCAACATCAATCGGCTCATCGCCGCCCTGGCGATTCGACTTTGACTGCTTGCGCACCGCATCGATATCCGGGCGATAGAAACGATCCGGCACAATCGAATAGCGCGCGGAATACTCATTCACGTTCGCTGTGCGATGACGAATCCACTGCCGTGCAACAAAGATTGGCATCGCAATGTGGAACTTGAATTCCACCATTTCAAACGGCGTTGAATGCCGATGCCGCATCAAATAGCGCACAAGACCGCGGTCTTCATTGACATGCTTGGTGCCCTGGCCGTAACTCACCCGCGCGCTCTGCACGATGGCAAAGTCAGCTGTCTTGCCCTCCGGAACAAGACGCGGCATGCAATCAACTAAGGCAACGAAACCATGATCTAAACACGGAATCTCCCAGCGCGACGCGCCGTCCATGACATCGTGAAGCGGAGCTTCAGGTGGAACGATCTTGATAGCCGGTGAGGTTGCGGTTGAATGCTTAGATGCGGTACTCACGTCACTTCTCACTTCTCGCCGCCGGGGCGCTGTTGCTTGCCGGAACGCTCGGAACGAAAGATCCACTTTCTTTCTGACCGCGCTCACGAATCTTCTCTCTGGCGTACTCCGCCATCCATCCATTCACAGTCTCCACAGTACCGAAGGTACTTGGCAGACCCTTGGTATTCAGGTTGGGAACCACATCAGAAGTAGCTCCCCAAGTAATTCCAATGATCTCGCGCGCCGTGCCGATCGCCATTGGCGGCAACCCGCCCATCGCAGAGTCGAGCGAAGATGGCCATGGCTTGCCTGCCGGCGGCGCCATACCAGCCGTGCTGATTGCAATCGCCCCGTCCGCGACCGGGAACGCGCCATCATTCGAACTTGCGTAGCACAGGATGCTCCACGCCACAGAGCGCAGGGCGGAGTCGGTCTGCTTCGCACGCTCGCGCGAAGCGCGCGTCACGGTGAAACCCCAAACCGACACCGAAATGCATACCAACACAAAGACCACCGCCACCCAAAGTATGACTCGTCGGTTGCGCGCCGCCTGTTCAGGCGTCATCTGCGGCGGATACTCGGTCATCGTTCAATCTCCTCTGCCAGCATGCGCTGGCGCTCGGCGCGCTTCACTGCATCAACGTGCGGATCGCACTCCGGAACTGCAAGTAGAAGGCGCTTCGTATACGGGTGCTGAGGGTTTCCGATCACGTCCTCGCGTGCACCTTCTTCCACAATCTTGCCGTCCTTCATCACTGCAATGCGGTCGCACACATGATGAATGACAGCCATGTCGTGGCTAATGAACAGGTAACTCAGGCCGAATTGATCCTGCAAATCTGCCAGCAAATTGAGGATTTCACTCTGCACACTGACGTCAAGTGCGCTCGTTGGCTCATCACAGACAATCAACTTGGGCTGCAATCCCAGCGCACGCGCGATCCCGATGCGCTGCCTCTGCCCGCCAGAAAATTCGTGTGGATAGCGATCCGCCGCAGCGCGCCACAGACCGCACCGCTCCAAGAGCGCCTCGACCTGCTCGCGCAATTCATCGCCCGTTGCAATGCCATGAACCTCGAGCGGTTCGCCCACAATGCTCCCAACGCGCATGCGTGGGTTCAGGCTTCCGCCTGGATCCTGAAAGATGATCTGCATGTCACGGCGAATGCGCCGCATATCAGTGGCGTTCTGCCGGAATACATCTTTGCCCTCAAAGAGCACCTGGCCGGATGTCGCCTGCTGCAAAGCCAAGACCGTCCGCCCCACCGTCGTCTTTCCGCAGCCCGATTCGCCGACCAAGCCGAGCGTCTCGCCGCGGTGAATCTTGAAGGAGACACCATCAACAGCCTTGTGCTGACCAATGACCCGCTGCAATACGCCTTTGCGAATCGGGAAATGCGTGTGCAAATCCCGCACATCAAGGATCACTGGGATCACTTGCGGTTCGCCAGAATGCTTCGGGGATTCATGCGCAGGAGCAACCATTGGGAGCGCGGATGCTATCCGGCACAGCGGCTACCGTCAGCGCAGCGGAACTTCCACATCCCGCTCAGTACCGTCGGGACGGAGGACCGTCATGTTGGCCGCCGGCATGGTGGCAAGCCGGATGCGCGCCGCCGCACTTCTGGCAAGACGCACCCAAAGGTCATCAACCGAGGCCACGCGCTGCCCCTCAAGCGCAACGATCAGCGAGCCCACGGGAATGTCCGCCGCAATCGGTCCCTGCGACGCACCGACCTGCACTCCCGGTCGCCCGTCGCGCGACCCATCCGCGAGTTCGGAGAGCCCGGCTCGCTGAAACACCTCAAGAAACATTCCAGCATTGACACTTGGATCCATGGTGGCAAGGATGACACGCATCTCAATGCGCTCGCCCTCAGTGCCATTCGCTTTCGCGCGCCACACCTCGACCGGCAATTCCGCGCCCGGGCGTTTCGTACCAACTTCGCTGAGCACTTCATCGCGCGAATCAATACGACGATCACCGAGCGCAACGATCACATCTCCAAGTTTGAGACCTGCATTGAAAGCGGGGCTTCCAGGAGTGATAGAAGTAATGACTGCGCCATCACCCTTAAATCCCTCTGCAACAGCGCGGAAGATCGGATTCTTTGAAGACATCGCCTTCACCTGCTCTGCGTTCACCACACTTACTCCCAAGAATCCGCGCATCACACTGCCGCGATCAATCAATTGCGTGACCACATTTTCAGCAATGGACATCGGTATCGCCAATCCAATACCCGCGAACTGCCCGCTACCAACAGAACTTCCGCGACCGGTCGCGATGGCGGTGTTGATGCCGATCACGCGCCCGCGCACATCCGTCAACGGGCCACCAGAGTTGCCGGGATTTACAGCGGCATCCACCTGAATGAAACTCTCGAATTCCACTTCTGCAATGCCTGCACTTCGCCCAACGCCTGACACAATTCCGCTTGACATGCTGAAGCGAAAATCAAACGGCGAGCCAAACGCAAACACCAAATCACCCTGCGCGGGAACCGTGGGCGTTCGAGTTGCTGGCAGTAACCCATCAGCCCGAATGTGCAGTACCGCAATATCGGTGCGCGGATCAAGACCAACGAGCGTTGCCGGATGAAGCGAACCATCATGCAACTGCACCTCCAGCGCGGTTGCTCCATCCACCACATGCGCATTGGTCACAATGTTGCCGCTCGCGTCCCAGATCCAACCAGAACCGGATTGCGTAAACGAACGCGCCCCAAGCCGCCCCTTCGCTTCACCAGCAACACTGACATGCACCACCGCCGGTTCAACGGCAGCAGCGATGTCGCGCATTGATGCACTCATCGCCTCCAACGCATTGGCACTCGCGAGTCGATCCACCGCAGCATCCATCGAGCGCGCGGTGCGCTCCACCTGCGCAAGGCGAATCAACGCGGGGACAGTCCAAAGACTCACCGCCGCGGCTGCCAGCAACAACACCGCAGGAAGCGCGCGAAGCAGGCGAGATTCACTCATGATGTATGGCCAGCCATCTGTTGCAACCGCGCCAATTCATCGGGCGCGATCGTGTACGGATGCTCACCAAGATCGCCATCGCGGACGCGGTCGCGCCAGACCCGCGCGGCTCGTTCGATTTCTGCGCCCACTGCAGCCAATGGACGCGCAAAGGCAGGTTGCCAATGCGTCAATCCAAGAAGATCGTTGAGGACTACCACCTGGCCATGACAAGCGGTGCCAGCACCACAACCAATCACCGGAACCGTCGCGCGTTCCACCACCAACTCGGCAACTTCTGCGGGGCACGCCTCAATGAGCAGCATGGATGCGCCCGCCGCTTCAAGGGCCGCAGCGTCGTGCAAGATGCGCAACGCGCTTTCAGCACTCCGACCCGCGCTCATGTATCCGCCCTTCATCTTCGCTTGCTGCGGACGACTACCAATGTGCGCTACCACCGGAATACCGGCGCGCGCCAGCTTCTCAACCAGCGGCGCAAACGATCGGTCCAGTTCCAACTTCACGCAGTCCGCGTTGCCCTCCGTCATAAATCGACCAGCGTTCCGAATCGCCTCCGCGTCGTCCGCTTGGTAACTCATGAACGGCATGTCCGCCATCACAATGCGCGACGGCGCGCCGCGCTTGACGGCAGCAGTGATGGTGACCATGAAATCAAGCGGCGCATTGATGGTGGACGAGTAGCCCAGGATCATCTCCGCGGCGGTGTCGCCAACCAACAGCACTTCCAGGCCGCTCTTTTCCAGCCAGCGCGCCGTGGTGGCGTCGTAACACGTGAGGCATGAGAATTTTGCGCCAGACTTCGCCATGCGGCCAAGGTCGCGCAGTGTCAGATTGGTTGGAGCGTCAGCCATACCGGGAGTGTAAATGGGGATTGCCACCATCGCCGTACAGTGCAGCGGCAATTTCCAGCGCCGGTTATCAGCGGCGCATCGGGTTCTGCACCACATTATCGCGGCCACAGACGATCAGGTCGGCAATCTCAATCACTTCCTTGAAGCTTTCCTGCGCCTGCTCAAGGCTAAAGACCGGCGATAGCACTTTGCCCTCCGCAAGATGCTCATAGGTAGCAACCGTGTCGCCCGCCACAAGGACCGTTGCGCTTGGCTGCGGCAACAGCAATCCGCACGAGCCCTGCGTCACCCCGTACAGCGGGAACAAGTCAACGCCCATCGCCAGCGTGTCCGGCGAAGATTTACAGCGCTGCAACAGCGTGATCTCCGCGCGCAATGACTTGGCAAGATCGCTGTCGCCAGCACCCTCGGCTTCTTGGAACTTCGCAACGAGTTGCGCACCGACACTCTCGCGTTCCAGTTCACCAACGAGCCACTGTGCATCATCGAACGCGGTAATGCCGCGCCGTCGCATCGGATGGAAATTCGTGAGAAAAACGTGCGTGATCGCTTCGGGCTTCAGACCACTGCGCTCCAAGAGGCGCGGCACCAGAATCTGCTCTGGTAGCGAAGGATCAACCAAGATCTTGGCATCACCGGCATCGATCAGCGTGGTAGTCGCATGCGCCGGCCGCACATCGCCGCGCTCGCCCCACAACGGATGATGAGCGAGCGTGCCGATCGAGATAACGCGGAAGTGTGCCATGGGCGGAGGAGTGTACGGGCACGCCTCAAGCCTCCCCGCCCCCATGATGCTCCGCCGCAAGTTTGCCAAGCGGATTCGTGGGGTCACCCTTCTTACGTGCCAGCGCTTCGATGACGCGCTTCGGCACCAGCGGCACGAGCTTGTCAAGCGTTCCGCCAAATGCCGCAATCTGTTTGATCAAACTGGAACTGGTGTATGCGTAACTCTCGCCAGTCACTACAAACACCGTCTCGATGTTTGCGACCTGACGATTAGTGATTGCCAACTGGCATTCGCTAGCAAGGTCGGTGACGTTCCGAATTCCACGCACGATGGCCACCGCTCCAACCGATCGCGCAAAGTCAACCGTGAGACCGGTGTACACCTCCACACGCACCGGCGCGCCCTCGGGTTCTGCCTTGAGCATGTCCGCAACACATCCGCGCGCAAGCTCCAAGCGCTCTTCAAAACTAAAGAGCGCCGGCTTGCTTGGGTTGTGACCGATCGCCAACACAATCTCATCGAACATCCCGCGCGCGCGCGCCAACACATCGAGATGCCCGAGCGTGATCGGATCGAAGCTGCCGGTGTAAACCGCGAGGTGCCGTTTGGTGACCATTACGCGTCAAGGCTAGCGCAGGTCGCCCGGGGTATTGGTTACCGACAAAATTCGCAAGATAAATCCTGCCATTTACTTGCGAAGCGCCCCGGTGAAATCGACTCTCTTCATGTCGAGGACGCACTCAGAGGGTTGCGCCCAAGACAATCGGAACACGCGAAGTCTTCAGAAAAGGGAAGACGGAGCACAGGAGGCGGGATAGGGAAAGCCCTATGTCCGCACAACAGACCACGGGCCCGAGAAGTAAGGGCTCCGCGTACACAGGGCCTTCCACAGAAGGCCCGACGGATCAAGGGCCCGTGCGGTGTGGGCCCGACATTCCTGGATCGGCCCCGCTCAGTGGATGCCTCCCTGAGCGGGGTTTCCATTTTTCGGAGCGTCCGGGTGGCATGTATCCAGATTTACTCAGAAATATGAAATAATCAGAACAAAACTCGCTGAAGCGCTCCCCTTTGGAGCAGATGCCATGGCCTCTGATCAGGGCTGCCACACCGCGATCGCTGACCACAAGCGGATGCCTATTATCGTCGGTGAACGAAAGCCCGAAACCAGTTCGCCTTGCGCCATCCAGCATGAACCAAGGCAACGTTGATGCGCCCGTGGTTGTTGTCATTGGCGGCGGCTTTGGAGGTGTTGCCGCGGTGCAAGCGCTGGCAAACGCACCCGTCAATGTGGTGCTGATTGATAAAGAAAATCACCACCTCTTTCAGCCTCTCCTTTATCAGGTGGCCACGTCGGTTCTCCCCACCTCCAACATTGCCTTTCCGATACGGCGCATCTTTCGCGATCAAACCAATGCCTATGTATTCAACGACGAGGTCGTTTCGATTGATTGTGCTGCGCGGCGATTGACATTCATCAACGATCGCTGTGCTCGCTTTGACTATCTCATCGTTGCCGCTGGTGCAAACTCAAGCTACTTTGGTAACGACCAGTGGGAGCAATTTGCCCCGGGAATGAAGACGCTTGACGATGCGCTCATCATTCGCAATCGAATCCTGCGGGCCTTTGAAGATGCCGAAGCAGAGACTGACCCAGAGGCGATGCGTGAACACTTGACCTTTGTTGTCGTCGGTGGCGGAGCAACCGGCGTAGAACTTGCCGGCGCAATCAAAGAACTCAGCGTTGATTCCCTTTCCAAGGACTACCGACGCTTCAATGCCAAGAATGCTCGAGTCATTTTGATTGAGGCTGGCGACCGACTGCTACCAAGCATGAGTGCTCGTTCATCCCATGAAGCACTCAAAGCGCTTCAGAAAATGGGCGTGGAGGTTCGTTTAACACAGGCGGTGACACAGGTCGATGAACATGGCGTGACCGTCAACGGGGAAACGATCAACGCCAACACGGTGGTGTGGTCCGCTGGTGTAAAGGCGAGTTCCCTCGGGGCTTCACTTGGCGCACCGCTCGATCGAAACGGACGCGTCTTGGTTGAACCGGATTGCTCGGTCATCAATCAGCCACATGTCTTCGTGATTGGTGACATGGCTTCTATCAAGTGCGCCAAGAGTGGCAAACTAGTTCCTGGAGTTGCACCAGCAGCGACGCAAATGGGGCAATTTGTGGCAAAGATCATTGCAGACGAAGTGCGCGCTGGGAGCACTGTTCGCAAGCGCAAGCAGTTTGCTTACCTTGATAAGGGATCCATGGCCACCATCGGTCGTGCCAAGGCTGTTGCCGAAG
Source organism: Planctomycetota bacterium (assembly GCA_026386795.1). GTDB lineage: Bacteria > Planctomycetota > Phycisphaerae > Phycisphaerales > SM1A02 > UBA966. The sequence continues at coordinate 10,828 of JAPLMU010000013.1, forward strand.
TGGCGGGACTCAAATTTCACGGGTTGATCGCCTGGCTCGCTTGGCTCTTTGTCCACTTGATCTTGTTGGTTGGATTCAACAACCGCATCTTGGTATTTATGTCGTGGGGAATTTCCTACATTAGTTTCAGCAAGGGATCCCGAATCATCAGTGGCAACCCGCCCTCAAGGGTTGTCTCCCCGGTTGGAAGTCGTGCGGGAGATTCACCAGAAGATCGACGAAAGGCCGTTGCGGAATTGCTACAGCGCGTCTAAATCCGTCTGCGTTGGCCCAACTCAATCCATGAGGTGCCCAAGCCCGCTCGACCGCAGCACATTGCGGAAGCTGTCGCTAAACACAAAGTTGTGCTCAGGGAACGCAAGCCCGCTCATGTTCTGGTCCACATGGCTGAACATGATTTCCGTCTCGCCAATCTTCTCCCACTGCCCGGTACGGTGATCCATGCGCTCAATGGTTCCTGAAGTCCCCGCGCCCATTGGATCGATGCGTTCAATACGCGCGTCGTAGCGA
>JAPLMU010000159.1 GCA_026386795.1 Planctomycetota bacterium
CACGGCAACGCGCGCCGGAATTCCCATCGCTGGCGTCTGGGACGTGAACCCCGCCAAGGGCGCTGCGTTCAGCAAGAAGCACAGCACCGCCCGAGCCTGCGCGTCCGTCAAAGAGCTGCTTGCCATGAAGGAAGTGGACGCCGTGGTGGTGGCGGTCCCCAACATCGACCACGCGCAGGTGGCATGCGAGGCGCTCGAAGCCGGCAAGACGGTCTTCCTGGAAAAACCGATGGCCCTCAATGTTGCGGAGTGCGACAAGATCATCTCCGTCCTGGAACGAACCAAGGGTCGCCTGCAGATGGGTTTCGTTTCGCGGAGTACACCGGCAAGCCGGAACGTGAAGCACTTTATTGATGCGGGCACGTTCGGCAACATCTATCACATGAAGTGCAGCCTGTACCGGCGCCGCGGCGTACCGGGCCTTGGCGGCTGGTTCACTACCAAGGCCATGTCGGGCGGCGGTCCGCTCATCGACCTGGGCGTGCATGTGATTGACCTGTCGCTGTTCTTAGCCGGGAACGCCACGCCGCAGCGCGTGAGCGGCGTCACCTATGCCAACTTCGGGCGGCGCATGAAGGACTACGTCTACACCAACATGTGGGCGGGGCCACCGAAATTTGCGGGCGTCTGCGATGTTGAGGATCACGCCACTGCGCTGGTGCGCTGCGCGGGCGGGCTCACCATTGAAGTCAATGTCACGTGGGCCATGAACGTGGACGACAAGCAGATGGCAAACGGCATCACTGTCTTTGGCGACAAGGGCGGCTGCTTCTTCCCGATCTTTGGAAAGCAATTCACCATCGCCACCGAGGCCGGCGGCAAGGTGGCAGACTTGACGCCGGAATTTGCGTCAAGCAACGTGGAACACGATGCCTGGGACGAGCAATACCGCATGTTCAAGGCACTCGCTGAGCACGGAACGCCCGCGCACGCGGACGCCGCGGCGGGTCGGCGGGTGCAGTCGGTGCTGGACGGCATTTACCGCTCAAGTGCGGAGGGGCGCGAAGTAGAAATCTGAAAAATGAGCAATGCGCCGAAGTTGCCTTCGGCGCATGGCGGGGTGATGTGGGGGATCGCGGGGTTAGGCCGCGAACGCGAAATCAATGTGGGGGTGGAGAGAGGAAGAGGAAAGAGGAAAGAGGAAAGAGAAGAAAGGAAAGCAATCAGGGGGTCTTCGCGACGCGAAAACCGAAGGCGATGGTCGAGCTGCCGGGCGCGTTGAAGTAGCGGTACGAGGAGCGCGCGCTGTGCGTGTTGTCGTAACAGGAGCCGCCGCGGAGTACGCGGGCCGTCCCAGACACCGGACCAGGCGGGTTCGTCGATGGACTCACCGAATAGTAATTGCCGTCATACCAATCATTCACCCACTCCCACACATTGCCTGACATGTCATACAAGCCGAGTGCGTTCGCTGCCTTGCCGCCAACCGCATGTGTCTGGCTGCCGGCGTTCGAGTCATACCACGCAATCGTCCCCACAGTGTTGTCGTCACTACTGCCGTTGTTGAACGCCGTCGTCGTCCAAGCGCGACATGCGTACTCCCACTCCGCTTCACTTGGTAAACGCAAGTGCGCAGCACTCAGGTAACCCTGAATAGCGTTCCAACTCACCTGCTCCACCGGGCGGTTCCCCGCATCCGGGTAGCTCGCCCCCTGGAAGTAACTTGGGTTCGACCCCATCCTCGCAAGCCACTGCAACTGCGTCACTTCATAACGACCCATGTAGAACGCCTGCGTCAAGGCCACCGAGTGCGTGGGGTACTCATCGCTGTCACACCCAGCCTGATTCGACGCTGTGCATCCCATCGTAAAGTTCCCCGTCGGCGGAACCAACACCATCTCAATGCCCGTCGCACAATCACGCACACGCCACGCAAGACCGGTTTGAGTGATCGCAAAGCGCATGAATGGATTGGTGACCACTGCTGGGTCGGGCAGGAACTCAATCACCGTCGCCCAGGACGGGACGACGGTTGACGGGTCGTAAATAAATGACGTCGTCGCAGTACCACCCGGAGTTGTGATAAC
>JAPLMU010000118.1 GCA_026386795.1 Planctomycetota bacterium
AGGAAGAAGTACTTGATGGCCGCTTCCATACTGCGGTCTGTACCGCGGCCGATCGCTACCAAGACGTACGTGGGAAGTGAGCACAGTTCAAATGCCAAGAACAGCCACACCAAGTCCGTGGCGTGGCAGAGCAACATGCCGCCGCACAGTGACAGCAAGATGAATGCGTAGAACTCGCCCTGAATGACGCGCACGGGATCAAACGCACCGGTGCCGGAGGCAACTTGGCGCTCCACGGCGCGATCAACGCTGCCGATCGAAGCGAGCACGTGACCAACGCCCACCACGCACAAGAGCGCGATGATGTACTTGCCGAGCATCGGCATCGGTAACTGCGCGGCCGTGGCGGCTTCGGGCGTCCAGACCTTGAGCATGGTGACGAACGTAGCGATCAGTGCCACGACTGCGACCCATGGAACCAGGGCGCGGAAGGCGCGTACATGTGAAAGGCCCATGACTGCGCACAGAACAGCGCCCACAAAGAGCACGGCCTCCGGGACGATCAGCATGAACTTGGGGCCGAGATTGGTGGTAGCGGCCAAGATGGCGGGGGTCATGGTGTTCACTGGATGGCTCCCTTGGCAGCGGTCGGCGCGGTCGTAGCCGCGACGGCATCGACATCGGCGGCAGCGCGTGGGCGATTGGCAAGGTCACGCTCGATGAGCTTGACGTACGGCGCAACAACATTGGCCGCGCACGGCTCGATGACATTCAGGATGGGCTTCGGCCAGATGCCGATCACCAGGCAGGCGATCGCAATTGGAGCCATCGCCACAATCTCACGGAAGTTCAAGTCATGGATCGCGTGAGCAGCGTGATTCCCCTGGCCATGCGATCCGTGGGAGTCATGTCCGCCGTGCCCGTGGCTCGGTTCTCGCAGCGGTCCAAACACAAACTTCTGCAACATGCGTAGGACATATAGAGCGCCGAGCACCAAGGCCAACGCCGCGAGGAACGCATACGTTGGACCAAGGATTCCGGGGAATCCAGTCTTCATGCCAGCATCAGCGGTGTAGATACCAAGCAGGCACAGGAACTCACTCACGAATCCGTTCAAGCCGGGGAGCGCCAATGATGCCATGGCAAAGAAGACCATGAACACGCTCCAGATCGGCATGCGCTGCATGAGTCCGCCAACCACTTCCATGTCCTTGGTGTGGTAGCGCTCATACATGATGCCGATGCACATAAACATGCCGGCCGTTGAGAGGCCGTGATTCACCATGTACAAGATGCCGCCTTCCATGCCCACCACGTTGAAGGCAAACATGGCGAGCAGGGCGAGGCCCATGTGGGCGATCGAACTGTAAGCAACCAACCGCTTCACATCGTTCTGCACCCAGCACACCAGGCTCATGCCAAGGATGCCGATCAATGCGAGTGCCGCAAAGAAGGGTGCCAGCGCCAAGGCGCCTTCCGGTGCCATGGGGAACGCAAAACGCAGCGCGCCGTACTGACCGATCTTGATGACAACGCCTGCAAGCACCACGGAGCCTGCCGTTGGCGCTTCGCCGTGCGCAAGGGGCAACCATGAATGCACCGGAACGAACGGCACCTTCACGGCGAATCCGCCCATGATTGCAAGGAATACCCACCACTGCGTGCTTGCAGGGAGCGTCTGGCCGTATTCGACCAAGGTCTGCACGCCGAAGTTGATCGGGGTGCCAGTGTCAGTTGCGTGGCCAGCTGCGAGGTAGATGAATCCAACCAGCGAGATCACGGATCCAACAAAGCTGTAGACCCACAACTTGATTGCTGCCGGACGGCGATCGTGGCCGCCCCAGATGGCAACAATGAGGAAGAGCGGGACGAGTGTGAACTCGTAGCCGATGTAGAACAGGATCACATCGCGCGCGAGGAAGGCGAGCATGACCGCCGATTCCATGAAGAGGAACTGTGCGTAGAAGCCGCGCTGGCGCTGGGTGATGGCAGAGAAGCTCACCAGCATGCTGCACGGGATCAATACCGCTGTCAGGACGATGAGCAGCACTCCGACGGCATCGGTGCCGAGGCGGAACTCAACACCGAAGGCTGTGAAGAGTTTCCAGCCCTCTTCGTTCGGCCAGAATGCGCCGGTGGTCCATGCGGGGAATTCGAATGCAAGAAGCGTTGCAACTGCCAAGACCGCGAGGCTTGCAATCAGGCCGACTGTCTTGGCAGCGCGCTCGCTGACACCGAAGCAGAGGATTGCGCCCGCGAGCGGCAGGACGATGAGAAGTACAGCGAGTGTCACGAGGCACCTCCCGAGAGCCAAACCCATACAACCCATGCGACGATCAGCCCAATTCCGCCCGCCATGGTGAGCGCGTAACTCTGCACCGTGCCGGTGTAGAGCGGCTGGAAGACCCGTGCCACAAAGCCTGGGAAGCGACCGACGGCGGCAACGATCACGCCGTCGATGACGAATCGATCAGTGAATGCCAGGAGCTGCGCGCCGAGCCATGCGGGCACGCCGATGATGGCGTTGTAGAACTGATCGACATACCAGCCGTGCTCGCTGCCGAGCGGAATCCACTTGAGGCCGGTGGTGTTGAGCATGAATGCACGCATGCGGTCGCCGAGGGCGCGGTTCTTTGCGTGCAAGATCCACGCGAGCAGGAAGCCCGCAACCACCACGCTGGTGGCGATGATGAAGAGCGTGCTGTGTGCATCGCGACCAAGGATCAGAGCGTGCTCCGCTCCGTCACCCGCGCGTATCTTCGCGGTCGAGTTCTCTACGAAGCGCTGAATCCAGTTGAAGCCCTGTGAGTGCTCCAAGTAACTCGGCAGACCAGCGAGCACCGAGCCGATGGCGAGCAGGGTGAGGACGAGCGAGATGCGCAACCCCGGCGCGTGCGGGTGGAACCCGGATCCGCCGTGCGAAGCGGCGTCGGTCTTTTGAGTCGAATGCGCGTCGGCAGCATGCGCGTGATCATCATGGCCGTGGTCGGCATGCTGATCAGCACCTGGCTCAATCTTCACGGGGCCGAGTGCCAAACGGAACCACACTCGGAACGCGTAGTACGCAGTGATTCCTGCGGTGAGTACGCCAATCCAGCCCATCCATCGAACTTGCTGTACATCGCTCGTGAGCGCGGTGAGCAGGATGATGTCCTTTGATTCAGCTGCTGCACTGAACGGCGCGGTGGCAAGCCAGAGGCAGCCGAGCAACATGCAGATCATGGTGAGGCGGAATCCAGGAACTTTAAGGAGGCCACCCAACTTTCGGAAGTCAACTTGCCCAGCCATTCCGTGCATCACTGCGCCGGCGGTGAGGAACAAGAGAGCCTTGAACCACGCGTGCGTGAAGACGTAGTAGACGCCGCCGAACGCGGTGCCGACGCCGAGGCCCATCACCATGTAGCCGAGCGAACTGATCGTCGAGTACGCGAAGACGCGCTTGTAATCGAATTGACCACACGCGATCGTTGCACCGATGAATGCGGTGAAGCAGCCAATCCAGCCGACGGTCAGGAGCGCGGTTTCAGCCCACTCTCCGCCGATGGCCTGCACTGTGTAGAACGGCGCCATGCGTGCGAGCAGGTAGATGCCCGCGGTCACCATGGTTGCTGCGTGAATGAGCGCGGAGACTGGGGTGGGGCCCCACATGGCGTCCGGGAGCCAGGTAAAGAGTGGTCCCTGCGCACTCTTGCCGCACACGGCCAGGAGCAACAGGAACGGAATGGCCGCTTTCGACCATCCGCCTTGAACGGTCTCGGAACCAGTGGTGGCAATCGCCTGGAACAGGCTGTCGTACTGCACAGTTCCGTAGTTGGTCCAGATCAGGAAGATGGCCAAGGCGAGGCCGAGGTCACCGATCCGGTTCATGATGAACGCCTTCTTGGCCGCAGCGGTCGCACCGGGCTGTGTGGCGTAGTAACCGATCAGCAGGTACGAGCAGAGGCCAACGCCTTCCCAACCGAGGTACAGGCCGACCAAGTTGTCGCTCATCACCAGGATGAGCATGCTTGCAACGAAGAGGCTGACTGCAAAGAAGAAGCGCGCGTAGCCGGCCTTGAGGTCGGACTCCATGTACTCGCTGGCGTAGAGCGCGATGAGCGTTGCGAGCACAGTGACAAAGAGCATCCACAGCATGCTGATGCCGTCGATGTAGAAGCCGAGGTTGGCGGTGAATGACTGGAACGGTGCGGGGCCCCAGCTGAGTGAGAGCCAGTCCATGAACGGCACGGTGAGCGGCGCGTGCGTTTCGAACAGCGTCGGCCCAAACTGAAAGTAGAGCGCGATAGCCATCGCAGTGGACAGACCGAACGCGGCGACGGTGAATACGGCCGGCAGGCGGCTCTTCACCTTGAACATCGCAAGTGCGCCACACAGAACCACGGACACCAGTGGTGCAAGGAGCATCCACTTGAGCCACGCGAAGTCGGTGTTGGCAACGGCCTTGACGAAGTGGAGCGGGCCGACGTCGGCATAGCCGCTCGCGGCGTGGGCTGCGTGCGCGGCGTCGGCGGCGTGACCGTCGACAACTGCGTGTGCGCCGTCGCCGAGAGCAAGCGCGAGAGTAGTAAAGAGTGCTGGTTCCATGGAAGCCGTGGGTGTGTGTGCCGTGGCGTGAGTGACGAAAGCGGATGCGAGCGCAATGATCGCGACGGTGCTCATTCCTTTAGTTCCGCCCATGCTTCGCTGCTCAGTGTTTCTTTGCGGCGATACAGGAGGACGACGAGACCCAACGCAAGGGCGGCCTCGGCAGCGGCGACGGTGAGAATGAAGATCACCATCAACTGTCCGGAGAGATCCATCCACATGCGGCCGAATGCAACGAAGGCAAGCGCGGCCGCTTGGAACATCAGTTCCGTTGAGAGGAACATCAGGATCATGTTGCGACGCGTCAGGAATCCAACGAGACCGATCGCAAAGAGGATGATGGCCAATGCGAGAGTGACTTGGATGTTGGCTGGCATGGCGGGGGCCATGGGAGCTGTGGTCGCAGCAGTCGCGGCGGGGGCGGCGGCGATGCTGATGGAGTTGATCGTGTTGATCATGTTCATCATGCTTGCGATGCCGGTCATGCTGCACCTCCGCGGCTGAGCGATTCGCTGTCATCAATGCGTGGAAGTCCAGCAGCTGCGCGGCGTTCGTCTTCAGCCATGGCCATTTGGCGGCGTGCCAAGACGACGGCTCCGAACAGTGCCATCAGCAGAATGACGCCCGCGAGCTCGAGGCTGACGGGGAATTGGGCAACGAGGGCGTGGCCGAGTGCCGTTGAATTGGCGGGTGCCGCGGTGCCATCGAGGGTGATGGGGTGGCGATCGCCGTTGGCGCTCAGAAGTGTGATGGTTGCTGTGGTTCCAGACGGATCGACTGAGACAAGGCGGCCATCGGCGCCGCGTTCAAGCTTGGCGATGTCGGTAATGCCCGCTGTTTCAGCGATAGCGGCGGACTCGCGCAACAGAAGTTGCGGCATGTCTTCCATGCGCTCCCAAGCGCGGATGTTGGCGCGGGCGACCACAGCCGGTGAGGCAAGCCACGGCACCGAGTTCTCGCGTCGAAAGAGTGCATCGCCTGTTGCCGACAGCATGATGAAGGCCAAGACCAGTGCGGCGATCGGTTCGCGCGGGGTGCGGTCGTACCAAGCGGCTGCTTCGCCGCGCGTTGATTGATCGCCAGACTGTTGCGCAAGCATGAGAACGAAGAGGTAAGTGATGAGGATGGCGCCCGCGTAAACGATGAGGAGCGCAAATGCCATGAATTCAGCCTGCAATAGCAAGAAATTCACAGACACTGCCAAGATCACCAACACGAAATAGAGCGCTGCGTAGACCGGGCGCGGATGTGTCACCATGCGTGCCGCGCCTGCAACGGCGACGAGCGCAACCATGACGTGCACCCAGAACGTCGGATCCGTTCCGGCCGCATCAGGCACTGGTGCGTTGCGGGCGACGGCGGTGATGATGAGTCCCACCGCGGCGAGACCGCACACGGTCAGGGCGGCTCGGAATGCCGCGGGGCGCGGCTCCATCATCAGGTACAGCACGACGGCACCCAAGGCGGCGGCGGCGTAGAAGAGGTTCGCGTTCATGGATGGGGGCCTGAGGATCCGGGCAACCCGCACGGGAATCCGGTCGGGGAGGGCGGATAATAGAAGGGGAAGAGGCGGTTAGCAACCGCGATACCGGGGAAACGGGGGGGGGCGAAACTCGAGCCGGGACGGGGCGGGGAGGGATCGCCGGGGACTCGTGGTGTAAACCGACCGGATGCCGGGGCAGAAATTGCGCGCTCCGAAGTGGGGACATGGCTCATTCTCCGGTAATCGTGCAGCCTCGGGGACGCGGCTAGGAAAGTGGCGCGGTGCGGCCGCAGTGGTCGGCTGCGATCGGCTGCTCGGTGATTCCTCGGTACGACCGAACGGGCGCACCACCGATTCCGCGGCTCCGCTACCCTCGCGTCATGTCTGATGAGGTGCGCCGCATCCTTCCAAACTTGATCACCGTGATTCGCCTGGTGATGGCGACGGCATTCTTTGCAATCATTGCGCTCGCGCTTTCTCCTACATCGGCTGAGGGTCGACAATGGTGGGGGAATGCTGCGTTCATTCTCTTCATTGCCGCCGCACTGAGCGACATTCTCGACGGATACCTCGCGCGCAAGTGGGGCGTGGTGACGGACTTTGGTCGCGTCATGGATCCGTTCGTTGACAAGGTCTTGGTGCTGGGCGCGTTTGTGTACTTGGCAAGCCCGAAATTTGCGGAACCAGAATGGAGCCGCGCGTTTGGAATTGAACCGCATCCAGGCGCTATCAACTGCGCTACCGGCGTTGCAAGCTGGATGGTGGTGGCAGTGCTCGCGCGCGAATTACTTGTCACCAGTTTGCGCGGCGTATTGGAAGCGCGCGGAATTGCATTTGCAGCGGACTGGTCTGGAAAGATCAAGATGTTTGCGCAAAGCGCGGCCATTCCTACGGCGCTCTTCATTGCTGTGAATCCCGGCTGCCTAGCGAGCCCCAACTACCGCATGGCGCAAATGCTCTCGGTGTGGGCCATGACGATCATCACGGTGTGGAGCGCCATTCCGTATTCCATTCGCGGCATAGCGCTGCTCCGGTCGATTTCGAAGGACGCGCGCTGAACGCGCCGATAAACGCAGCATGAATACGGCGAAGCGTTCCCTCGGCGAACCAAAGATGGCCCCACAGGTGGCACGACAGCGCATGGCAGGAATACCCTGGTTTCCTCGCTTCTCTTTGACCGTTGGTGGATTGGGATTCGCTCCATTCGCGTCAGGAACATGGGGTTCGCTGCCGCCGTGCATCGTGGTGCTCGGCTTGGTGGCGCTGCTACCCGCGGGCTATGGATGGGTGATCGATGCCACGCTCGTGGTGCTCTTGCTCTGGGCGTCGATCGGCTGTGTGCGCTGGACCGCGGCAGCTGAGGAGTTGCTTGGTATCAAGGATCCGTCCTGCATTGTGTTGGATGAAATTGCAGGGATGTCGATCACGCTTCTTGTATTGCACTGGCCACTTCGCTCAATGGCGGAGACGGGTTCGTGGTCATGGTGTGGCACGTCAGTGCTCGGAATGGGAATGGCCTTCCTGCTGTTTCGATTCTTTGATGTACTGAAGCCACCGCCGTGCAAAGCGCTCGAACGCATTGGCGGCGGCTGGGGCGTGTTGCTTGACGATGTCCTTGCGGGCGTCTACGCGTGCGCGATCATGCACATCATGAGCCCGCTGGCGCACTGAGTACACGGCGCTTCGTGCGTTACGGTGCTTTCGGCGCTGGCAAGGGCGCAGGGGTGGGCGTGGATGCAGGTTGCGCGGCGGGCTTTGCGGAGCCAGTCGTGGCGGGAGTTGGCGGAACAGTCGGCGCAGGTGCTGCAACGCGTGGAACAAATGCCTGACGCGACATGTCAATCGCTGCAAGCGCCACCAACTGCGCTACTTCTGCGGCCAGGCTTGCGTCGATCTTCGAAACTTCGTCGCTGACCTTGTGGTAGTCCTCGTGGTCCTCGACAGAGAAGAGCACCGCCGGGACTTTCTTGGCAAGAAATGGTCCTTGATCGCTGCGGTCAAGCCAGTCGGGGTGTTCGTCGGTACGCAGTTTCAGACCGATGTCTTCGTTTGCAGCCCGAAGCGCGGCAGTCACTGGCGCGCCGACTGCGCCGCCATCAATGTAGATCTGTCGCGGCGGGCCGCGGCTGATCATGTCCATGTTGAACACGCCGCGAATCTCGCTGAGTGGAACCGTTGGCGACTTCGCATAGGCCGTTGATCCTAAGAGCCCAGCCTCTTCGCCATTGAATGCGATGAAGATCACCGTGCATGCTGGTCCGTTGCCAGCGTCGCTGCATGCCTTTATGGCGCGCGCCACGGCGAGCATGCCGGCAACGCCGGACGCGTTGTCATCAGCGCCGTTGAAGATCTTGTCGTCGCCGCTGCGTCGGGGGCGCAGGTGGTCGTAATGCGCGCTGACAATGACGTAGCCGGTGCCGGCTCCGGCAGCAGTGTTTCCGCTCGGTGCCGAGCCTGGAAATACCGCGACAAGGTTTGGCGCGGTCTCCGGATTCTTGTCGATCGGTTGCCGATACGAGTCAGCTGAGACGCCAGGCTTCAGCCCGATCGATGTGAACTTTCCAGTAATCCAGACCGCGGCTTTCTCAGCGAACGGACTGCGAAAGAAACGCCCGCCCATTTCGTCGCTTGATAGCTCTGTGACATCGCTCCGAACGGCATCAGCGGTGATGGCGCTACGGACCGTAGTGGTCGGGCGGCGAGCAGTGACGGGGTCGCCAGCGAAGGCTGGCATAGCGAGCGGGGCGGTATGCAGTGTGATGCAGAGAGCGACAAGCGTTGACGGTTTGATGTTCATGGATGGTCGTTCTTGTTGATTGTTGCGGGTTTGTATGCGATCACCGCTTCAGCGTTCATGCGCAACGAGGTCTTCATAGGTTTCGCGACGACGCACCGTGCTGAACTTGTCGCCATCGACCAATACTTCTGCCGGAAGTGGCGAACTGTTGTAGCGGCTCGCCATGCTCATTCCGTACGCGCCAGCGGTATAGATCGCCAGTAAGTCGCCGCGCACTACGGGCGGCATGGAGCGGTCGAGTGCCAAGTAGTCGCCGGTTTCGCAGAGTGGGCCAACCACATCCATACTGACGAGTCCAGGAATTTCAGGATTCTCCGTGCGGCGCGTCGGTACAAAGTTCGGCGCCGGATCAGTTGGCCAGATGAAGTGGAACGCGTCGTAGTGACTGGGGCGAAGCAGTGCGTTCATGCCAGCATCGCAGATGGCGAACGTCTTGTCTCCGGAACGCTTCACGTACTGGACGCGCGTGAGAAGAATGCCTGCATTCGCAGCGATAGAACGGCCGGGCTCAAGAATGATGCGCAGACCGGCGCTGACAGCGGGCACAAGAAGCGGCACGATGGCGCGTGCATAATCGGCCGCCGCTGGACTGCGCCCGGTTTCGTAGTCGGCTGCAAATCCGCCGCCGAGATCTAATACGCTGACCGTGAATCCCTCCGCCATCAATTCATCGCGCAATGCCAGGGCCTTGCGAACCGCCTCCACATACGGCGCAGTTTCGTAGACCGGGGAGCCAATGTGCAGGTGCAATCCAACGAGCCGCGCGTGCAGATCGCGTCCATAGGAGCGAAAGAATGCTCGGGCGCGTTCGATGTCCACGCCGAACTTTGTTTCTTTGGTGCCAGTTGTTGTGAATCGATGTGTGTGCGGATCGACATCGGGATTGATGCGAAGCGCGCACTCGCAGGTGACATTGCGGGCGCGAGCGATGCGCGCGATATTCTCAAACTCTTCCTCGCTCTCAACATTCAGGAGATAGATTCCGGCATCGAGCGCAGCGCCGATTTCATCATCGCGCTTGCCGACGCCCGCATAGACGATGGTGGACGGCGCAGCACCAGCAGCACGCGCACGGAAGAGCTCGCCGCCCGAAACAACGTCCATGCCCGCTCCGCATTCCACCAGTGTACGACACACCGATAGATTGCCGCAGCTCTTCACGGAATAGCAGATCAACGGATTGACTGCAGCGAATGCTTCTGCGCTGCGCCGGTGGTGTTCAACCAGCGTGGCGCGGCTATAGACATAGCAGGGCGTACCGACTGCGCTCGCAATGACATGAGCGGGTACAGCTTCGCAGTGGAGCGATCCATCTTTATAGTTGAAGAAATCCATGAGCGGCGCAGTGTATGACTTGCGCCGCTCGCCGCTTCAGTCTGCGCCGACAGCCGCGATGGTCGCCTTCGGCGCCACCGGAGACTTTGCTTTCGTTGATTGCTTGGTGGTCGCCGGGCGCGGCGCGCGAGCAGGGGTTTTTGCGTTCGCCCTCCCACCGCCAAGCACGCCCTGTGCGAGCGTTCCGAGCGCCGTCAGGCTGACAAGCACAATCAGCCAACCGCGTGCGCCGCTCGGCATGGGTTCATATCCATTCATGGCGAGGAGCGGCAGGGCGCCTACTACCAAGATCCAAGCTCCCGCGAGGCTCGTCAGGATGCGTGCCACGAGGGTGGTTGCAAGCAGCCCCATGAGGAATCCAATCACTGCGCCTGCGCCGATCGATGCCGAGAGGAGCGTTCGATATGCCGGCGCCGTTTCCTGATATGCGGTCTGAATACGATCGCCAGCTCGATGCGTGACATCAACGGTCGATTGCAGGGCGCGATCGCCAACGGGCAGGGCCGAATCGGCCGCGTTGCTGAGGGCCGCGTCAGTGCCGGATTGCGGCGCGCGATGTGCAGAAGCCTCGTCGGACGCGCGCGGACCCGTGAGAATTTCTAAGAGATGTTTGCCAGCTCGATTTCCTTCGCCGGGATGTGCTGCCTCGCGTGGATTCGCAACGAGCGCGTGGTCGAGGTTCCGCGGTGCAGTGTCCAGCGTTCCGCCAGCGATGATTGCGAACGCAACGAGGGCGCCGACCGTGGCACCGACGACTGCCCCGAGTAGTCCGACCGTTGGTCGATAGAGGAGGGCACCCGCAAGCAATCCGGCAACCGCACCGAACGCCGCCGCTGCCCAGAGCGGCACGCCGGGAAGGAGCGCACGTGCCACTACGACCGATCCCAGAAATCCGACAAGCATTGCAGCGAGCACAACGGCTGGGCGCAGCAGGCGCGCTCCAAACAGAAGCAAGAGCGTCCCGCCCACCATCGTGCCCACTAAGACTCCCTTCGCAGTGGGTGCAAGATCAGTGATGGCGAGCAGTTCGGGCGTGGAATTCGGTAGAAGATCTGTGATCATGGGGTGCCTTGCGCGGTATGGGGTCATTCCACTATCGGCTCGCCTAGCCTCTCCCCTATGAAAGAGGCATCCTCACCGCTTGAACGTCCCGCCCATGGTTCGGAGGCATCGCTCCGACACCCCGCGAACGGGCTTGCTGGCTCGCAGAGTCCGTATCTCTTGCAGCACGCGCATAACCCGGTCGCGTGGTCGCCGTGGGGTCCTGATGCCATCGCGGAAGCGCGCCGACGCGGAGTTCCTCTCTTTGTCTCCATCGGATACAGCACTTGTTACTGGTGTCACGTTATGGAGCGCGAAAGTTTCGAGAGCGTTGTTGTGGCTGGTCACTTGAACGCGGGGTTCGTGCCAGTGAAAGTGGACCGCGAGCAGCGCCCTGATGTTGACGAACTCATGATGACCGCGTGTCAAGTATTCACGCAACTCACTGAGGGGCGTTCGAGCGGTGGCTGGCCTCTCAATGTATTTCTTGATCCGGATTCGCTCGAGCCGTTCTTCTGCGGCACCTACTTTCCGCCGCAGACTGCGTTTGGCAGGCCGTCGTTCATAGAGCTCTTGGGCGCAGTCAGTACGGCATGGAGTCAGGATCGCGCGGGAATGGCTGATCAGGCGCGGCGGATCGCCGATGTGGTGCGTCGACAGATGGCGCTGCCGACTGCAGGAGATGCGGTGGATGCGGCTGCGCTCGGCAACGAAGAAACCGTTAGCCAAGTATCCGCCGCGTTGATGCGCATGTCGGATCCAACCAACGGTGGATTCGGTGGCGCGCCGAAATTCCCAACGCCTCCGTATCCGCGATTTCTCCTTGAAACCGGCACTGGATCCGTTGACCAAGTGCTGCGTCATACGCTTGACGCAATGGCGATCGGCGGCATCTTTGACCAAGTCGGCGGTGGATTCCATCGCTATGCCGTCGATGCAACGTGGACTGTGCCGCACTTTGAGAAGATGCTTTATGACAACGGTCAACTGGCTTCGCTGTATGCCGATGCCTTCCGTCGTTGGGGCGATCCGCTGCACGCTGAAACCGCGCGCCGCACCTGCGAGTACGTGATTCGCGAGATGACCAGCGAGGATGGGCGATTCCTGAGCGCGCAGGATGCCGAGGTCGCAGCGCGCGAAGGTGCAAATTATGTATGGACCCCAGCGGAGGCGCGTGCTGAACTCGAGCGCGCCGGGTGTGCCGACGATGTTGCGTTCGCGTTCCGCCTGTACGGGCTTGACGGTGCAGCCAATTTCAAAGATCCGCATCATCCGGACGCGCCCGCAGTCCATGTGGTGCGTTTGTCGGAGCGGCCCGATGCGCTTGCGCGCGTCATGGGTATCAGTGACGGAGAGTTTCGAACACGCCGAGCGCGCATCGATGCGGTGCTCTTGGCTGCACGCATGTTGCGCCCGCAGCCCATGACCGATGACAAGACGATCGCCGCGTGGGCTGGCTTGATGGCGGAGGGTCTGGCCGATGCGTCCGATGCACTCGGGGTGCGCCACTTTGTGGATGCGGCGGCGCGTGGCATCAGCTTTGTGCTTGAACGCATGCGTTCGAAGGACGGCGGGCTGCTGCGCACCTGGCGCAACGGCACTGCATCCGTCGATGCGTTTCTTGAGGACTACGCACACATGGCAAACGCCTGTCTTGCGATCGCTCATGCCAGTGGCGACTGGCGCTGGCGTGACGAGGCGCGTCTACTCATTACTGCTGCTGAATTGCGGTTTCTTGATCCCGTGAGTGGGGCATGGTTTGATTCACCCGCCACGGCGCCGGATCTCTTTACCCGAGTGCGAAGCGTGGACGACGGCGCCATGCCAAGTGGAACATCGAGCATCCTGCGCGCCATGACGGCACTTGCAGCGCTCGACCGCGACACGGCCATGCTCGCGCGAGCGCAGCGCGCCATTGCGGCCATCGCACCCGCGCTCCGTGAACAACCAGTGGCAGCATGTGGAACCGTGCTCGCCGCACGCAGGTTGGTCACTGCACTGCGGGAAACAGGGAGCGACCTTCCGGCGTGAATGACTAGACTTCGCGCTTTCCACTCACCGCGGTTCCCGCGCTCCTACACATGCCATTCAAAGTTGCACTTATTTCTACCGGCGGCACCATCGAGAAGACGTACGACGAACTTCATGGTGTCCTCCATAATCGCCTCAGCGTCCTCGATGCAATTCTGGCTTCGCTCGAGCTTGATGGCGTGGAGATCACCCGCGTGCCACTCATGAATAAGGACAGCCTTGACATGACTGATGCAGACCACGCTCTCATTGCGGAGCGAACGCTCGCGCTTTGTGCCGACCATGATGGCGTCGTGATTGTGCATGGCACTGATCGGCTCCCGGTCACCGGAGATCGCATTCACGCTCGGATGATCGCCACGGGTGGCTGCAGCAAAGCGGTGGTACTCACCGGCGCAATGCGTCCCTATGAACTTCGCCGCACCGATTCAGTTCAGAACTTGACCGAAGCACTGTGCGCTGTGCAGATTCTGCCGCCCGGGGTGTACGCGTCCATGCATAACCGGGTGCTTGCATTTCCTGGCGTGCGCAAGGACTACGAGCACATGGCGTTTGTCAAAGACTGACGGCTTACTTGGCCCGCAGTGAGTCAAACCACTTCTTCCATTCCGGAACGGCACGCCCAAATGTACCGCGGTGGTTTGCATCCGGACCGGCGCTGATCGCCTCGACCTTGGTGCTGCCAAGTGCGTGCTGATACATCGCGGGAAGACGCGCAAGATCAATGGTGAGGCATTCATCAATTTCGCCGTAGTACATGCGGACATTCGTCTTCACCTGCCAGCGGTAGGCGTGCAACTTCTGAATGAGCGTGCAGTACATGGTGCCTGCAAAGTAGTTCGGGTCGAAATACTCGTTACGAATCAGCTTGTGCAGATCGCCAGGCCATGGTTCTGTATATGGCTCCTTCATGTAGATCTTGCGCGCGAGTTCATATTGCTCCTCGGTGAAGAACGCTTTGGCAAGACCTGGGACGCCGTAGTACTCCTCATAGGAGAACGCCGTCAAGATGAACATGGCGGCCACCCATGGTGCGTCGATCGAGCGCGGATGATTGAGGAAGCCGCTCAGCATCACATATCCATCGCATTGCGCGGCGGCAGTGCCGACCGCCGCGACTGCCACGTTGTTCTTCTCAAGAACTTCCAAGAAGCACATCGTCACCACGCCCCCTTGCGACCAGCCAGTCAGGAACAGTTCCTTGGGCGCGATTCCCTCCTTGGCAAGCACTGCCAGCGAGGATCGGTACATGTCCATACATGCCTGTTGCTGGCTACCAATCACCATGTAGCCGTCCTTCTCAGTGGACGTTCCCATGCCGAAATAGTCGGCACCGATGACGACATATCCCTGACCCGCAAACTGCGCGATCATCAATTGCGTTTCCGGCGATTCCTCCGGGAACGATGGCACCGCGTGCTTCTCCATCACGGTGCCGTGTTGGTAGGAAACCATCGGCATGGACTTGTCTGCAGTCTCCGGAATGGCAATCAGTCCCGATGCGATGGTGGGCCGGTTGTTGCGCTCGGGGATGACCGATGGGTAAGTCACCCGGTACATCTTCACCGCGTTGCGCGCGGGCGTGTACGTGACTGGGAACCCGGTGAATGCGGGCGTGGCCTTGGTCAAAATCTGATTGAGCTGGTCAACGTCATAGCGACCAATGAATTCGTACTGAACCCCGGAAGCCACGGGCACTGCCACCGCTGGCGCCGTTCGCGCGTCTTCGTGCGGTGCGGCGGGAAGCGGCGCCAAGCCCGCAAGCAGCATCATTCCGGACAGTGCAAGGACGAGATACGGTGCAAATTTCATGGTGATTCCTATGGTTCCTGCCCGGGTGATGAAGGCCACTTTGCAGTTTCTTCCTGCATATAGTCACGTGGTTTGTACAGATAGCCAACAATCAAGAACGCCACCGATGCCACTGCCATCAATTTGGTGAAGAACCAGTAGTAGTCCGCACCGACCAGTGTGGAATTTCCATCGGCATCCATAGTGAATCGATTCACTAATGCGGTGAGTGTGTTGCCCGCTGCAACACTCAAGAGATAGAGACTCATGACGAAGCTCTTCATCGCTGGTGGAGCTTGCGTGTAACTGAATTCGAGGCAAGTGATGGACACCAATACCTCGGCGGCGGTGATCACTACATAAGCCAACAACTGCCATGCAATGGATGGCCAGTCAGCCTCTGTACGCGTGCCGTCCATTTGAATCACGATGCCGCCGGCAGCGAGTGTTTGCGACATCGAGTCGCTCCACTTCTTGTCATTTGGGGCTGCTGCGTTATTCAGTTCTTCAATGGTTACCGCGCTGGCATTGCGTTCTTCAAATCGCAGTGCGGCGGCCGTTGCCTTCACGTCAACCCGGTTACTGGAAACGATCGGAGCGACTGTGGCACGGAATGCCGCTTCTGCGGTATCGATCTTCGCCTGTGCAGCGGCGCTGATGGCAAACGCAGCAATCGTGAGGAAGAATCCAGCCCCAATCTTGCGGATTGGAGTGAGCGTCACGACGCGTCCAAGTGCCGGATAGACCAAGTACGAGAACAGCGGAATGAACACCAAAATCAGTAGCGGATTTATCGCCTGAACCTGTGATTCCAGCCAACGAATGCCCAAGAAGTTGCAGTTCATCTGCGATGCCTGCAGCACCCACGCGCCGCCGGTCTGGTCATAGAGCGACCAGAACACCGCGACAAACACATAGACCGCTGACAACTTGGCCAGCACTTTCAATCCGCCGCCGGAGAGTGCCTCGGTGACGAATCCAAAGCCGCGCGCTGGAATGTGTACGAACTTATTTCGACCCATCCAGAAGACGATCGTGGCGAGACCCATGAGGACACCGGGAACGCCGAACGCCCAACGTGCTCCGTAGTTGTGCAGCAGCCACGGCGTGAGCAGGGTGGAGAAGAATGATCCAAAGTTGATGGCAAAGTAAAACCATCCGAACACTCGAGTCAGCAAATGCTTGTTGCTCGCGCCGAACTGGTCGCCGACGTGGGCGGAGACGCACGGCTTGATTCCGCCCGAGCCGACTGCTACCAAGAACAATCCAGTGAGCAGCCACGTGCGGGGTTCGAACGTTGCCTGCAGTGCAGCGGGCGGCATGTCAATGAGTGCTAGCGCCAAGTGCCCCATGCAATACACCATCGAAAGAAGAAGAATGGTGCGGTACTTGCCAAGAATTGCGTCGGCGAGAATCGCGCCAAAGATGGGCGTGAAATAGGCGCTCGCAACAAACCAGTGCATCCATTCGCGCGACTGGGTTTCGGTCATGTACGCCGGAACCGACTGCGAGCTCATCAAATACTGCGACATGAACACCACCAAGATCGTCTTCATCCCATAGAAGGAGAAGCGTTCCGCGGCCTCGTTTCCGACGATGTAGGGAATTCCCTTGGGTAGTTCGCTTGATGGAACCGGGGCCGTGAGATATTGGGCGGTGCTCATGAGCGGGGAAGTGTATAGATTGAGGTGCCATGGAGCCCCGGCCGCCCAACTCCCCAACCGCCGTGCCGAGCGGCACGGTTGCATTACCAAAGCGACTCATCCCGCTCCGCAGACCGCCGCTCCTCTCCGTGGTCGATGGCAGATTTGTCCCGGAAGCGATGCCGAGAGCCACCCTTGACGCAGTGAATGCCGCATGGGAAGCACTCCGTGTACGCGTGCCTCGGGCGCACGATGGACCGATGCTCCATGTCTTGGGCACCAGCCGGAATGGCCACGGTGGAGTGACAATCCATTGCATTCAAACCAGTTACCGATTTCACGCAGTCGGCCGAGAGGGAATTGACACGGGCGTTCGCCCGATTGGAGTGAAGGCGGTGTGCTTCACGCCGAACGGTCAGATTCTGATGGCGCGCCGCGGGGAAGAAACGCTCAATTACCCGGGCATGTGGGAATTCGCACCGGCGGGCACGCTTGAACCCGGCGTAGCGCCTGCGGACATGATTCTGCGCGAACTCCGCGAGGAGACAGGCTGGACCGCGAGTGCGCCGCCAGTCGCGCGCGCGCTCGCCTTCGATCCGGTCGCTCGTAGTTGGGAAGTGATCTATGTGATCGACGTACTGCCGCCAGCCGTTCCTGTTGAGACATGGGAATGCGCGGAGTTGCGCGCGGTGAATTTAGACGAGTGGCCTCAGCCATTGACATCAATTGCAGTGCAAATGCTGCCAATCGTGGAGGCGGAACGCCGTGCACGCTCGAAGTAACCGCGGAAAGAGTGAGGAGCCGCCGATCGGACCGCGCATAACGGCGGCGGATGTTGTCATGCGCAGCGAGCGCGATGCAGTGCTTCTGAAACCTGCGGGACTTTCAAGCGAGGCGCCGTCAACAGCTGGAAAGGGTCCTGCCACACTCTTGGTGCAAGCGCGCGTACTTCTGGGATGGCCAGAAGCGCAGTTGCCGCACCGGATTGATCGCCCCACGCGTGGATTTGTGGTGGTGGCGCGCGACAGTGCTGCAGTCGCCGCGCACAACGAGGCAATACGCGCAGGGCGTTGGACCAAGCATTACTTGGCGCGGATTTCCGCCGTGGGCACGGGATTCAGTAAGAGTGCGACCGCTGCTGCGCAGGGCGAAGCCTCGGCAAAGACTCATGCGCTTGTTGGCCAACACAACGCATACCTTCGTCGCGACGGCGCAGTGGCTCGCGTGGTGCGTTCTGGCGGCGATCCATCAACGCTCGTGATCGAAGCCGTTGCGCCAGCTCCGGGTTGCCCGGGTGAATGGCATGCGGTGATTCGGTTAGTCACTGGGCGATTTCACCAAATTCGCGCAATGCTTGGCGCACTGGGCTTTCCACTTGTTGGTGACCAGGAGTACGGCGGTGCGCCGGGTCAGATGTATCTCGATCATGCCTCGCTTTGGTTCCCATCAATCACCGATGGTTCCATGCAACGCGCGTGGTTGCCGGTTGATCCGCGCCGCGAGGCGATCGATCCCGTGCTGATCAGTGCGCTTGAAAACGCACGTGCTGTGGACGGGCAGGGCTGACGGCGTTTGGGTGCGCACGTGTTTCGAAATGCGTTCGCAGTTTGTTGTGCTTTAGCGACTCACCCAGCGAACATGTCCGAGTTTGTTCGTTACAAACTGACTCGCTGCTCGGCGCGTAGCGCGCGCGTTCTCTGCATTCTTCTGCGCGCCGAGTTCGCCGATGAGCGTGGCTGGGCTGAGTAGATCAACGAATCCAGGCGTCTTGTCGACCAGTGAAACGCTCGCGCCAGTGATTTCCAATCCGATGGCGTCATCCTTCTCCTTGCCGCCATCGATCCATGCAAATCCACCGCCGATGTAAACGCCAACTTCGCCGTTCGATACCACGACGAATCGAATGGATAGGTTGGTTGAACTCGGCTCGACGGGAGTGCGTCCGGCCTTCGGGCGCCACAGCACTTCAATATGGAGGAATCGCCCGTTCTTCGCGGTGCCCGTCGCTAACTCTTCGTATGAAATGTCGCTGAAGACCACCGTCGTTTGCGCCGGCTCAATCGCATAGGTGCCGTTGGCGAATTCTGAAGTGAGTCGGACCGCGGTGTCGCCCGAACCAGCAATTTCAACAACCCCGCCCGGCGTGATTGAACACCCCGCGCTGAGGAAGAGAAATGCAGCTGCAAACGCCCGTCCCACAGCTCGATTCATCGCATATCCCGCGAGAGATCGCCTTCCGTAGACGCCGGGCGCTGATGAACAGCCCGAGCAGCCGGCGAATCAATTCCCAAGATCGCAAACGGATCACGCTCAGCAATGGCGCGCAATGCAATGCGGGGAATCGCTGGCAATTGTGTGCCATGCGCAAACGCATTCACTGAGTAGAGATGTTCGATCGCCTTCGCAGGCAAGTCATACGGGAATCCACTTCCGAAGAAGAGCTTCTCCAAGACGCCCAAACTCTGTCCGCTGAGGAGCGCGTTATAGAGTTGCCACGGGCGACCAGACACGCCACTGATTTCTGCGTAAACATTCTGATGCTTCATGAGCATGGCGAGGCATTCGTCAATCCAAGGCCAGCCGAGTTCGCCAATCACGATCCGAAGTTTGGGATGTGCACGCGCGACTTCGTCGAAACCCGCTGGTCGGTCAAACTCCAATGAGCCGCTCGCTACGAGCGGGCCGGGGCGACCGATGAAGAGCGGCAGGCCGAGCGCCTCGATGCGACCGTAGAGGCGCATGGCATCGGAGTGCGTTGGATGAAATCCTTGCGCGCTCGGGGAGATCGTGACGCCCACTAAGCCGAGTTCGACCGCGCGATCAAGTTGCGCAGCCGCATCGCTTGCCATCGGGTCGATGCCTGCAACACCGGCAAGTCGACCTGGATTTGAGCGAACGACTTCGGCAACGAATTCGTTGGGGATACCGGCGTCGAGAAGTTTGGAGCGAAACCCGTGCACCAATGCGGCGGCAACCGGTTCGATCGCGCGCTCAAGAGCGGCAGCAGTGGATTCAAGGCGCGTGCCGCGCAAGGCCGTGATGCGGCGCAGCGCCTCGGCAGTTTCGCGACCAAGTTGTTCAGGCGAATTAAATACTCGTGTAGAGCAGTCAACGATCATTTGGAACGACTCACTTTCTCGGCGTCCTGCCGCGGCGGCGCCCATCCGTGGGCGCGCGATTTTGACATGCGACTCAGAGTGTAGCGGGCTTTACTGAGTATTTCGGTCGAACCGCCCGGTGGAGGACGCATATCCCCATGGTCAATTGCACCGCGCTGCACTGTTCAAAGCCAGTTTCTTGGAGTTTTTCTGCAAATTCCCGCGGCTGCAGAAATGTGCTCACTGAGCGCGGCAGGTAGTGATAAGCCCCCGAAACGTCGCGCGCCACCAACGATGCGGTCCACGGCATGATCCGCTTGGTGTACAGGTTGCTTCCCCAGCGAATGATGGGATTGGTCGGGTCGGCGAACTCCAGGACCACCAGTCGGCCGCCCGGGCGAAGCACTCGGAAGAACTCCGCGAGCGCGCGCGTTGGCACGGCGACGTTGCGGATGCCAAACGCAATCGACACCACATCAAAGGACTGATCCGGGAATGCCAACTGCATTGCGTCGCCTTGGTGATAGCTGACTGCGGTGCGGACTGGCTTTGAACTGGGTTTTGTTGCGTGCAGAGCCGCGCCACGTTGCTCGCCGTCGTTCTTCGCGCCCTTGTCGCGCGCGATCGCGAGCATTTCGGGTGTGAAATCAACACCAGTAACGGCGGCGGCGCCGGCATCCGCGAAGGCCTCGGCAAGATCGCCAGTGCCGCATGCCACATCAAGAACTCGCGATGTGGCGTCGATGCCCGCGGCGCGCACTGCAGCACGACGCCAGCGCTGATCCTGGAAGAAGGAGTGCAAACGGTTGTTCAGGTCGTAACTGCGGGCGATGGCTGCGAACATCCCTTGCACCTTGCGCGCCTTCTCAGCGTCGGCGTGCGGGCTGTCGCGCAGTGCGTCCTGGGTCCAGATGGGTCCGATTTCGACCATTCAGACGATGGTAGGCGGTTTTTCGGACGCGGAAATACCCCTGAATTGATCCATAACGCGCGGCAAGTGCTCCATAACGAAGGAAATTTCCCCTCCGTGGCGGGTCGGCGCCGGATCACCCGATGCCACTCTCACGCCGACACCAACGCGGCGCACTACTCGAAGGAACACTGAACCATGCATCTCGAATCCACTATCGAACAGCTCTTCCAGCACCTCGTCTCCGGCGACCGTCGTCGCGCCCATGCATTCGTTGCCACTCTCACGGCGCAGAACATTCCCGCCGAGCGCCTGGCCAACGACGTCTACTGGCCAATCCACGAGATGCTTGTGAAGCTCTTTAAGAAGGATCAGCTCTCGCGCGTGAGTTACAACTATGCAACCCGCGCTCTGCGACAGATCGCGCATCAGGGTTCTGCCACTTACACCCGAATTGAGCGCGCTGCTGGGCGAATTCTCATGTTCTGCGGTCCAACTGAGGGTGAAGAACTGGGCGCGCAGATCGCCGTTGACCTGCTTGATGCAGCCGGATACGAAGTCTTCTTTGCTGGCGCCGGCGTGGCCAACGACGAGGTTCTTGAGGAGCTCGCCAGCACCCGCGCTGGAACCTTGGTCCTGTGGGCCTCGGCAGCGAGTGACGCTCCGGCCATCCGCGCGCTGATCGACCAAATCAAGGAAATCGGCGGGCATCCAAACCTACGGATCGTGTGCGGCGGCGGCGTCTTTAACCGCGCCCTCGGCTTGGCGGAAGAGATCGGCGCCGATGTCTCGGCGACCACTCCGTCCGCGCTCGTGACAGCCCTCACGTCCCTCGAAACTGCAGCAGTCGCTGGGCGGACTTCCGCGATCGCCACCGCTGCAACCACCCGCCGCCGTTCCTCAAAGGCCGCGTAACCCGATTCCTCGCCCGAGGAAAGCGCCCGGAGGGCGCCCCTCGGGCTTCAGCACCCGCCCGCCGGCCACGACGGTCCGGCGGGCGGTGGTGTTTTTGCCACTCCTCGGCAATCCGGGGCGCATTTGCCGGCAACCGGGACGGTCGGGAGCGGTAGGCTTTCAGCATGCTCAGCAAGGCTCACGAGAACCGACTGATTCGACGCGCCCAGCGCGGCGACGGTACGGCCATCGAAGAGCTGATCCGCGAGCACCAAGGCGCGCTGTACGCATTCATGATGCGCTTGTCGGGACGTCCTGATGTGGCGGAGGACATGGTGCAGGAAGCGTTCGTTCGAGTCATCAAGAACATCGGGCGCTTTGATACGCGCTTCCGGTTCTCCACGTGGATCTTTACGATTGCCCGCCGTCTGTATGTCAACCACATGCAGAAGCACCGACCCTCAAGCGACAGTGAGGCGATGGAATTCTGGGCGTCCGATTCCGATCGTCCGGACGACGTTGTCGTGGCCGACGAGAAGCGCGATCACTTGCGCCGCATCCTCGATGTCGCGGTTGCCTGCCTGACGCCGCTGCAACGCGAGATCGTTACGCTCTTTCACCATCAAGATTGGTCGATCGAAGCGGTCAGCAGTCACCTTGCAATGCCCGAGGGCACCATCAAGAGCCATTTGCATCGCGCCCGCAAGCGCATGCACGCAGTGATCAACAGTGACGAAGAACTGGCCAGGAAGGCCGAGGAGGTCATGGAATGATTCCGAACGACCGCAACCATGAAATTCGCAAGGATGAAATTCGCAAGGATCAAGGCAGTTCGCCTGATGTGACTCACTCGGTCATGCACCGCTTGGGCTACAACCAAGCAGCGGATCCTGCGCAAGCGCGCTCCATGCGCACGAGCCGCGTGGTCGTCGGCATTGCTCAGGGCGCATTGGTATTGGCCGCGTGTGCGCTCGGCGCTGCGTGGTGGATGGGTAGTACCCGAGCGGAACGTTCGCAGCCTGCTGTCGGTGACGCATTGCGCGGCTCGGTAGTGCAGGGTGCGAGCCGTCTTGATTCGATCCTCCTTGGAATGCCTCGCGTTCCAAATACAAGCGTGCTGCAGGCCTCAGAAACAACGCGCGTGCCAGATTCGGCACTCAAGGTTTCGGACGGCGCAGCACACGTTCGCAGTTTCTAACTGTGCGCGGCTGGCGCCATTCGATGAGAGCCGCGTCAATCACAATTCAATATGCACAACGAACACTCGGTGCGTTGTTCGCAGCGTTCGGAGTGTCGATCGCATGCGCAGTGCCGCCGAGCGATGGCGTCTTTGGAAGCGCTGCAGTTGTTCCGGCAGATGTATCAATCATGGTTCGAGTGCGCGGCGCACAGGGGTTGCGTGCCGATACAGCAATGTTGCCCGCGCAGGCTGCGCTCCTGCGGCTTGCTGGCTCGCGCGTCTTGGTGCAGACGTGGGATCGACTCGCAGCAGATCTCGGTGTCGACGCTTCGAGTTTGGTTGACATGATGCTGGGAACGGATGTCACCTACACCGAACGCACGCGCGACGGACATGTGGAGTGGGCAATCGTCACGCGCATCGAACAGCCGCTCCTCAATTTGCTCGTTGAAAAGTTGAAGCCTGCGACGGCTGCAGGTGGGCGGTCAATCTATCCAGCGCAGCAAGTTGCGACGGCGTGGCGGCCTCCGAATCTTGTGCTTGGGCCATCGGATCGCACTGCGCTCTTTGACGAAGTTGTCGGTCGAATTGATGCGTCAAAGTCAGACGATTCACTCGCCGGCTCAGTTGATCTTGCAGCGGCGCTTGCTTGGGACCCCGCGCCTGTCGAAGTGGTATGGCGGCACGACCTTCCAACTGGTGGAATGACGGTATTCACTGCGCGCGCAGCCGATGGGCAGTTGCGCATTCGGCACCGCAGCCGATTCGTTCGCGCGCCCGTTCATGTTGCATCCGGCGCGCCCGCTGATGCTGGATTGCTGCGCGCGCTTGACGGGGCCGGCATTGCAGCATTGGTGATGAACCCCTGGCGCGGGGCGCTTGATGAGCAAGAAGTCGTCGATGCCTTCCTGATGGAGGGCGGATTTGATGAAGCGATGCGATCGAACATGGGGGCGCGTCAAGTGTTGGTGGTGGGCGAAACCGTGCTTGATGGAACGCGCGTTCACGTGCCCACGCTTGGCATCGCATTTGAAGTCCGTGATCCGATCCTCGCTGAGAAGCAGTGGGATGGGTGGGGGCAGCGCTTTGCAGAGAGCGTCGCGCGGCGCGCGGGCATGGAACCCCCGCAGCGTGCGCCAGCTGAGCCAGGCGCGGCGCGATCGGTCGACATTGGACCGGCGGTGCGGTCGATCTTTGCGGATCACCCATTTGCACGACCGATTCGGCTCGGATGGATCACGCAGAGTGGCGCGAATGGTTCGTGGCAAGTGGTTGCGACGGACCCAGCGCTGCTTGCCAAGATTGGTACAGCGATTACTACGGCAGAGCGCATGGCTGATCCAGATGACGCTCATGAACTCGGCATCATTTCCGGGCGTGCATTGGCAGCGCATCTGCGCTCCTGGACCACAGAGCCCGCGCTCTTCGTGCCGGAAACGCCAGAGCCATTTGTGCAGGGCGTCTCGCTCGCCGCAGACATTGTTTCCGTGGCGCCGCGTGTTCGTTGGCGAGCGCGTTCCCCTATGGAGGGAGTGATTGAAAGTGAATTCGTAGTGGAGTTGCCGAAGGAGCCAGCGCCAACACCCCTACCCGCGCCAGCGCCAACACCTGTACCCGTCCCCGCGCCATGACCGCCGCACTTGACGAACGTCTTATTCTGGCGTGCCGTCGTCATCCACTCGCGGCAGATGTAGCGCGCGGGCTGACCCGCGCTGGCGTTCCAGACGGCGCACGTGTCATGGTTGCAGCAAGTGGCGGGGCGGATTCGACAGCTCTCATGGCCCTCTGCGCAGGTCTTGCAGCGCATGGGCGCATTGAACTTGCGGCGGGCACGGTTGACCACGGTATTCGCAGCGAATCGGCGCTTGATTGCGCGTGCGTGACCGCGCTCGGGGTGCGCCTCGGCGTGCCTGTACTCGCTCGACGCCTTGAACTTGCACTTGGAACAGCACTTGCTGACCGTGCGCGGACGGCGCGCTATGAGGCGCTGGCATCGATGGCAATGGAGTGCGGCGCCACCAGCATTCTTGCAGCGCATCACGCGGACGATCAATTGGAAACCATGCTGATCGCACTCGCGCGCGGTGCTGGTCTTGGCGGCATCGGTGGCATGCCTTCGCGCCGACTGATTCCGTGCGATACGCCTGCCTCGCATCAACTGCTGCTCGTCCGCCCATGCCTTCGGCTTTCACGCGAATCGTTGCGAGCCGCGTGCGTGGACCTTGGCGTTCAATGGCGCGAAGATCCAACAAACGAACGCCGTGATACGCCGCGCGGAATCGTTCGCCACATCGTGATTCCTGCCTTGGAATCAGTTGCTTTTGGTGCTACGCGACGTGCTGCGCGCACCGGAGAACTGGCGCGACTTGGAAATGTATTGCTTGAGTCACACGTATCTGCGATGCGCGGGGCGGATGGTTCGATTGCCCGCAGTGCATTGCGAGATGCTCCGGAGGCCCTTGCAGCGACCGCTGTATGGATGCTCGCTGATGAACGAATGGACGATGCCACGCGATGGTCTGCTGCCGAGGCAATCGTTGACAGTTCAACTGAACCGCGTCGATTTCCCATGACTGGTGGCAGCGAACTCTCGGTGGATGCTCACACTGTTCGCGTGCGTGCGGTTACGGCTTGACATCAGCCGGAGTTCGGCAGCGATCGTAATCGGTACTCGTGACGCAGGTCACTTTGCCGTTCTCAACCTTGACAATGGTTGGCGGCGTAATGATCCATTGCTTTGTGTCAGGAAGCGACAGGCGTTCGCAACCCTCGCACGCAACGTCGGCGGGCTGGTCACTTGGTAGCACCTTCACGCCGGGGCCATGCGGAACCATCACAGCTATCACGCTGCCCGCCTGTGGTCCCGAGAAGTATGTTCGAAAGACTTCATGACACCGACCGCATGTGGGTGAATAGAAGACGACCCACTTGGTGCCTTCCATAGTGAGTGGCGTCAATTGCGGAACGTGCCGAGCGATTCCCGCCTCTGCCATGGTCATGCCAACCCATTCATCCGGGTTCAATACCACTGTCTCCGCGCCATTGCTGCCAAAGCGAGAATTTGTGCGTGGACTCAGTTCAAGGCGCCCGGCAATTCCGAAGGCAATCATTCCGATCACTACCGCTCCGATCACTTTCAACGCAGAAATACGGCTGCGAGGTACAGGCACCGTGGTCGGGCGCGCCATGATGGCGAGCGTTCCCGTGCCGATGGCCAATCCCACGAGCGGGGCGATCCACATGCTTGCAGGCACCGCCGTGTCGCCGGGCGCATTGACAATCGCAGACAGTTCTGCAAGACCACTAAAGGCAAAGCCTGCGCCAGTGAGCCATGCAATGCGGCGTGACATACCGGATGAAAGAAAGGCGAAGAACGCGCCGCACAATTCAACAGCAATCAAGAGGCGCAGGATCTTGTCTGATCCGTAGCCGGTCTTGATAGATAAGTTGGCGATCCAAGTAGGAAGCGCATCACCTCCGCGCGACCACTCAATACCTACACAGGTCATGAGCAGGGCGGGGATGGCAATTCGTCGCAGCAGTCCGTTCATGGGGCGGTCTTGCCTTTCGCATTGAGTGCGGCGCGCACACGGTTCGCATCATCACTATCGGTGCAGACTCCAATCACTACGCCGTCTTCGACGGTCAGGAGAACGGGAGTGCTGAGAACATAGGTAATACCCTTGGGCAACGTTGCCTTCCCGCATTCCGTACACGGGTTCTCTAAGAGTTCGCCAGTAGCATCGGGGATGGAGATGGTGATGGTTGGGGTGGTCAGCGGACCACTGAAGTAACTGTTCAGCAGTTCATGGCAGTGATCGCAGTCTTCACGCATGAAGACGATGTGATGACGGCCGACGTTGAGATTTGCAGGAAGCGGCCGTTGCACCAAGAGCATCAGTTCCTGCGCATCAAGACGTTGGCCCTTCCATGATTCAAACTCCGGCGCGTACCACGGCTTGGCCGTTGCTGGCATAGGCGGCCACGTCGCCGCGGCGCCTGGCGTCGTGGACGGAATGGTCGGCTGCGTCGGAGGCGTCGGCTGCGGTGCAATCGCGGAGCTGCCATCATTCACATCGACCATCGCGACATCAGCGCGCTTCGGAACGCCGTAGGCGATGCCGATACCGACAACGACCGGGACGAACAGCACGCCTCCGAGTTTGCGGCCGAGTTCCGCACCTGGCAAGCGGCGTCCGCGCGGCGAGAGCGTGCAGAGTCCGACGAGCAGGGTGAGGTCGATCGCGAGCATCCACGTGGGCGACGGACCACTGGCCCCAAAGCAGCCGCAACTCGCGGCGCCGGATGCGATCAACACGCCAAGGATCACGCAGAAGAGCGAGAGCAATGAAATGCCGAGGCTGCGCGCCGCCTGTACCGGACCGACAATCATCAGGAGGGCGGCTGTGATCTCGAAGGCGATCATGAAGCGCATGACCGGGTCGAGGTAGCTTTCGGGGCTGATTCCGAGTCCGCGGACGAAGATGAAGTCGGTGACCGTTGTAACCGGCTTCGGGAGCAGTTGCGGGTTGCGTTCCCAGAGTTTGAATGACGCGCCGAGAAGGATCCAGAGCGGTACCGCGAGGCGGACCAAGATCGTTCCAAGAATGTTTCCGGAAGGCTTTACGCGTGTGGAGTCATTCATAGTTGGGTTTATCGTAGTCAATGCATTGGGGTTAGCGTGCCGCGAAGGTTGGGGTTAGCGTGCCGCGAAGGCAGGATGCCGTGCGCGAATCCGGGGACGAAAGCGTGCGAATGCAGGAGCGAAAGTGCGCAATTGCGGCACTAAATGCGGGGCGTTCCGCAAGCGCACCCGCCCTCCGCAAGGTAGACCACTCCCATGGCAGTCTTCGTTCGTTCAAGCCTCATGCCCGCATCCGCCGCCGAGTTGGCGGCTTGGCACTTTCGCTCCGGAGCGATCGATCGCCTGATTCCGCCCTGGGAGGACGTGGAGATCTTGGAGCGCCCGGTGGCAATGGTGGACGGCGCATTGGCACGCTTTCGTATGCGCAAGTTCGGCGTACCGATCGAATGGATTGCCCGTCATCACGACGTGCAGCCGGGCGTTTCCTTCTGCGACACGCAGGACGCTGGGCCGTTCAGTTCGTGGCACCATCGGCATTCGTTCCTTCCGCAGGACGAATCCTCAAGCATGCTGGAAGACCGCATTCAGTACGAACTGCCGGGCGGACTCATCGGCCGCACAGTCGGCGGGGGGACCGTTGCGAGCGATCTTGAGAAGATGTTCACCTGGCGACACGCCCGAACTCGCCATGACTTGCAGCATCATTCGGCATTCCCGGGCGAGCGCCTTCGCGTTGCCGTCAGTGGAACGAACGGGATGGTTGGAGGTTCGCTGGTGCCATTTCTCACAACGGGCGGACATGATGTTCGTCGTATTGTGCGCGGCGTGGCCGATCATGCTCGTGGCGATGTGGCATGGAACCAGCGTGCAGGAACATTCGACGCGTCCAAACTTGAAGGGCTCGACGCGGTGGTTCATCTTGCCGGTGCAGGCATCGCAGATGAGCGCTGGTCCGCCGCGCGCAAGAAAGAAATCCGCGACAGTCGCGTCAATCCGACCGCGCAACTTGCACGCACGCTCGCTGGTCTCGATCGCAAGCCGCGCGTCTTGGTTTGCGCAAGCGCGGTCGGCTGGTACGGCAATCGCCCCGGTCCTGCGCAGGTAGACGAATCAAGCTCGCGCGGCGACGGATACCTGCCGGAGATCTGCGAGGAATGGGAGCGCGCCACCGATGCCGCGCGCGATGCAGGCATCCGCGTGGTCAATGTGCGTATCGGCGTGGTGATCAGCGCCCGTGGCGGAGCGCTCGCAAAGCTGCTGCCGCCTTTCAAGATGGGGCTCGGTGGTTCGGTCGGCAACGGCGCACAGGGGATGAGTTGGATCGACCTTGATGACCTGCTCGGCGTTCTTCGATTTGTGATGAGCGCCGATGTGAGCGGACCAGTGAACGCCGTTGTTCCGCAACCCTGTTCCAACAAGGAATTCGGGCGCACGCTCGGTTCGGTTCTTGGGCGACCATCGATCGCGCCGCTCCCATCGACGGCGGTCAAGTTGATGTTTGGGGAGATGGGCGAAAGGCTCCTCCTTGAAGGTGCGTTTGTTGCACCTGCCCGACTGCAGGCACTTGGGTTCCGATGGACACTTCCGAATCTCGCCGACGCCTTTCGATTCGAGCTTGGGAGGTTCCAATGACGACAGTGGTTTGGTTCCGTCAAGACCTCCGCACCTCGGATCACGATTCGCTGCTCGATGCGTGTGGACGCGGCGCGGTCGTTCCAGTATTTGTGTGGCATCCGAAGACCGAGGGGCAATGGCCAGTCGGCGGTGCGCAGCGCTGGTGGCTCGACCACTCGCTGCGGCGGCTTGCGGATGACTTGGAATCGCGCGGCTCGCGGCTCGTCATCCGTTGCGGCGACCCGGCCGTGGAACTTACTGCCGTTGCCCGCGCGTGCGGTGCCAAGCGCGTGACATGTTCGCGTCGCTACGAGCCAGCCGCGATGACCGACGAGGATCGCATGGCGGACGCGCTCGAACAGTTCGGCATCGAGTTCGGCCGGATCGGTTCCAATCTGCTCTTTAATCCCTTCGAGATTCGCACGCAGACCGGTACGGCGTACAAAGTATTCACGCCGTTCTGGCGATCATGCCTTGCGCGTCCCACGCCCGACGCTCCGCGCCCGGCGCCAGAGAAGATCCCTGCACCAACGCGTTGGCCGGCGGGCATGACTGTCGACGCGCTGCAACTCAAACCCACGATTCCGTGGGATGCAGGCTTCGGTGCGACATGGACTCCGGGCGAGGCCGGTGGTCGCGCGCGTCTGCGGGCGTTCGTTGCCGGACCGATCGGCGATTACTCCACGCAGCGCGATATTCCTGGAACGCATGGCACGTCCATGCTCGCTGCGCATCTTCACTTCGGCGAAATCGGTCCGCGCGAAGCGTGGCACACCGTCGCGAAGGCGCTGCGGAATCGAAGCAGTGACTTCGTTGCCAACGCCGAGAAATTTCGCGCTGAGCTCGGTTGGCGCGAGTTCGCCGCGCACGTTCTCGCGAACTTCCCGCGCACGGCCGAAGATCCGCTGCGGATCGAGTTCAGGAAGTTCCCGTGGAACTCTGATGCGGCGCAGTTGCGCGCCTGGCAGCGTGGACAGACTGGCTACCCCATTGTTGATGCTGGTATGCGCCAACTCTGGCACACCGGATGGATGCACAACCGCGTTCGCATGGTGGTTGCGAGTTTCTTGGTGAAGCACCTGCGCATCGACTGGATGCATGGCGCCCGATGGTTCTGGGATACGTTGGTCGACGCCGATCTGGCGAGCAACACGCTCGGCTGGCAATGGGCGGGCGGTTGCGGCGCTGATGCTGCGCCGTACTTTCGTATCTTCAATCCGATGACGCAGGGCAAGAAGTTCGATCCGGAGGGCGCGTATGTTCGGCGTTGGGTTCCGGAGCTTGCCGAGGTTCCGGCCGAATACATCCACGCTCCGTGGGAAGCTCCGCCGCTTGCACTTTCCATGTCCGGAGTGACGCTTGGTGAGAACTATCCGCATCCGATTGTCGACCACGTGAAGGCGCGCGCCGCCGCGCTGCGAGCGCTGTCGGCAGTTAATGCGAAGCCCGGCCTGTTGCCGGATGTCGCGTGACGAGCAACTTGTCAACGCGTCGACCATCGAGGTCGATCACTTCAAATTGCCAGCCGCTCCATCGCACCTTGTCGCTCGTGCTCGGAAGATCGCCCAAGAGCGCCGTCACTAAGCCAGCAGCAGTTGCAACTTCCGGCAGATCGTCGGCAGCGTCGCTATCAAGGCCAAGCGTTGCGAGGACATCAGGGAGCGGCAACATTCCATCCATGAGCCACGAGCCATCCTCGCGCCGTACCGCAGAAGCCTGTTCGCCCTCGCTGCCACGGCTCATATCGCCAAGCAGCGCTTGCACCACATCATTCGCAGTGACGAGCCCTTCGAGCCCGCCGTGCTCGTCAACCACAAAGGCAACGCGCGTGCGGCTCGATTGAAAGAGCGCCAGCAGTTTGAGTGCGGGCATTGAGTCAGGAACATAAAGCGGCGCCTGCATCACAGCGGAAACCTTGAATCCGGCACCTGCAAGCAAGCCGTAGGAAATCAGATCTTTCACGTGCACTACGCCGAGCAGGCGATCGATTGATCCTTCGCAGACAGGAAAGTGACTGAAGGGCGCGGTGCCGATCAGTACTTGCAGGTCGTCGGCCGGCATGGCGGCGTCGATCCACGTGATCTGCCCGCGCGGGACCATCAAACTCTTGGTGGTCATGTCGCCGACGCGGAGCGCGCGTTCAAAGATGCGGTGCTCCATCGGGTCAAACACGCCAGTGCTTGCGGCTTGCGCAACCATCGCCTTCACATCTTCCTCGCTCACTTCTTCGCGGTGACTGCGAATACCAAGAAGCCGAGTCAGGCCATCCGTGGAACTTGTGAGGATGCGCACTGGAATGCCAGCGACGCGTGAGAGGAACCACAGCGGCGTTGCTGTGATCGATGCGATCCGCTCTGGATATGCGATTCCGATCTGCTTGGGAACAAGTTCGCCGACCACGAGTAGCAGGTACGAAAGAATGGTGATCACCGTGATGAAGGAAATCACCTCAGCATGCGGAGCGATCGACGGATAGTCGCGGAGCCAGATCTCCATGTGATGCGAAAGTTCGCGCTCGCCGTATGCGCCTTCGACGATTGCGGTCATCGTCATGATCAGGTGGACGGTCGAAAGCAGTCGCGACGAGTCGCGCGACAATGCCAATGCGCGGCGTGCACCAGTGTTGCCACGGTCGGCCATCGCTTGCAATCGTGAGGGACGGGCGGTCATCACCGCAAGTTCGCACGCAGCCACGAAGGCATGGAGTGCAATCAGTGCACCAAGAATGATCAGAGTCACCATCATGCGTGTGCCCTTCGCTCACTGTGCAACCGGCGCTGCCAGGCAAGCCATGGCATGATGGCCGGCGCGATACCCAAGAATGCTGCCGCCCATGTGGCGCCGACGAGTTGGGCTTGTGTTCCACCAGCGAGCATGCCCGCCACCGGACCGATCACGTAACCGACACCGATGAGCGCCTCAAAGCGGCCCGCTGCGTCAACTTCCGCGCCGCCGACAGCCATCGCGTAGTACAGACCTGCGTAATAGATGATGCCGTGGCCCGCGCCAAAGAGAGTGAGTCCAACCAGGAGCATGGAAACGTCCGTAGCCAGAACGATGGTCGCGAATCCACCGGCCAGCAAGGAAATGCCCACGGCAAGTGTGCTCCAGCGACCGTGCCAGAAAGTGAGTTGCGCGAGCAGCACCACCGTGAACATGCGCGCGAACATCCATACTGAGGCAATCGGCGTCTTCATTGCATCATCGATCGCGAGGTCGCGGAGGATGAATGGCAGCACTGGCCCGATGACCGAAATGAATATGTAACTCGTTGGCATCACAAAGCGGGTGGCGCGGAGCAGGTACGCGTACTGCGGAGCGATATGCGTGTGCGCATGTTCAGGCGGATGCGCTGCCGGTCTCGCTGGGAACCAGCGCAGCAGGAAGATTGAGAGCAAGGAAATCGGCGCAAGAATAAGCAGCGTTCGGCTTGCCTGTCCGAATGCAACCAACGGCGCCATGAGCAGAAGTGCCGCACCCGTAGCGGACATCCACGTCACATTGAAGATGCCGATCGAGCGGCGCATGTTCCCGCCGTGTTGGCCGGATGAAACGTAGCTCTCCATGATCGGCCACAGCGCGGCGCCGACTGCGCTGAAGATGCATGCGGCTGCAATCACGCCCCACATCCCCGTGAGTGCTAGACCGGACGCTACAAGCTGCACGGTGAAGATCGTCATCAGAACGATGCGCGGTGTCAGGCCTCGTCCTTCAAAGCGACGCAGTATTGGTCCAGATGCGAGCGCGACTATGACATAGATGACGCTCTCCGCGAGTGCGAGGAGTAGATTCTCGCCCTTGGTAAATCCGTATTGGAGTTCCGTGACAAATGGAACGCCGCCCCAGAGCAATCCACTGCCGAGGGAGTTCGCCCAAGTGACGGTCAGTACCACCCAGCGCGGGGCGATGGCGGTGGGCGGTGTCGTGCCCATGGTGGGGTTCAACACCACGGCCGAACCGTGCGCTGTTGCTCGGTTCGCGGACTCTCGGGGGGCGTTGACGGGGAGAAGGGGCACGAAACAGAAGGATAGGGGAGAGAACTTGCATCAGCCGGCCGCATTGAACTAGCAAATTCGGAATTGCCGCATACAGTTGACCGAGTAGGAAATCCGCTTCATCCGGCTGCTTTGACGCCCCTTATCGTCCGAACGCATCATGAATCCCATGAATCGCTTGTTGCACGCACCAATCTTCGGTTGGCTATCACTCGCGTGCGCGCTTGTTGCGGCTCCGGAAGCTCGCGCCCAAGAGGTGATGGCGTCGTGGGGGCTCAACTCCTCGGGGCAGTTGCCCGGCGCTATGGGAAACGGCATTCAAGCTGCTGCTCTGTCCGCGGGTACTTCTCACACTGCCGTCATCTTGCTCGACGGATCGATCCGGGTCTGGGGAAGCAATGAGTTCGGCAACTTGGCCGCTCCGAAGGGATCATTCGCAGCGGTGGCTGCGGGCAACGACCACACCATCGCCCTGCGCGTTGATGGATCCTTGGTGGGCTGGGGCAAGAACACCAGCGGTCAGTGCAATGTGCCGAGCGGATCGTTCATCGCGATTGCAGCTGGTGGTATGCACAGTGCAGCGATCAAGACCAGTGATGGCAATGCCATGTGCTGGGGAAGTAACGGAAGCGGGCAGTGCAATGCGCTGGCTGGACCGTTCACCGCGATCACGGCTGGCGGGTGGCACACGGTTGCGACCCGCACGAACGGTACTGCGGCGTGTTGGGGATGGAATGCGTACGGTCAGTGCTCCGCGCCAAACGCAACGTTCACAGAAATCGACGCTGGATCTCAACATACTGTGGGATTGAAGTCAAACGCAACGTTGGTCTGTTGGGGCAGCAACTTTCAAGGACAGTGCTCTGCGCCTGCCGGACCGTATATTCGTGTTGCAGCAGGCGAGCAGTTCAGCGTGGCGCTTCGGTCCGATGGACGAGCCGTTGCGTGGGGACTGACTACTGGTGGGCTGACTTTCTCGCCGCGTGGAACGTTCTCGCAGTTGACTGCTGGTGGTGCGTTCATCGCGGTGGTCGGTCGCATGGATGCGGATTTCGATGGCGATGGCATGGTGACGGGGATTGATCTCGCGTTGCTGCTGTCCGCATGGGGAACGTTGGGCGCTGATATCAATCGTGATGGAACGACGAACGGCGGCGATTTGGCGCTGTTGCTTGCCGACTGGATCTTCCACTGATTTCAGCCGCGGGGCGCGGTGGTTGCGAATCAACAGGATCGCGCTCTACACTGCCCGGATTGGATGAAAGTTCATCTGATTATGTCCTCGTAGCTCAACTGGATAGAGCGCCGCCCTCCGAAGGCGGAGGTTGTGGGTTCGACTCCCCCCGAGGACGCTTTTCTGCCGCGCTATCGCGCGCAATCCAGCATGCCAGACGCAACCAACGCACATCCCGGCCAGGGCACCTCCGCTCCGACGAACCCGATGGCCATTCGCGACTTTCAGCGGATGATCCACAACCGTTACTTTGCCACCGACAACGCCCGCGGCGCTGCAAAGACGTTCCTGTGGTTCACAGAGGAAGTTGGGGAGTTGGCTCACGCGCTCGCCAAGTTGGAGAAGGGAACACCGGACCGAGCCAATCTTGAAGAAGAGTTCGCCGATGTCCTGGCGTGGCTGACCACCCTGGCAAACATTGCCGGCGTTGACTTGGAGCAGGCGATTCACGCCAAGTACATCGCAGACGGCGGCCCCGAGGGAACCAAGTGAACGTGGGTCCGAGCGCAGGTCATGGCAGCGGTGCGGGCCGCAGTTCCGCCGCGGAACCGCCGGTTGCGTGTGATATTTGCCGAATTCATGAGAGCGCGGCGCAGCCGGGCAGTGAGTTCGCGGCTCTTGAATGTCACCGCGGGCAGCACTGGATCGTCCGCCATCATCCGTTGCCGGCACCGCTCGTGGGTTGGACATTCCTCTGCGCTGAGCGCCATGTGCAGGGTGCAGCGGACTTCTCTGACGCCGAAGCCGACGGATTTGGTCGTGCACTCCGCACGGTGTCGCGCGCAATCCGCGAGATCACCGGCTGCGACCGGGTCTACGCCATCGCTTTCGGCCAAGGGGCGCCGCATCTACATATGCACTTGATTCCGCGGTTTGACGCGGTGGAAGCCACGCGTGCCTGGCAGGTGGCGGACTGGTACCGCGCGGTGGAGCGCGGCGAGCACGCGCCGGCAGATCCGGTGGCCGTGGCGCACTTTGTTGGGCGGTTGCGTGAAATTCTTGTGAAGTTGCCGCTCGGCAAGCGCGGTTGACCGCGGGTTCGTACGCTTCCATTGGCATGGTCGCCGCGCAGAAACGAAACCCCTTGTTTGAAGGCACAGATGTTCGATCGAACGTCGATGTTCGATCGAGAGCAGTTATTCGCTCGAGCGCGGCCATGCGCGCTGCTGCAGTTTCGCGCGCCGCGAGCGGCCCGCGCCTGACGGCAAAGCTGCGCGCGGAAATCCACGAATCCGCGGTCCACTTCATCGCCGAACGCTACGAACTCACCATCGAGCAACGCTCCACACTTGCAGCCACGCCGATTCGCTGGCGCCGAGGCCGTGGCGCGAGCGCCTTCTATCAGCGTCAGGCGCACGGCTTCGATCGTCCCCACATTCTGCTTCGCGTTGCGCCCGGCGCCAGCGCGCATTGGCACACCTACCGTCGTGCTCGCGCTCGCTACTCAACTCCACCGGGCGGAATCGAACTTGATACCCGCATCTTGGCGATCGCCGTCTTGATTCATGAATTGACGCACGCCATCCAGCACGGAACATGTGGTCATCTTCGACGCACTTTCAGCGAAGTGGAGACAACTGAAAATGAGATTGAGTTCATTCGCCAACAAGCGCCTGATGCATTCGCGAAATTGATTCCGGTGGTGCGCCGCACTCGCAAAAAGGTGCGCGGCGTGCCTCCTCCGCCGAGCGGTCTTGCAGCACTACGAGCGATTGTCTTGCGCGCGGCCGGCACCCTCGCAGGGCTCATTCAGCCGCGGAAGGCAGAAGCGATTGTGCAGCGCTCGTCCCGGCGACAAACCCGCTCGCCCAAGCCCACTGGAAATTGAAGCCGCCAATGCGACCGTCCACGTCGCACACTTCGCCCGCAAGGTAGAGCCCGGGCACCGTGCGGCTTTCCATGGTCTGCAGTCGTACTTCTGCAAGCGGAACGCCGCCTGCGGTTGCCTCGGCAAATGTGAATCCGCGGTCGCCGGAAATCGGTAGCGGGGTGCCGGCAACGAGTTGGGCAAGAGCGCGTCGGCGTTCGCGCGGAAGTTGTTGCGCGGTGGCAGCGGGGTCGACGTCGGCGGCGGCACACACCGCGCGCATCAGGCGCTCGGGAATGTGTGCGCGAAGAACGCTTCCCACTCCGCGCCCCTTGGCGTCAATCAGTGCGCGATCGATGGCGTCCACATCGGTACCGGGCGTCCAAGAGAGTTCGAGCCGCGCACCGGGATCATTGAATTGCGCCATCAAGAGGTACCGGCTGACATTCAGAACACTTGGTCCCGATAGTCCAAAGTGTGTGCACAGCGTGCTGTCTGTAAATGAAACGAGTTTCTTACCGGTTCCAGAGCGCAGCGTGAGTTCCGCAGGCACCGTCAGCCCGCTCAGTTCGGTGATCCAGTGATCAGCGGGGAGTCGCAGCGGAACCAATGCAGGTACGAGATGTTCTGTCACTGAGTGACCGAGCGAGCGCGCCATATCGAGACCTGCGCCATCGGATCCAGACTTCGGCAGCGCCTTGCCTCCAGTGCAGAGGATCAGTCGGCGGGCAATGATTTCAGTGGCCGCGCTCGCTCCGGGCGCAGCGCTATCGCCAGTACTGCCCGTGGTGGTGAGGTGAAATCCAGTTGCGCTCGCCGTGATGGAAGTCACACGGTTCGGGTGAGAAAGTTGAACACCTGAATCGCGCGCGGCTGCGAGCAGCGCGTTGAGAACGCTGTGTGCATCATCTGTCACCGGGAATAGTTTGCCAGTGTCTTCGCGCTTTAACTCGACGCCAAGTTCAGAGAAGAATTGAACCGTCGGTTCCACGTCGAATCGGCGCAGCACATTGCGGATTGCGGGCGGGGTGCTGCCCGCGTAATCGGAATCATCAACGCGCCAGTGTGTGACATTGCAGCGACCGCCGCCTGCAACCAGAATCTTCGCTCCTAAACGCCGCGCACCGTCGAACGCAACAATCCGAAGCGATGTGCCCGCTTCTTGCGCCGCGCGTCCCGCCCAGATGGCCGCGAACAGCCCGGCTGCGCCTGCGCCCACAATGGCCACGTCGCAGTGGCTCGGATCCGAGCCCGACTCGCTCACTTCGCTGCACCCGCCTGCGGAATCGTCGATTCACCAAGCTTGAGCGTGGTTTCGATGCGCTTGGCCTTCTCTGCATTCCATGCGAGCGTGATCGGCGTGGCGGCGATTCCTTTCACCAAGAACCGCGCAGCTACGCTTGCTTGACCAGGAACACCATGTTCAAACTGAAGCGTTGCTGGCACGAATCCCTGCGGATCAATGGTGCGGTCGGTGCGGCGATCGAGCGTTCCGGCTGCCACCACATCGGCGCCGGTCAGCGTGAGTGTGTCAGCAAGACCAATGCCTTTCTCAGCGGCGCGTGCGGTGCGCGTTGGAATCAGGCGATCGTTCGCCACCGTCACGGTGACCTGCCAAAGTTCTGGTGAAATTTGCTTCGTCTCGACGCTTTCGAAGCGAAGCAACGGCATTTGATCGGCATGGAACATGGTGAACGCAAAGTTGCGGTGCAACTCTTCCTCCATCATGAACGGTGGCGGAATGCGGGAGGAGAACTTGGTTCCTCCGCCTACTAGAACCATTCCGTAGTCCGGGTGTTTCACTTCATGCAGCGGAACATTGGTCTGTCCGAACAACATTCGCTCATTCCATTTGCGGTCTTCCTCATCGCTTGGATCCTTGCCGTTCTGCATGATCCGCTTCTCGGTCCAGAGTTCATTGGTGAGGGAGACAATGCCAAGCCCCTCCGCGAACCAATTCACCGCGCCACCGTGAACTGTGTAGAGATCCTTGTAGATCACCATGGGGCGGTAGAAGGGCAGCATTTCAGCGCCAACAGCCTGAATGCGCGCATAGACGTTTGCGTCAGATGCTGGGTAATCACTTTCACGTGAGCCCGCGCCTGGGCCACGAAGGATCATGCCCCCAGCGTTGTGATATGCCTGTGCAGCCGCAATCTGCGGCTTGGACAGTACCCAGTCAGCAAGAGCCTTTGTTTCCGGCCAGTACAGTGGATACGGCCCGGCGCCGCCTTGAATGTTCTCTGGTTCCCATCCGGAAGGGAAGTTCCGATTCATGTCGTAACCGCCCGGACCGTCTTCGTTGACGCGACCATCGCCATCGTTATCAAAGCCTTCTTGTCCAGCCATGGTCCAGTCGCCGTACTCGCGCGTGCCATCGGCCTTTGGCTCGCGTGACACAGGGATCATCCGATTCGGATCACGCGGATCTCTGCGATGCGTGCCAAATGGATCCGGCCTCCACATCATGGTGATTTGACCATCGCCATCCATGTCATCCGGTCCGTCTTCGTCGGCAACGCCATCGCCGTCATTGTCGACGGGCTTCTGTCCAGTGCGCGCCGAATGCGGGTTGTTTGCGTTCTTGAACCACTCGGCACGGCCATCGGGGTTCACCAGTGGAACAAGGTAAAAAGTGCTTCGATCAACGAGCTCGGTGATCTTCGGAATCGCGCCGTAGCCCGACAGCAGATACCACGCCGTGTACAGGACGGTTTCCCCGGCCTGAATCTCATTGGCGTGGATAGCGCCATCGATGTACATGGCCGGCTTCGTTCCTTCGTCGCCAGTCTGGCGATTGTTGATGACCATCGCAAGGTACGGTCGGCCAAGGGCAGTGGTGCCAATGCGCTCGACGCGGCAGAGTGATGGATACGCCTCAGCCAACTTGAACATGTATGACTGCAACGTCTCTACATCATTGAAGCGGTTGAACGGAATATCAACCTTGGAGGTGATCTGCTGCTGCGCGTGTGCGCCGAGACAAATCCCCAAGCTCATGACAGATGCGATAAAGGATGCAAGAGCAGTGCGATTCACTTTACTGCCTCCGATTCCATCTTCTCTCCGTCACGGAACGCCCAGCGTTGAGCAAGTTTCCCACCGTAGAGGAGTTCCACTGCCACGATTTCACCTGGCGGCGCATTGACGATCCACGAGTACACCCGTGCTTCGCCGGCATCAATACCGCGAACCACAGCGTTGCGATTGCCCGCCTGAATCCGGTCCATCGGTGTAGAAATTCGAATGACATGCGCGGCAGTCACAGCTTCCGCGCGCCCGCCGTGCATCACTGATGGCAGGCGTCCAGTATTCGTCAGGCGCGTCTCAATTCGCCACAGCGACGGCGCGATCGCGAGCACTACTGGCTCGGAAATAGCGATATTGGGTCGATATTCCGCGATGCTTTCGATGAATACTGCGCAGGCATCGCCAAGCGCAGGGATCTCAGCAATCGGTGGATTCTCGCGGAAGCCAGGCACCCATCCGCCGACTTCGACATTGCGAAGTTGTGGATGATCAATGCGTGTCCATGGAACGAAGCCTGTACCTCCGCACACGCGGTCGCTGTATTCAAGCCACGCTGCGGATTCTGCATCCGCTGGCTTCGGCGCGTCCTTCTTTGTGGACTTCTTTGACTCTTTCGAGTCCTTGGCATTTTCTACTTTCACATCAGCCTTCGCTTCCGCTGCTCCAGCGGCTGGTTCAGCCGCGGCCGGAACATCGGGTCGACCCCACAGTGTGGAAGCGAATGTTGGAACGCCGCGTTGCGCGTTCATCCACGCCACGAAACTGCCTGCGCTGTCGCGTGCATCCGCGCGCTTCTGGCCGCTGATATCGCGCCATGACTTGGCAAGTTCTCCATAGGTGGCAACATCCGCCTCGTCGAGCATCACGGGCATGCCGCCTGAGGTGCGCGCCTTGCCGTCCGGAACATTGATCACCGTGTCATGACGCCCCAATACAAACGCAGCAAAGATCGACGAGTGAGCCATGACGAAATCTGCAACAGCCTTACTTTCTGGTGCAATCAATGGGTACGCACCCGCCTCGTCTTCAAACTCCGGCCAGCGGTGCGGGAAATTTCGCTCCGGATCGATGCCGCCGAGCCAGTCTTCGGCGATGCGCCCGTCACCATCAGTATCGATGCCTTCAGTCCAGACGGCGTAGACGGGCACTTCGCCCAACTTTGCGTCGGGAGCGCGCAGGAGTCGAAGTTCCGCAGGATCGGCAACGAGTGTTGGTGCCGACCACGGCGCAGCATTCGCGCTTGCGCGCATCTGCGTGATCATGCCATCGCCATTCAAATCGCGCGGCGGGTCTTCCTCTCGTTTGCCATCGCGGTCATTGTCATGCACGATGCCGTCGCCGGAATAGTCGCGCCGTACTGCTCCTGCAAAGGCATCCGCAGCATCCGGATTGCCGCGCGGGATCACATACACGGTGACAGTGCGCAACATGTCAGCATGACTGCGCGCGATTGATTCAGCGGCGATGAGTGCAGCCTCGGTACCGGACCAGCGCGGTCCGTCCATGCCCGCGAGCATCAGGATTGCGGGTTTCTCCTTCGCCGTCGCCAGATTCGCAGAGAGCGTGAGGACCGGAATGACTCGCCGGCCCGCGCTCGTGCCGATGCTGCTCACATCAATCATCGCGGGATAGCGCGCATGCAGTGCTTCAATGGCTGCAGTGAGCGAGGCGGTGTCGCGGCGCTCCGTTGCCGTAACGGCGTTGCCGACTGGTGCAACTGCGGCGGGCGTTGCCGGGGTTGCTGGTGCAGGGGTCGGGGTCTGCGCAAGCGCAAGGGTGAGGCTGAGAAGTGCGTTGATCATCGTGGTATCCGTCAGCAGGGTGCAATCAGTCAATTCATTTATGTACATGATGCATGGCGCCGAAAGTCATGGCGCATGCGTTTCGCTGGTTTACATTTCTGGTTGAGCGCCTTCAATCATCCGCGCGCCGTCCATGACATACAGGCCAACCAGCCATTTCTCAACAAGATAAGGGTCGATATGGAATGTCCCGCGCACGCCGCCAAAGTTGAACGCGGCGTGTCGACCGCCGCGTTTGGCTGACTCAAGCAGCTTGACTTCAATGGCGTCATACGGGGTTGGCGGAACACCGATGCAGCAGCCATCCCATTGATTGAGCATGACGATCAATTCCTTCGTCTCGCTCACCATCAGGGGAAATGCTTGGTAACCCTCGATTTCAAGAACCTTGCCATTGAGGAGTGCGATCCGCTGCGGGATGTCATGTTCACTGAGGCGCGGCATGTAACTTTCTGACGCGCTCGCTATGCACTCCCAGCTCACTCGGTACGGCGACTCGGCGGTGCCAAGGCCTCGGATTTCATACTTGTTGTCGGCGTACAACAACATCTCGCCGGTCTTCGAGTCCTTCTTGGGCACAATGTTTCCGGGGACGACCGTGGCATCGTGGATCTTCTGATCAAGACCCAAATCAACAGCGTCTGCTGCACGAACAATGGGAGGCTTCGGAGTAGGAGCCTCGGCAGCGGATGTGACTGTTCTTGCAGACGCGACGGGTGCCGTCGAAGCGGTGGCATTCGTATCCGGCGTTGCGGCGGCGGTCGCCGGGCTTGGCGGCGTGCTTCGCGAATCGATAGTTGCCGGCTGCACCGGTTTCGTGTCCTTGCCAGTCAGCACCAAGACCACTGCGAACGCGGCCAGTGCCGCACCAGCGATCCAGACAATTCGAATTCCGTTCATTGCGTGTTCCTCATGCTGCAGGTCGAAGATTGTCGGCTACCGGCACTTGATACGCACGCCACGCCGGCAAGAGGCCAGCAAGCCCACCAAGCGCCACGGTGCCGCCGAGCACAATCACAGTGCTGCGCGGGTCGAGCGAGGGATCGATCACCAATCCAATAGAGGCCTTCAGCCACGCGCTTGCGGCGATGCCACCAAGCAGTGCGAGGGCGATTCCGGCGAGCGCCCCGGACATGGTAATCACCAGGCTTTCCGTAAGAACCAGGCCGAATACGCGCCCTTGGCTTGCACCCAACACGCGCAACACTGCAATCTGACGAGTGCGCGCTGCCATCGAGTTGTACAGGGCAAGCATCGTGCTGAGTGCGCTTGAAATCAATACCACCACGGCCATCGCAATGAAGATGCCATCGACATTCGAAACAATCTCAAAGAGCTTCTGGATTTGCTGCGCAGGCTGAGCAACCACGATGGCGGTATCTCGTCGCAGCGTGTCAAACTGCTGCTGCATGGCGGCGCTTGCATCGCTCCCAGCGCGGGTTGGTAGTCGAAGCAAGATCCCGGTCACTTTGCGATCGTCATCTTCAAGATCGGCACTGGTGGTCACGCCCTCAATGCCTGCCCGCTCGCGGCGGTCGTGAGCGTGCAGGAT
Source organism: Planctomycetota bacterium (assembly GCA_026386795.1). Taxonomy (GTDB): domain Bacteria; phylum Planctomycetota; class Phycisphaerae; order Phycisphaerales; family SM1A02; genus UBA966. Next base: position 42,347 of record JAPLMU010000118.1, read on the forward strand.
CCAACTTGATTCAAGATCAACAAAGAGCGCTCGGTCATGGGCACTGCCGGTCGGCTCCAGTATGCCAACTACCTTGAATGGAAACTCACCGTGCTCATGTCCGGCGTGTTCTTCGGGCTCTCCGCCTTCCCGGCTTGCGCCGGAGCCATGCGTAAGAAATACCTGTTGACCGAGCTTCAGGCCAGAACCTTTCGCTGCCGCGGCGCCGAGCACGATCTCAAAGGGTCGCTCAAAGAATCGCCCACTTGCAAGCTTCCACGGCTCGCCCGCCACCGGCTCAAATTTGCCAAAGAAATCAGCGGACGTTGCCATGGTTGGAAATCCACGGTAGCTGTCACCTTGCTGTGTTGGAATCGCCCACTGATACGGGAAAGCACTGCGAATCGATTGGTACTTCGCCCAGCTGATGGGCTTGGACGGCGAGTTCGCATAGAAGATGCCATTGAGAACCGCGACCAACGGGCTCGGGTCCGCGCTCACGAGCAAATGAATATTGCCAGAGCCACGGTCGAACGCACCGCGTGCGGCGCTACGCATTCCGAGCAACACAAGCAGGAGCGCCACGCTTGTGGCCACCATGCTGATCGTGATCCATGTAGAGAGTGGTCGCGCGCGCAGGCTGCGCATGACGATCTGGCCGTCAGTGAGCGTTCGTGCACTCATCGTGCGCCTCCGTGAATCATTTCGTCGATGGATTCCACGCGTGCAAAGCGTGCGCGCATTGCTGGGTCGTGGCTCGTGCAAAGAAGTGCAGCGCCTTCAGCGCGACATGCCGACTGAATGAGATCCATAGCAGTCTCTGTGTTCTCCGGGTCGAGGCTCGCAGTTGGCTCATCGGCAAGCACAAGCGCAGGGCGTGCAGCGAGTGCGCGCGCCACGGCCACACGCTGTTGTTGCCCAACGGACAACTGGTCAACATCGGCATCTGCAGCAGCGATTCCGAGCGTCGACAGCAGGGTGCGAGCGCGCTGCTCGTGACCCGCTGCGGGCATAGAACTAAACATCAACGCAGCCAACACATTCTCCAGCGCAGAAAATCCATGCAGCAGATTGAATGTTTGAAAGATCATTCCGATGCTGCGCCCGCGTGCCTCGTCTCTGGCAGCGCCGCGCAGCGCATCCATGCGAGTGCCTGCCACTTCTACCGATCCTGAACCGAGTTCGCGTAAGCCCGCAACAACTTGCAGCAGGGTGCTCTTGCCGCGTCCCGAACCGCCGACGAGCAGCACGTGTTCGCCTGCCGCCATTTCAAAGTGCGGCACCGAAAGCGCCCATGAGGCTGCTGGATACGAGAATCGGAGGTCGCGAATGGTGAGTGCAGGTGTGGACGCGGGCATTGAGGTGAGAAGTCTACGCCCGATACCACGCGCGACGGAGCCGCCCGACGCGTTTCATTGAGCAAATTCACCCCCATCACGCCACATCCGCCAGACCCAGCGCTCCGCCGTAGGAATGCATGAGTTTGCGACGCAACAAGCGATGTTCGGGTGCGCTCAGGTCGCCATCGCGTTCGATCCAATCCTTGGCATCGCGGCGCGCGAGCCGCAGCAATTCCATGTCGTGCACGAGGTCGGCCACCTTGAACGGCGGGAGTCCACTCTGTCGGCTACCAAAGAGTTCGCCGGGACCGCGAATTGCTAAATCAAGTTCGGCAATTTCAAATCCATCGTCCGTGCCGCTAATGGCGTCAAGACGCTTGCGAGCATCGTCGGTGATCGGTTCGCCAATGAATACACACAGACTCTTGCGCTCGCCGCGGCCAACACGCCCACGCAACTGATGCAACTGCGCAAGGCCAAATCGATCGGCATGTTCGATCACCATGAGCGACGCATTCGCGACATCAACGCCAACTTCAATCACAACCGTCGCCACAAGCACATCGATTTCGCCGCGGCGGAACGCGTCCATAGTTGCTTCGCGATCATCGCGCGCGAGTTGGCCATGCACCACTCCAATGCGCAGGCCTGCGAATACCCCCGCCGAAAGTGCGCGCGCGGTGCCGTCCGCATCTTTCAGCCCAGTAGCGCTTTCCTCCACTGCAGGAACCACCACATAGCACTGTTCGCCGCCATCAATGCGCGTGCGCAGATACGCGTACACCTCAGTTTCCTTGTCGCGGCCAACGACTTTGGTAGTCACCGGCTGCCGACCCGCGGGACGAGTTCGGATGACTGAAACATCGAGATCGCCAAACACCGTGAGCGAAAGTGTGCGCGGAATGGGTGTAGCAGTCATCACCAAGATGTGCGGCACCTCGCCGGTGGCGCGCGCAACCTTGGCGCGCATGGCAGCGCGTTGTTCAACGCCGAATCGGTGTTGCTCATCAATGACCGCGAGTGACAGATTCCGAAACACCGCGCCTTCCAAGAGCAACGCGTGCGTTCCGACGGCAATCTGACTCTCACCAGACGCGATCCGCTCCAGTGCCGCGCGCCGCGCCGCCGCGCCCAAACTTCCCGTCAGCAATTCCACGCGCACGTCGCTCCCAGCAAGAAATCTGCTGATCGATGCGCCATGCTGTTCGGCAAGCAATTCTGTTGGAGCCACGATCGCCGCCTGTCCGCCCGCAGCGACTGCTGCCAGCATTCCATAGAGTGCAACCGCTGTCTTGCCGCTACCAACATCGCCTTGCAGCAATCGATTCATAGGAATCACGCCGGCAATGTCTCCAGCAATTTCCGCGCACGCGCGATCCTGCTCGGAAGTAAATACAAATGGGAATCGAGACCGGATCCGTGCATCCACCGCGGCAGTGACCGGCACGGACGGCGCCTTGGCACCCTCGCGCATTTGCCGCTTCTTCATCATCACGCCCAATTGCAGCAGCAGCAGTTCCTCGAACGCCAACCGGCGGCGCGCTTCCCGCTGCTCATCCATATCAACGGGCGCGTGCATGCGCCGGTAGCACTCCGAAAGCGGCGGCAGCGCTCGAGAGGCGCGGTACTCAGCAGGCAGGGGATCCTCTACCTGTGACAGGAGCCCCGCCAATGCAGGAACCATGGCGCGCTCAATCTGTGCGCTGCCGATCTCTTCACTCGCGGGGTAGATGGGCCGCAATCGCTCCGAGCGTGGCGCAGCTTCCACGGCGCCCTCCGGCTCCCAGCGCGGATTGGTCAATTCCAAATACTTGCCACGCAACTTCGCTTGACCCTGGATGACGCCCTTGCCGCCCGGATGGAGTTTCTGCCGCATCCAAGGAGCGTGGAACCAGACGGCGCGGACGGTGCCCGTGTCATCTTCGAAGGTGGCTTCGGAACGCGGCTTGGGTCGCGGCGTGTGGCGCACAGAGGCAACTTCGACGCGCAATGCAGCGACCGGACTCTCGCCGCGCTCACACAGTTCGATGAGTTCTGCCACCGTTCGCTCGCCGCGGTCATGCTCGTAACGCATCGGAAAATGGCGGAGCAGGTCCCCAGCGGTTGCAAGCCCGAGGTGACGAAACGATTGCCCCACCTGCGGTCCCACGCCGGGGAACGCTTCGATAGGTGTTGATGGCCGAAGTTCAATGTTCTTCATGCGCTGCCCTGAGCGCCCGTATCGTATCGGTCGTGAAGCGAGTGCCCTTTGATCCCAGTCGTGCGCGCGGTGGACTCTTTGATCCCGCGAAGGACGCCGCACAGGCGGCTAAAGCCGCGGCGCTTGGTGATCCGGCGGCTCCATCGGCTGCCGTGCCGCCGCCAATCACCGTGAGTGAGGCGAGCAACATCATCCGCCGAGCGGTGGAGTCCGCCGGGCGACAGCGCATTGTCGGCGAAGTGTCCAACTTCACGCACCGCGAGCATTGGTACTTCACGGTCAAGGACGACAAGAGCCAACTCGAGTGTGTGATGTGGGCAAGCGCTAACGGCCGCAGCACCGTCACTCCATCGAACGGCATGCAGGTGATACTCACCGGTGACCCAACACACTGGGGCCCGCGTGGTCGAACGCAGTTAGTCGTGACGCGCATCGAACGCGTTGGCGAAGGTTCGCTGCAGCAGCGCTACGAGGAACTCTGCCGAACGCTGCGCGAGCAGGGCTACTTTGACGACGCGCGCAAGTGTCCACTTCCGGACTATCCGCGCGCCATTGCGGTCATCACCAGTGGAACTGGCGCCGCTCTGCAGGATGTACTACGCACTGCACGCCTGCGCGCGCCGTTCGTGCGGATTCTGGTGGTTGACGTACCGGTGCAGGGCGATGCTGCGGCGCCCGCCGTGGCCCGCGCAATCGATGCAGTCGATCGCCGCGCCGATGAGCTTGGAATTGACGCAATAATCGTCACTCGCGGTGGCGGAAGCCTCGAAGATCTCTGGGCATTCAACGAGCGCATCGTTGCCGACGCCGTGTTCCGCGCCACAACGCCGATTGTCGCCGCCATCGGACACGAGTCGGATACCACCATCATCGAACTCGTTGCCGACAAGCGTGCATCGACGCCCACTGCCGCAGTGATGGCGCTCTTGCCCGACAGCGAGGGCATGACTCAGCAGACCGATCATCTGCAGGATCGCCTGCAATTCTTGATCCGCCGCCGGATCCATGAACTGCGGCGAACGGTGGAAGCGCATGCGCGACACACGATGTTCCGTTCGCCAACCGCGGTCATTGATGTGTACCGCGCCGCGCTTCTGCGCAGTGTGGCGCGCCTTGCGTTGGCCGCTCGCGCGCGCGTCAACGACACGCGCCATCGTCTCGCCGATGCGCGCACGCGATTTGAACGTCACCGTCCGGCCGCACGTCACGCTGCTGCCCGCGAGCGCCTCTTGGGTCTCGACGCACGCCTGCACGGCGCAGCGCGTCGATCTATTTATGACTTGCGCGGACAACTTGCGGGCGCCGATCGTCAGTTGCGTCTTCTTGGTCCTGGCGAAACGCTCGCGCGGGGCTGGTCACTGACTTTCGCCGCTGATGGCACGCTCATTCGCAGTGCCGCCGATGCGCGTCCGGGTCAGGAAATCGAATCTCGCCTCGCCGATGGCACGGTGCGATCGCGAGTGATTTCCCCTGGCGCTTCCGCCGAGCCAACCCTGTTCGAGCCACCTGCCGGGTAACCTTTCATACGAGCAGCACACACGCATGAGCAAGCAACCACGCAAATCTGTCAGTAAGCCGCCCGCCGATCCCGCACTCGATGCAGAAGTGGCGGCCATGAGTTACGAAGAGGCGATCGAAGAGCTTGAGGCCATCATCGATCGCATGGAGAAGGGCGAAACGGTCCTTGAAGACAGTCTGCGCGAATACGCGCGCGGCGATGCGTTGGTGCGTCGGTGCCGCCAGGTGCTCGACAGCGCCGAGCAGCGCATCGAGGCAATTTCTGGCCAGCAGCTTGATGCTGATGCCAAGCCCGCGCAAGTAGACGCGCCGTTCTGACTGTCAATGAGCGGTCAGTGCTCGCTTCAATCCACACGGAATTACCCACTATGGGAAGCTTGAACGACTTCACGATGGCGCTCCCCACGATCATCAATGCGTTGTTCATGTTTGCGTTCGGCACGTGCGCCGGCAGTTTCATTCATGTGGTTGCATACCGCATGCCTGCGGGGCTGAGCGTCATATCGCCGCCGTCGCGCTGCCCGGTGTGCGGTTACCGCCTGCCGTGGTATCAGAACATGCCGATTGTTGGCTACCTCTTTCTGCGCGGACAGTGCTCAGCGTGCCATGTGCGCATTCCGGTGCGCTATGTGCTGAGCGAGGTGCTGATGGGGCTGCTCTTTGTCGCCATCTACGCAGTTCTCTTTCTGCCCGCATCGGACGACTTCTGGTATTCGGTGGGCGATGGGTGGTGGCACGCTCAGGGCGTGATCGTTGCGTTCCCCGCGCTTGTTGTTGTGCTCTGGGGCACCGGAGCGTTGGTTGCCATGACGATGTGCGATGCGCGCACATTCCTCATTCCGATCGCCATCCCCGGTTGGGCGTCGATAGTGGCGTTGATCGGTTGGCCGCTCGCTGCATTGGTTGCGCATGACGCTCGTCAGCCATTTCCAATGCTTGCGCCATCGTGGCCACTCTGCGTGGCTGCCGCCGGTGCGCTGGGCGGGCTAGCAATCGGTCGTGTACTGCTCTTTGCCGGAATGTTGCCGCGTTCCTTTGAAGACTGGGGCGACTTTGCCGAAAGCGAAGGCGATGTCTTCGCTGACTATCCGCATGCTCGGCGAGAAATGATCAAGGAGATTGCGTTCGTTGGCCCGGCAGTATTGATGGGGGCGACCGGCTGGCTCATGGCCGGCCACATTCCCGCGCCGGCAGCCATGCATCCTGCGGTCGGAGCCTTCTTTGCGGTTGCCGCCGGATTTGTCATCGGCGGCGGTGTGGTGTGGGCGCTTCGAATCGTTGCATCGGTTCTTCTCGATACCGAGGCGCTCGGTCTTGGCGATGTCCATCTCATGTCCTGTGTCGGGGCGGTCTTTGGTTGGCGTGTGGCTCTTATTGGATTTGTGGTCGCGCCGTTTGTTGGTCTCGCCTGGTGGCTTGCGAATCTGTTCCGTCGCGCGCCCATGCGCATGCCCTTTGGGCCCTCGCTCGCCGTGGGATCATTTGCGGCATTCTTCCTGAAGCCGATCATTGCTACCGCCGTGATTGCCGGAATGGCATCAATGGCGCATATGGGCGGCTGGGCGCGGAATGATCCGGGTGGCGCGTTGGCAGTGGCTTCCGTGTTGGCGGTGGCCGCCGCCGTGTCAGCCTGGGTCGCTCGTCGAATTGGCGGGATTGCGGCTGCGGCATCGATCCTCTTGATGGTGGGCGCCGTGATTGCGTGGATACTGGCGGCGGGCATTCGCCCGGGCGCGGGGGCTGCCGTGGCGGCATTACTCGTGGCGGGATGCGTGACCGGAAGCGCCGTGTCAGGCGCCGGATTTGAGGATGAACCCGGTCCGCGGACTGCGCTCTCTCGCATCTTGCGCTTGCTTGCGTTCGTAGTGGTTCTTGTCGGAGCATTCCTCCTGCTTGCCCGTCCCGGCTCAGCAAACTGAGGGCGTCCCCGCCGGGAGGGGCGACGTCCGAATCGTCTGTGCCGCATATGGGAACAATTCAATAAAAATGCCTTTCAAGCCCTTTACAGCGGCTCTGGGGTCGTGTGAAATGCCTTCACCTCGCAAGGATGCGCGGTCCGATGGCTTGCTATCGGTTGCAGTCACGAACCATTTGAAAGGATTCAGCCCAATGACATTCACTCGCATTATCGCCGTCCCTGCACTCGCGCTTACGGCGCTTCTTGTTGGTTGCAACGACAACCAGAAGGTTGTTGAGGCAGACCTCCTCAATCAGAACGAGTCGCTCACAAAGCAACTCGATGAAAAGAACAACAATCTGAACGCGATGGGCGAGCAGCTTGCTCGCGCTCAGAAGCAGACCACTGATCTGCAATCACAACTCGAAGCATGCAATCAACACGCCGCAGCCCCGTCCACTGGGACCGTTGAGGTTGCCGGTGCCGACGCAAGAGCCTTCCAGGGCATCGAAGGCGTCGAGGCAACCGTTCAGGGTGGTGACATTCACTTGACCATCGCCGACAGTTTGCTCTTCGATAGCGGACGCACTTCGATCAAGGACACTGCACGCAAGTCACTTGACAAGGTGTCTGCAGCCATCAAGAATAAGTTTGGCGATCGCGAGATCCTCGTTGTTGGTTACACCGACGCTGATCCGATTCGCAAGAGTTCTTTCCCAACCAATTATCACCTCGGCTTTGAGCGCGCCTTTGCAGTGCGTGGCTACCTCGACCGCAAGGGCGTGATGGGTGCACACATGGGTCTCATGAGCTTCGGGCCGGATCGTCCTGAGGGATCCAAGGAGAAGAGTCGCCGCGTTGAGGTGATCGTGACATCAAAGACCGCTACGAGCGACGCTGCCGCGATGAAGACTGAACATCCCCGCAATGCCCCGGCAGCTGCGGGCAAGGTTGATGCAACCAAGGCGACCACTAGCCGCGCAACAACTCCCGCAAAGACCACCACCTCTTCGAAGTCAGCCGCTTCGACTTCCAGTAGTCGCAAGGCAACTGCGACGACGACAACCACCGCCAAGTGATCTGATCGCGCGGCGTAGTGCCGTCACGAATCTTCACACATCAATGTGATCTTTCACGAAGCCCGGCCTCGCGCCGGGCTTCGTGCGTTTTACTGATTGTTGCGCAATGCGTCCACGTCTACCCGATGACCTCACTCGCCACTTACGGCACCTTGATCTGCAGACCCTTCTCTCGAATCTGTAGCAGCAGCAAGTTCGCCTGGTCCAGTGCCTCGCGCAATCGCACGCCACTGTCGGCCAGGTTCTCATAGAGCGATGGATCGCTCACCATTCGTCCGGCAGTTCCTTCGCCCTTGCCAACACGCGCGACAATCTCGTCCACGCGCGCCATGGCCGATGCCAGCGAATCAGCGGTGTGCTGCAGCGTGATCGCCAGTTTCGTGGCATCCATCTGCACGCTCTGCGAAAGGTTGCCAACAATCTGGACCGTATCGGTGGCTTCATCAAAGAGCAGGTTCGCGCGACCAACCGCACCTTTGACGTCAGCGCGCAATTGTTCATCGTCAAGCCAGACGCGCGCGCGGTCGATCGCTGCCTTTGCTCCAACAAGCGCGCCATCGAGACGTTCTTGCAAGCTGACGCTCTCGCCACGCACCCGCATCGGCGGCTCGGCGGCCGCAAGAAGCGCGGCGCCTGCGTCGGCATCGGCGCGGACGCGGAACGCCACTTCGGCTGATCCTCCGACCAGCGATTCCGCAAGCCGAATCTCCGCATCCGCTGGAACGCGCGCATCCGGGCGCAATTCGATAGTGATCTGCACCGGCGGATGCCACGCAGGGTCAACCGAGACGCCGCGAACCGCGCCAACCGTGACGCCGTTGAGTGTCACAAGGCTGCCCGGGCGGACTCCCTGTGCCCCATTGGTCTCCACGATCACTGGGAAGCGTCGTTCCAAGAGTGGCTGCAGCTTTCCGAATGCCAAGAGCAGGGCGGCAACGCCCGCAATCGCGCCAATCGCCGTGGCGCCAAGCGCAAAGTCACGCCGCGAGGGGCGCTCGTCGAGGTTCATCATGAGCGGCAATCCAACAGGCGAGTGCTTGGCATGCGGGGGACTTCCATGCGCGCATCATCTCCGACTCCGCGCCGGACGGCAATGGCACTCGCGTACGATTCGGAAGATCCCATGGATGGAACTCCCGGCCTGCCTCCGCCCCGTGTTGCCTACGACCGTACCCCCATTCACCGGGGCAGCGTGTTTGCCGTGGAGCGCGTCACATTTCGCGACGATGCTGGTCGCGTCATCGTCCGCGATATTGTTCGGCATCCCGGCGCGGTGACGGTGATCCCGGTGCTCGCCGACGGCAGCCTCGTCATGATCCGCAATTGGCGCGTGGCGGTCGGCACGTGGCTTGATGAGTTCTGCGCTGGAAAGTTGGAGCCGGGCGAAGACCCTGCGCTCGCTGCCGCACGTGAACTCGAGGAAGAGACCGGATTCTCCGCAGCGCATATTCGCCCCGTTGGTGTCTTCTTCACAAGCCCTGGTTTCGCCGATGAACGCATGTACGTCTTCGAAGCAACTGGCCTGACGCCCGTACCCCAGCGCCTTGAAGTTGGCGAACAAATTGAGGTCGTGAAGCGCTCAGTCGCCGACGTGGAGACCATGATCACCCGGAGGTCGTGAAGCGCTCAGTCGCCGACGTGGAGACCATGATCACCCGAGGCCAACTCATTGACGGCAAGACCCTCGGCGCATTCACGCTTTGGAAACATGGCGCTTCCGGCAGCGGAGCCGCGCCAATGGGATCCCCGGAGTTGAACTCATGACCTGGGAACGATCAGCGCCCTCTGCGTCCAATCCACTGGCGTGGTCGTTGCCGCTCTTTCCGATCGCGGGCATCCACTTCCGGGTGCATTTCACATTCATCGCCTACGCGCTGATTGTGGTGTTGCGCGGCTCGTACGGTCCAGCCGAGGAGTCATCGGTACACGGAGTCATCGGTACACGGCGCAAGTACGGTCGGCATGGCGGTGGGAGCGCTGTTTCTCTTGGTATTCCTGCGTGAATCCACGCGTGCCCTAGTGGTGCGCGCTTCGGGTGGTTCCGCGGCCGATGTCGTGTTGTGGCCCCTCGGCAGCCTGCAAGGAATCGATCCCGCACCCGGCTGGCTTGCCGCGCTTCTCTCCGCAGCCGTCGGAACAGCCGTCTCCGCCGTGGCCTTCGCCGCCATGGGAATCGCGCTCGGCATGGTGACTGGCGACTGGATCGGCGCTGGTCTGCCGGACCCAATCTCCGCATCGTGGCTTAGTAATCCGCACGTCTGGTGGATCGACGCACTGTGGATTACCCATTGGACCGGCGCGCAATTGGCGCTGTTGGCGCTGCTCCCCATGCTTCCCCTTGACGGCGGTCGCGCCATGGAGGCGTTCATCCTGCGCCGCCGCGGTGAGTACGAAACGCCGCGGATTGCCGCCGTTGCAACGCTCGCCACTGCTTCAACCGCTGGCCTCGTTGCCATTGTGCGCGATTTCAGCACGCTTCTCACTGTGGCGATTGCGTGTGCGGGATTCGCCGCATTTGTCTTGTGGCGGCTGCGAGCAGGGGACTCGGTCGCCGCCGCACGACCGTCATGGATGGCTGTTCACGATGACGCCCAAGAGCGTGAAGTCGCCGCCGAACGCGAGCAAGCCGAACGCGAACGGCAGGCACTTGCTGTGGAAGACCGCGCCGTTGATGCCATCCTCGAGAAGATCGCTCGCGAGGGCGCCGATCGGCTCTCGGCGACTGAGCGCGCAACGCTTGCGCGCGCCACTGAGCGTCGGCGCGGTCGATCGCAGAGCTAAGCGCCGCGGCGGACACCGTCTTTCCGATATCTTCTCGCGTTCTACCTATGGGCATCCAGGACCGACCGTACTACCGACCCGACGCTTCCACGCCCCCCGCATACGCGCGCGCGTCGGGCTGGTCAGCGACAACGTGGATCATCGCCATCTGCGTCGCGGTGTTCGTGATCGACGGATTTCTTCCATGGACGAACGAGCCCGTTGCAAGTCAGCTGATGCCCGGCGCCTCTGCGGGGCAGATTCGCCTGATCGACCGCAGCGAGTTTGCGCTCACCAAGCCCGTCGATGTTGCCCCAGGAGTGGCGCGCGGCTACGCGGTACTTGGCCGCGACAACGTGGTTGCCGAGGTGGATTACCGCAAGGAACGACCACTCACGCGCCTTGGCTACTTCTCCACCGCACGCGCCGTCTATGCATCAGATCCGGTGCTGGGCGTCTCTGGTTTTCAAGTATGGCGATTCGTCACATTCCAATTCCTACATGCCAACCTCAATCATGTGCTCTTCAACATGATGACGCTGTTCTTCTTTGGCGGAATGGTTGAGAATTATCTCGGCAAGAAGCGCTATGTGGCGTTCTATCTCTTGTGCGGCGTCGCTGGTGCACTGATGTATCTGATTCTCAACGGCCTCGCGATCGGCGGTCAAGCAGCGTTCGGGCCATCGTTCCATTTGCCTGGACTGCTCTTCAATGATCCGAACACCATGCTGGTCGGCGCATCAGCTGGCGTCTTTGGTGTGATCATGGCTGCCGCATACCTGGCACCGAATGCCACCGTATTGCTGTTCTTTGTCATCCCCATGCGCCTGGGTGTCTTGGCATACGGATTGCTTGTATTTGCATTGCTCGCGGTGATTTTCGGTTGGACAAACGCAGGTGGTGAAGCTGCGCACATCGGTGGCGCGCTCGCCGGGTTCTGGCTTGTCCGTAACCCGAATCACTTGCATGGCTTCTTTGACTTCCTCGGCCAATACGACCCAACCAGCAAGGTGGCCCGCGCGCGCGTTGCAGTAAAGCGCGGCAGCGTGCAGGGCTCTGCTTCGAGCACTGAAGTCAATCGCATCCTCGACAAGATTTCTGCGCGGGGCTTGCAATCCCTCTCTGAAAGCGAGAAGCGCGTGCTGCGCGATGCGAGTCGGAAGCCGCGGTGAGTGCGCTTCAGTTTGAAATTCTTGCACGGTCCACGGCGAATCACGCACGCCTCGGACGCGTCACGACTCCGCACGGATCGTTCGACACGCCAGCATTCATGCCGGTTGCCACCGCAGCAGCCATGAAGGGCCTGACGCCCGCGCAGATTCGCGGCACCGGCAGTCAAATCATTTTGAACAACGCGTACCACCTGTTCCTTCGTCCCGGCGGCGATCGCATTGAGCGCCTTGGCGGCACACATCGCATGATGCGCTGGAATGGCCCGATCCTCACTGATAGCGGCGGCTACCAGGCGTACAGCATGAGTGACACCGCCGTCTTGAGTGAAGAGGGCGTCACCTTCCGCAGCTTCATCGATGGCTCGAAAGTGCACCTTGGACCAGAGTCAAGCATGCGCGTTCAGAATCAGATTGGTGCCGACATCATCATGGCCTTCGACGACTGCGCTCCCGCTGCGCTCCCCGCCGAGGACACCGACGAGCGACGCCTCGCTCGCACCCGCGGCGTTGTTGATCATGCGCTACGCATGGAAGAAGCGCACGAGCGAACGCTGCGATGGCTTGACCGCTGCGTTCGATCGCATGCCCGAAGTCAGGACCAGGCGCTCTTCGGCATCGTGCAGGGCGCTACCAATCTTGACCTGCGCCGGCGTTCTGTCGAAGGCGTGTGCGCTCATGATCTTCCCGGATATGCCATCGGAGGCGTGGCGGTTGGGGAGGGCACCGATGCCATCCGAACGGTGGTGGAATTCACCACGCCGCTCCTTCCGGACCATCGGCCAAGATATTTAATGGGCGTTGGCTACGAACGCGACATATTCATGGCGGTGGCCGCCGGGGTGGATATGTTCGATTGCGTCCTGCCCACCCGCAATGGTCGCAATGCCAACGCTTTCACGCCTCAAGGCCCAATTCGCCTTAGAAATGCGCGATTTGCCGAAGATTCTCTGCCAATCGACCCCTCCTGCGACTGCGAAGCGTGCGCCGGGGGGTTCAGCCGGGCCTACCTCCGGCACCTCTTTATGGCCGAGGAAATGCTTGGGCCAACATTGGTGAGTACCCATAACATCCGGCACTTCCAGCGGCTTATGCTGGACATCCGAACTGCGATCCGTGAAGATGCGTGGTCTTCGCTCCTCGTCGCATGGCCGTGTATCGGCTCCGGCGAGGCGCATTCGAGTACTGACGAGCAAACATGATCACCCCGACCCTGACCGCACTGACACTCCTCGCACAAACCGATGGCCCTTCCCTCCCCGGGGCACCTGCTCCGGCCGCGTCGGCCGCCGCAACAGAAGCCGGCGGAACTGTTGCGCCGTCGGCATCCGGTGGCAGCGGATTCATGATCATGATGGTGGTGCTCCTCGGCGCCATGATCCTCTTCTCATTCATCAACGCACGTCGCGAGAAGAAGAAGCGTTCCGATCTCTTGAGCAACATCAAGAAGCACGACAAGGTGCTGACCATCGGCGGCATTGTTGGCACCGTGGTCGAGCTTAAGGACGACTCCCTGATCTTGAAGGTCGACGAGACCTCAAATACCCGCATTACTTTCACCAAGAGTTCGATCTCGCAAGTGATCCCACAGGACACTGCGGCCTGATCGACACTACACCGTTATTGCATTTCGCCCACGTCGCGGCACCACTGAGAACACGATGCACCTGCTCTTCCACACGCTGATCCTTCCGCTACTTCTTGTCATTTACATTGCGGGAGTCCGCAAGGCATTCGCGCCACTCAAGCGCACGATTCTTGATGTCGCCGTCATCGCTGCAACATGCGTCATCATGGTCATCGCCATCATGCCGCCTGCGCAGAAAATCAAGCTGGGCCGCGATTTGCGCGGTGGCGTGAGCTTGATTTACTCGGTCAATATGCCGGCTGGATCAGATTCTGCAACGAAGTCAGAACTGCTCAAGCAGACAATCAAGACGCTGAAAAACCGCGTAAATCCGCAGGGTGTGCTCGACTTGACCATGACGCCGCAGGGCGAGGATCGCATCGAAGTGGTCATGCCGCTTCCAGGCGACGAGGTCCGCGTTTCTCAGAAGGCGTACACAGACGCGCTTGATGCGTTGCTCGCCAAGGCGCGTCTCACGCCGCGCGAACTCAACACCGCGCTTGCCGATGGCAAGGCCGTTGATTTGGCCAAGGGTGATGCCGCTCGCGCTGCCGAACTCACCAAGCTTCAGGCGATGTGGTCTGCGGCGCGTGACGGTCGCGCTGCCTACGACGCGGCCGTTGCTGCGGGTAAGCAGGGCGCTGATCTTGATGTGCTCGCAGAAACTGCAGCGACAGCCGAGGTCGCCTACGACGCGCAGCGCGCCAAGGTGCAAACCGGCGCGTTGACATCGAGTCGCTGGACACGCATTGTTGCGCTCCCAGAGTTGGCTAAGAAGGGTGGCGATCGCGCCACTGCTGTTGCGCAACTCAAGACTGAATTCCCATCCGCCGCGACGGAGATCGACGCTGCTCTGGTGAGCCATGACGCGTACGCCGCGCTCCGCACCGTGCTTGATGATCCGGAAGACTTGAAGCGCCTCTTGAAGGGCGCGGGCGTGTTGGACTTCCATATCGCCGTTACCACGCAGAATTCGCTCGGCGTGAATATTGAAGAGCTCCGCAAGCAACTTGCGCAGGGTGGTCCGCTCGCGGCTGAGAGTCCGGTGGCTCGCTGGTTCAAGATCAACAGCATTGATGAGTGGGCGAGCACGCCAGCGCAGCGCGAGGCACTTGAAGCCAATCCAGCTGGATTCTTCGCTTCGAGCCGTGGATTGACCGCGGGATCCGGACCGGACAAGTCCATCTACATCCTTCTCTGGATCACCCCAGACCGCAGCCTGACTCACGAGCCGGGCGGCAAGGAATGGTCGATGAAGCGCGTTGGCCGCACGAGCGACGAACTCGGTCGCGTTGCCGTCAGTTTCGAACTTGATGATTCCGGTGGCGTCGAGATGGGTCGCCTCACTGGCGCCAGTGTTGGTCAGCCCATGGCCATCGTCCTGGACAACCAGGTCTACACGGCACCCAACCTCAACTCGAAGATCAATGACCGCGGACAGATCAGCGGCAACTTCAGCGAGAAGGAAATTGACTACCTCGTACGCGTCCTTGCATCGGGCTCGCTCGGTGCGCGACTCTCTCCGGAACCAGTTTCCGTCAGCGTGCTTGGACCGGCGATGGGTAAGGACAACCTGCAGCGCGGTTTGAATAGCGTGATGATTTCGGTGCCTGCGACCTTCGCCATCATGGCGCTCTATTACTTCATTCCAGGAATCATCGCGAACATCTCGCTCCTGGTGAATGCGCTGATCATCTTCTACGCAATGTCACTGGTCGATGCCAGTTTCACGCTGCCCGGTCTAGCCGGAATCGCGCTGAACTTGGGTATCGCAGTTGATAGTAATGTGCTTATCTACGAGCGTCTTCGCGAAGAACTCGTTGACCGCAAGCAGCCGCTTCTTGACGCCATTGACACGGCCATGCGCCGCGCTCGAACGGCGATCATCGACGGCAATATGACGCACTTGATCGTCGTGGTTGTTCTGTACTGGTTCGCTGGTTCCGAAGTGAAGGGCTTTGCGCTCGTCATGGGTATCGGTGTATTCAGCACACTTGCCGCCGGCTTGATAGTGACGCAGGTTCTCCTGCGCCTCTACGCGCTCGGTCTCAAGGCGAAGACCATGCCGATGCTGCCGATCGTGGTGCCCGCTATCTCGCGCGCACTGCATCCGACTGTCGACTGGTTGCGCTACCGCTTCATCTTCTGGGGTGGAGCCATTGTTGTGGCGATCATCTGCATCACTGCGACGCTCGGTCGCGGTGGAGACATCTTTGAGACTGAGTTCCGCGGCGGTACCACGATGACCATGTCCACTCGTCCCGCGCGAGCGGGCGAGGGTGCATTCGGTGGTCACCTTGCCATGGCGCGCAGTGCAGTTGAAGAGCGTCTGCATGCCCTCGGTACTGCAAACAGTGCGGATCCGGTGCTTTC
>JAPLMU010000087.1 GCA_026386795.1 Planctomycetota bacterium
ATTCTCACTGCCGACGTTGTTGGGTTCGCCAGGATTCCAGTTGGTGTAGACGAGTGGTTCGCCGTTTGACCATCCCCAACCACCAGCAGGCTCCGCGGAGCCCGGCGCTTGCACCAGTCCGAAGGCGGTTGGACCGCCGAGGAGCGTTGGGGTTGCGCGGGTACGAATGAACTCACTCTCCGCAGCCGAAGTGATGGTTGCGGGGTAACCACCGAGCGCGATCGCCGTGGCCTTCGCCTCGTTGAACGTCTTGCTGCCTTCGAGTGCGTACACCGCGTACCAGTGGTTGTTGCCACCTTGTGATGCAGGCCACTGCACGGCAAGACCATCCGGGATCGGCGCCGGGTCGCCGAGTGCGATATCGATTTCGCCAGTGCCGGTCACTCCCTTGCCACCGACGCGAATCAAGTAGAGCTCACCCGCCGTGCACGGAACGATCAAGCGCGAGGTGCCTCCGTTGCAGACGGAGTCGTTGTCATTGCAGGCAAGCGGAACTCCGCCGCACGAACCGTAGATGACAATATTGGTGTCGAAGCCCGAGTGATTACAGGTGGAAACCGCCAAGCCGCCGTTCACTGGGGGCACAACGCGGAACCACACATCGTTCGTGAATAGGCCGCCGGTTGCGGGGTCTGCGCACTCAGAAATGAGGGGCGGGCCGTCGGTATCCGTGTTCAATGTTGTGAAGGGATAGCGACCGAAGCCGAGTGGGCGGGCAGCGTTGCAGTGGTCGTTCTCAGGCGCAAGACCACAACGCTCCACGGCGATATTCACGCACAGTGAATCCCACGAAACGGTGCAGCATGGCGGGTCAATGCTGCACACAAGCGCGCAACATGCGGAGTTGGCGCAGCCGCTTCCGCTGTGCGGCGTGTTGCACGGCTCACCAGTGCCGCAGCTCGGCGGTGGCCCGAGGTAGTACGGACCCTGAATGAATGTGTTGCCAAAGCTGACCGTTGTGCGGATGCGCGCAGTGGTGCCGGCGGGGAAGCTGGAAGGATCGAGGTCGCCTTCGATGGCGCCGATCGTGAGTTGCCTGCCAATGAATCCGGTGGCGTCGAAGGTGAACGTGGTACCGAACGGGGCAACAGAGGTGGCATCAAGCGTGCCGGGGGACGATGAGAACGGCGTAGTGGTCACATAGCTGCCGCTCAGGTTCCACGTGGTACCAAAGTCGGCGCGACCGGAGCCGATGATTGATGCGCCGGTGTTGGCGATCATGGTGGCAGTGGTGGCGCTCAGATTCACGGTGACCGGGACACACCCGAGCACAGTGCAGAGGAGCTGGAAGTGCAAGACGCCGCCGCCGAAATTCAGCTTGGAACCGGCCTTCATTTCCGCGAATGTGAAGGGCGGCGTGTTCGGGAGCAACCCGAAACTACCGATGCCAGTGACGGGCACGATCATCGAGTCTTCACTGAACTGCGTGCCGGAACTATTGGTGGTGGTGATGCGCACCGTGACCTGCGCCGCTTGGCCGGCCGCGACGTTGTACGGGGCGGGCACTTCTGCATAAGCGCATGCAGTGACGGTGGCGGCGATAGCGAAAGCGAGTTGTGCGCAGCGGTGGTTGATCAGCACGAACACATTCCTTGGAGTCAGGGTCGTTGGGTGAAGCGAGTAGGTCGAGGTTATTGTGGATCTGCTGGTGGGCAAGCCCCCTTATGGATGAATTTGTGAACTTTTGACCCCATCCGGCTCCGCTACCCTTACCGCCGATGGCACAGCCCACGCAATCGCAGGACGAAGAACTCGCGGGGGAGCTGGAGATTGGATCACCATTTGTCGAGCGGCTTGGGCTGGTTGTTGGCCCCGCGCTTGCAGCGGTGGCGTGGTTTGCCGGCCCGAGCCTGGGTCTTGCCCCGGATGCAACATGGGTATTCGCGCTGCTTGCGCTGATGGCCACGTGGTGGGTGACACTTGCTGTTGAACCCGCAGTTACCGGGCTCATTCCACTGGTAGCGCTTGGTGTCCTGGGGATCGGCACACCCGCGGAGATTGCCGCGCCGTTTGCAAACGACGTGATCTTTCTGTTCGGCGGCGGCGCGTTGCTTGCATTCGCGCTCGAACGAACCGCCATGTCTTCACGCTTTGCTTCGTGGCTCGTGCGGCGCGCGGGCACATCACCGCTGCGCGTGTTGACCGCCGTGATGCTTGCAACTGCACTGATGAGCGCGTTTGTCAGCAACTTAGCAACCACTGCTACCATGTTGCCGCTGGCGGTGGCACTCGCCGCGCGCGCACGAAGCGGCGCAACGGATGACGCGGGTCGCGCAGCGGCCGGGCGCTTTGGTACTTCGCTCTTTCTTGGCATCGCGTTTGCATCGAGTATCGGTGGCGCGCTCACCATCATCGGCAGTCCGCCGAATCCGATCGCCGTGGAGTGGCTTCGTAAGAATGGCGTGGAGATGGATTTCGTTCGGTGGCTGCGCTTCAGCGTGCCGACGACCGCGGTGTTTCTACCGATTGCGATTGCAGTGCTCGGCGTTTGGCTGTTTCCCGCGCGCGGCATTTCGGTACCAGCGGGTGACCATCGCAATCAGCCTGTGAGCCGCGACGGATGGATTGCACTCGGAATCTTTGTGCTCGCGGTGACGGCGTGGGTGAGCCAGCCGCTGTACGCCAAACTGTTGCCATCGTTGAAAGATGGAACCATCGGCGTGGGCGCAGCGGTACTTCTCTTCATGGTGCCGAGCAAGGATCGACCCGGGCGCGGCATTCTTGACGGCGCAGCGTTTGCGAAAGTTCCGTGGCGCGTGTTGGTTCTCTTCGGCGGCGGATTGTGCCTTGCCGATGCGATGCAGCGCACCGGGCTTTCCACGTCGCTGGGAACGATCATTCATTCGGCCGGAACGCTGCCGTCGCTGGCGGTGCTCGCCATCATGGTGACGCTCTTGGTGTTTAGCAGTGAAGTGGCATCGAACACCACGCTGGCAGCGATGGCGGTGCCGATCGTGGGCGGCCTGGCGCCGGGTCTTGGCGTGAAGCCAGAGACGCTGGTGATTCCGGCGGTCTTTGCGGCGAGTTGGGCATTTGCGCTGCCAGTTGGAACGCCGCCCAACGCGTTGGTCTATGCCACGGGCCGCGTCCGCAGTCGCGACATGATGCGCGCGGGACTCATTCTGGATGTGGTGGCGATTGTGGTGATCGTGGTGATGGCGAAGATATTGCTGTGACTGATCGCGGGCGAATGGTTGCGTTCCGTGGGATACTTGTCGCATGAATACGATCACGCTTGCCGCGCTGCTGCCGCTCGCACTCACAGTCGCCGCGATGGCGCAAGAGAAGGCGAAGGTGACGACCGCGTCGCCGCAGAAAGTTTCGACGCAGAAAGCTTCGCCGCAGACCACTGCACCGCAGAACGCCGAGATGGCGGGCTACATGCTGGTTGGCTGCGAGCAGGTGCCTGCGGAATTCAATGCGGGATTTTCCTTGTACGCCGCGGCGTGGCCGCTGCTTGAACACTATCCGGGGCATCGTTTTCAGACGGGATTGTTCGGTACGTGGATGCACGCGCAGTACGAAGGCGCTGCGCCGAAGGATCTCTACTCCGACATCGAGGGCGGGCTCGGTTGGTGGCGCGATACTCGGTTTCCAACGGAAACACCGAAGTTCATCATGGGCGGAGTGGCGGTCAACTTTACGGAGATCGCCAACGGGCCCGCACACGGCGCGGGCGATTGGAAGAAGCCCGCTGGTCTCTACGGAGTTGCGCAACTCAGTCCGTGGCTCTTGTTTCCAATTGACGGGCTGAATATCGCGCAGGGAACGCGCGGTGATTTGTTTGGCTATGGATACTTGCCGCTGCCACTCATTGCGGCGAAACCAACAACTGGTGACACGAACATTCCCAGTGGTGACAACGGCTGGACACTGTTCTTAAACACGCGCAATTTCAAGGGGCCGGTGTGTTTCTTCACGCCGTACTTCTGGTCACACTCCGCGGAGGTTGATGCGAAGTACGCGGGGCTGTTGTTGGACTCGCGCCCGTCGGACCCGAACAAAGCGTTTCAAATGGAGACGCAGTACGTGCCAGCGATGCTGGCGGTCGACGCGAAGGGCGATTCATTTGCGCGCGTGGCGCCGACGCGGTTTCCGGTGGGCGCGGATGGAAAGACCGTCGTGTTGCATCGGTTGACCAGTTACAAGAAGTCAGCGATGTGGGACGCGGTGAAGGCGTGGTTCGATGGCGGAGCAAAGGCGAGTGGGGCGGTGAATCCTGCTGGTGAATACGTGCAGAAGTTTCGCTCTGAGGGCGACTCCACGTGGCAGATCTATCCCGATGGTGCGTCGAAGGACAAGAAGATCGGTCTCGCGTGGAAGTCGTTTGGAAAGCCAATCTCTGCCGATCCGACAACGTATGGATATGAGTGGGATGCATCGCGCGTGCAGCGCATGTCTTCGCCCGCGGGTGACCTGGTAGCGCTGCCGGAGTATTTCAAACTGAAGACGAATGAGAAGAAATCGCAGTGGGTGGTGGCGGCTGCGAAGGATGTGCCGAGTTCAACCGGGCTCGCACGCGTCAAGTTCGATCGCCCGCGCGAGGAGGCAGAGGCGCCGTACGACACTCCAGACGATGCACAGAGCGCGTGGAAATTGCCTGGGCCTGCAGCCGGCCCGTTCCAAGCGCATCTTGGCGATGGCAGCGTCGTCACGTACTACTGGTATCGCTTTGCCGATCAGCCTGCGATGCAGCATGCGGACATCACCAAGGAAGAGCGTGAGCGCATTCAGGTGCTTGTGGAGAAGATGCACCGTGAGTGGACCAAGGATCGCGAGTACCTCGCGCCGCCAACAGTGGGGGTGCTCGCCAAGCTTGATCCGGCGCAAATCGTGCAGCCGCCGAAGGGTTTCGAGATTGGCTACGTGCCGATCGCAACGCGGCAGGAGATTGATAGTGCTGCCGCACTGCGTAAGTAGGCGGGGTGGGCCCTAAGCACGCAAGGATCCGGTCTTTGCGGCTGAAATGGCCGAGGCTAGGCAAGATCTAATTCTTGCAAATTAGAAATCAAATGGTATATTGCAAGGATGATCAAGCGCCTCGCCTTGCCGCTGCTCCGATCGTCGCTCGCCCACTGGCCGGCAGCGGTCATTGTTGGTCCGCGCCAGTGTGGCAAGACAACGCTTGCAAAGTCGCTCGGTGGGGAGTATTTCGACCTCGAACAGGAACGTGATCGTCTCCGCCTCGACATGAAGTGGGATCAACTCTGTGAAGGTCGATCGTTGGTCATTCTTGACGAAGCGCAGTCATGGCCAGCGATTTTCCCGCGCCTACGTGGGGCGATTGATGCGAAGCGGCGTCGCAATGGTCGATTTCTACTACTCGGTTCAATTGCCCCGTCACTCATGACTTCAGTGAGCGAATCGCTCGCGGGGCGAATGGCAGTGCTCGAACTCACTCCACTCCTTTTGAGTGAGCTTTCAACAAAACCGATGCGCGATCGCAGTTGGCTGTGTGGTGGATTTCCGGATGGCGGCATTCAGCGACTGCGTGCATTTTCGGAGTGGGAATCGAACTATGTGCGTTTACTTACCGAGCGCGACCTCCCAAATCTCGGGCTGTCATGCACGCCACAGACGACCATGCGACTCATCCGAATGCTCGCACTCACCAACGGTCAGCAATGGAACGCATCAGAAATCGGGCGGAGTATGGGGCTTTCCTATCAGACCATCAATAGTTACACAGACTTTCTTGAAGGAATCTTTCTGTTGCGCCGGCTCCCGGTGTTTCACGGCAATATGCGCAAACGTCTGGTGAAGGCGCCAAAATTGTTGTGGAGGGACAGCGGAATTTTGCACAGTCTGCTGGGCATCGAGAATGGTGATTCGTTACTCACGCACCCGGCGATCGGTGCGAGTTGGGAGGCGTTCGTCATCGAACAAGCGCTCGGACTGCTGAACGCACTCGGTGCTCGTCATAGTGCAACGCATCTTCGCACCAGCGATGGCTATGAAGCGGACCTGGTTCTTGACTGCGCAGGCGAGCGGTGGGTGATTGAGATCAAGTTGACTTCCAATCCGGGAGCGCGAGCGTTCGATCGCCTCGACGTCTGCGGCGAATTAGCGAACGCCACGCGCCACGTGTTGGTGTCGCGAGTGCCGACGGACTCCGCGAGCACAACACGTCTTTCGTGTGGGCTCGACCGATTCCTCAAAGAGATCACCGCGTTGGCGAAACGGGCAATTCAGTGAACATCAAATCGATCCAAGTTCATCACCTTCGTCCAGGCGGCAACGAAGTCGTGCACGAACTTCTCTTTGGCGTCGGCGCTGGCGTACACCTCGGCAAGCGCGCGGAGTTGTGAGTTTGATCCGAAGACCAGATCGACGCGGGTGGCGGTCCATTCGACCTTGCCAGTGCTGCGATCGCGGCCTTCAAAGGCTTCCTCGGCCGCAGATGTTGGTGTCCACGTTGTTCGCATGTCAAGGAGATTGACGAAGTAATCATTCGTCAACGCTCCGGGGCGTGCGGTGAATACGCCATACTTAGAGTGGTCGAAGTTGGTGCCCAAGACGCGCAGGCCGCCGATGAGTACGGTCATCTCTGGTGGGGTGAGCGTCAGCAGGGACGCCTTGTCGACCAGCAGATATTCAGCCGGCGCTGCATTTCCCGCGCCAACATAATTGCGGAAACCGTCCGCGGTTGGCTCAAGCACTGCGAACGAATGCGCATCGGTTTGATCTTGCGATGCATCCGTACGGCCTGCAGCAAACGGAACCGTCACTGCAACGCCAGCAGCCTTCGCTGCATGCTCAATAGCGGCGCATCCGGCAAGCACAATGAGATCGGCGATCGAAATCTGCTTCTTGCTTGCGGCATGTGCGGTGTTGAATTCACTGCGAATCGCTTCAAGCGACTTGAGAACGTTGGCGAGTTCAGCAGGATTGTTGACCGTCCAATCCTTCTGCGGTGCAAGGCGAATGCGCGCGCCGTTGGCGCCGCCACGCTTGTCGGTGCCGCGGAAGGTGGACGCGGAGGCCCACGCTGTGGATACCAACTGCGCAACCGAGAGACCTGCGCCGAGCACCTTCGCCTTGAGCACTGCAACATCCTGCGCAGTCACCAACGCGTGCGTCACGGCCGGCACTGGGTCTTGCCAAATGAGCACTTCCTTCGGAACGAGCGGCCCGAGGTAACGAACCACCGGACCCATGTCACGGTGCGTCAACTTGAACCACGCGCGCGCAAAGGCATCCGCAAACTGCTCGGGGTTCTTGAGGAACCGACGCGAAATCGGCTCGTAGTTTGGATCCATACGCATCGCAAGATCGGTGGTGAGCATGATCGGCGCGTGGCGCTTCGTAGGGTTGTGCGCATCCGGTACGGTGGTGGCTGCAGATTCATCGGTGGGGATCCACTGATGCGCACCGGCAGGACTCTTGGTGAGTTTCCATTCGTAGCCGAACAGGGTTTCGAAATAGCTGTTGTCCCACGTGGTGGGCGTTGCCGTCCACGCGCCTTCGAGGCCACTGGAGATGGTGTCGCCGGCATTGCCGGTTCCAAAGCTGTTCTTCCAGCCAAGGCCCATCTGTTGCAGCGGCGCAGCTTCAGGCTCCGGTCCAACAAACTTGCTTGGATCAGCGGCGCCGTGCGTCTTGCCGAAGGTGTGACCGCCGGCGATGAGCGCAACGGTTTCTTCGTCGTTCATGGCCATGCGTGCGAAGGTTTCGCGGATGTCGCGCGCGGAGGCGAGCGGATCGGGTTTGCCGTTCGGGCCTTCGGGGTTCACATAGATGAGACCCATCTGCACGGCGGCGAGTGGGTTATCGAGTTCGCGGTCGCCGGTATAGCGCTCGTCGGCAAGCCACTTGCGTTCACCGCCCCAGTAGGTGGTGTCTGGCTCCCATACATCAGCGCGACCGCCGCCGAATCCGAAGGTCTTGAATCCCATCGACTCCAGCGCAACGTTGCCAGTGAGGAGAAAGAGATCCGCCCATGAAATGCTCTTGCCGTACTTCTGCTTGATCGGCCAGAGCAGGCGACGGGCTTTGTCCAGGTTGACGTTGTCAGGCCAACTGTTCAGCGGCGCGAACCGCTGCATGCCTGCGCCGCCGCCACCACGTCCGTCACGGATGCGGTACGTGCCAGCGCTGTGCCATGCCATACGAATGAAGAACGGGCCATAGTGACCGTAGTCGGCGGGCCACCAGGATTGCGAGTCAGTCATCAGCGCGCGCAGGTCCGCGCACAGTGCATGAAGATCAAGCGACTTGAACTCCTTGGCATAGTCGAAGGCCGGGCCCATGGGGTCAGCCATCGGCGAGTTCCGTTGCAGCACCGTGATATCAAGTTGATTGGGCCACCACGCGCGGTTGGTGGTGGTGTCGTCGGCTGGGCGAGAGTTTGCTGCAATGAAGGGGCACTTAC
>JAPLMU010000064.1 GCA_026386795.1 Planctomycetota bacterium
CGATGACAAGATGGACGAAGGCCTGCGCGCCTTTATCGGCAAGTTCAAGGACGGCCCTGACTACCCGTTGCTGCAGGATTTCATAGTCGCCATGCGACCGTTCGCGAAGGACGCTGCCGCCTACGACGCGTTCGTCGACCAATGGTTCTTGAGCGTTGCAATTCCAGAAATCAAGGTTGAATCAGCACAGTACACAGCACCCGCCAAGGAAGGCGATCCGTGGCGAACGGTGGTCACCGTGCGCAACGCGGGCACTGGAACTGTTCCGATAGAAATTGCGGTAACCAACGGTGAAGACCGTTGGCCGCAGGCGTCTCTCCCCCGTACTGCCGAAGAGCGTGCTGCAGCAGCAAAGCAACGCGATGAATACAAAGACGCCCGCGACACGCACACGATTGCAGCCGGTGCAACCGCGGAATACGTCATCGAAACAACCTTCCAACCAAAGAAAGCCATCGCCGATCCCGATGTTCACACCCTGATGCTTGGTCGAAAGACTGCTGAAGCGGATGTCACCGTAGCGCCGGCAGCTTCATCATCAATCGGTCATTGATCAGTCTTCGCTGCGCGCTTTCGTTCTGCAGTTTTCTGAGCAGAAAGTACGAGCCCTGCACCGACAATCGCAACAACTCCAGCTCCCCATTGCTTGCCCGAGAGCACCTCGCCAAAGAACACCGCACTGAACGCACTCACGATAAATGGCTGCAATTGCAGCACTCCTGCCGTGGTAGCCACTCCCATACGGTCGATGGCCGTGTAGTAGAGAACGTGTCCAATCGCAATTCCAAAGAAGGCGCTGAGTCCGAGCGACCACAGCTCGTTTGAGCCAAGGTCAAACACCTCCGCACCGTGCGCGCGCCCGAATGCCAGCATGCACGCTACCAACGTTCCGCCCGTATAGAGCGCGATCACGCCGAACGCGAAGACTGGGTGATAGCCATACATAAACTTGCGGACTGCGAGTCCGTACACGCCGTATCCAAATCCAGCGAACACTGCAAGTAGCACACCGATCGCGGATGAGCCATCCAGAATGTTGCCGCCACCGAGCAGCACGCCCGCCACACCGCAGATTAGTAGGCCAAGCCCGCCGAGGTATCGCGCGGAAGCGATCGTGGCGCGCTCCGCAGGAAAGAGCAAGTATGCACCGATCGCCACGGCAACTAACTGCATGCGGAGACCGAATGTGAGTAGCCCTGGATTCACGTAACTGTGTGCCGCAGTGAACGCCACCTGCGCCACCGTATTCGCTACTGCAGGAATCAATGCTGCGCGCCAGATGGTGCGCGGCAATATCCCGCGCGAAAGCGCCCACACGACGGCCGGAAGCCAGAACAAAGCACTCGCGCCATAGCGCCATCCATTGTTCGTCCAATGATCGATGTAACCGGCAAGATGCCTGACAAAGAGCGGTACTGTCGACCAGCAAACAAGCGTTGCCACCAACACCAGTACGCCCTCGGAGCGCTTCATATGACGCACCGTGAAGCTCGAAGCCGCTGCAGGAATCACAGTCATTCGACGGAGCACACTCATCCGAGCGCCAATCGTCCGCCATCAACCGGAAGATTCACGCCAGTCAGGTACGAGGCGGCGGGCGATGCCAAGAACACCGCCACCGCAGCAATTTCTTCCGGCGTGCCAAGGCGACCCATGGGTACGGTTCGAAGTGCATCCGCTTCCACTTCTTGCGCCGAAGTGCCCGCGCGATGTGCGCGTCCTTCAAAGAGCGAAGCCAACCGAGCTGTGCGTGTGAAGCCTGGAAGAATGGTGTTCACAGTGATCCCGAACGGCGCGAGTTCCACTGCCAGTGATCGACCCCAGTTCGCCACCGCAGCGCGGATGGTGTTGGAGACGCCCAAGCCGCGGATCGGCGTGACGACGCTGGTCGATGCAATGTTGATGACGCGCCCGTAGCCAGCTTCGCGCATTCCCGGCGCGAAGGCCTGAACAAGCGCGTGGTTCGCCAAGAGATGCATCTCAAACGCCTTCGTGAAGTCCTCTGGCTTGGCTTCGATCGCCGCGCCCGCTGCGGGGCCACCGGTGTTGTTGACCAAGATATGTACCGGTCCAGCACTCGCAAGATGAGTGCGCGCTGCAAAGTCCACATCCTTGGCGCTGCTGAAATCCACCTCAACGCTCCAGTGCTTCTGACCAGCAGGCTTCGGCAATTCCTCAAGGGTCCGCACCAAACCCTGGTCATTCCGACCGCAAACCGTCACCGTGGCGCCGGCCGCCGCCATGGCGATCGCGGTTGCCTTGCCGATCCCTTGCGTGGCGCCGCAAACAAATGCGTGGCGACCAAAGAGCGGGAGATGCGCAGGGACAGGAGCGGGAGCCGGGGCGGTCGTCATTTGCGCAGCGTATCGAACCCCGAGTAGCGGTAGAACACAGCAAATGACGATCGCCACACTGGCTGCCATTGCGATGCTTGCTCAAGCGGGTTCGAACACAACGCCTGCCCACGAAGCTGCACTCACCCCAACCACCATTCCCGGTCGCTGGGAGGGAAACGGGCTCCCCGACGGCACCGACGGCGTTGCCTGGTACGTGGGCGAAATCACTCTCGATGATCGCGACTGCGCCACCGACATGGTCTTCACGCCCGGCAACATTGATGATGCCGACGAATCATGGTTCAACGGCACGCGCATTGGAAACACCGACGGTTGGCAAACAGAGCGCGCATACACCGTGCCAAAATCCATCTTGCGAACCGGAGTGAATCGCATTGCGATCCGCGTGACTGACAGCGGTGGTAACGGCGGTTGGGTTGGAACGCCAAAGGTCACACCGAAACTCGAAGGCGAAGCGTGCGCGTTCGACCTTTCCGGAACATGGTGGATCAGTGCTGGCGATCATCCAGAACTTGCGTCGTTTGATCCAGTGATGGACCCCGACCTCCACGCGCGCATGGTGCCGATTCCGGTCGGCACGCGTCGTATGAAGTTGACGCCAATGGAAACGGTCACCGGCAAACTTCCCGACCTGTGGTACACGACCCCCGCCAACGCATGGACCGACGCGCTCCCTGTTGGTAATGGCAGAATGGGCGCGATGGTCTTCGGCGGCGTTCACCACGAACACCTGCAGCTCAATGAAGCAACCGTGTGGGAAGGAAATGCCGAAGATCGCACCGCACCTGAATCAAGCGAGTATTTCCGCTCCGCACGCGCGCTTTCTCTTGCTGGAAAGGTGCTCGAAGCGCAGCAAATCATTCAGCAGCATTGCATGTTGCCAAGCGACATGATGCCGCGCAGCCACCAGACCCTTGGCGATCTGACCATTGACATGATTGATGCACCGCGCGCCGCTTCGGAATATCGGCGGTCACTGACGTTGCGTAGTGGAATTGCTGCAGCACAATTCAAAGTCAACGGCGTTTCAATCGTGCGCGAAGTACTTGCCAGCGCGCCCGATGAATTGTTGCTCATCGATACACATGTCGAAGGCGAAGGCGTTCTTCCAGATATGCGTGTTCGCATGCATCGCGACGACTTTGAGACTGATATCCCTGCGCATGCCGCCATTCCAACGCGACAGGGCGTTCGGCTGTCATTCACTGGACACACCGGCCAGGGCGGCGTGAAGTATGCGGCGACTGCAGATCTCCGCGTAGATGGCGGAACCGTCGCCATAGAAGCAGGTGATGCCGTAGTTCGTGGTGCGCGATCACTCACCATATCCATCGCGGCGCGCACCGACTACTTCGGAAGCGACCCAAGTCTCCAGTGTGAGAACGATCTACGCAGCGCGACGTCCGGTTGGTCTGCACTCAGTGATCGCGCCAGCGCGTGGTTTGCAAAGACCATGGACCGCGTCTCGCTCGACCTCGGCGGCGTTGCACCCGAAGCGAGTGTGATTCCAGAACTCCTGTCCACACCCGCGCGGCTCAATCGCTTCCGCAGCAAGCCCGAATGGGATAACGACCTGATTTCCCTGTATTTCCAATACGGGCGCTATCTACTTCTTTCCTCAAGCAGAGAAGGAAGTTTGCCAGCCAACTTGCAAGGCATATGGAACGATCACTTCCGCGCGCCATGGAACGCTGACTTCCATACCAACATCAATGTGCAGATGAACTACTGGCCGGCAGGTCCGTGTGCACTTGCCGAGACGGAACTCCCGCTCATTGACTTGCTCGACAAGATCCGCGTACGCGGCGTTCGAACTGCGCAGGATATCTACGGTGCACGCGGTTGGTGTTGTCATCACATCACTGACGCATGGGCCATGACGGCTCCCGAAGGTCAGACCGTATGGGGCATGTACCCGCTCGGTGGCGCGTGGCTTGTGCGCCATGCGTGGGAGCACTACGAATACACCAACGACACCGCGTTTCTGCGCGACCGCGCATGGCCAGCACTTGACGGCGCAGTGCGATTCCTTCTTGACTACCTCGTGAAAGACCCCGCCACTGGCATGCTCGTCAGCGGTCCAAGCACGAGCCCAGAAAATTCATTCATACTTCCCGATGGTTCACATGCGAATCTCAGCATGGGAACGTCGATGGACCAGTGGATCGCTCGAGACTTGTTGGTGAATTATCTTGATGCTGCGCGCATCCTTGGGCGCAGCAACGAAGCGCTTCCCACCGAAGCCACCGAAGCGCTCAAGCACCTGGCGATGCCTGCGGTGGGAGTCGATGGCCGACTCATGGAGTGGTCAAAGCCGTACGGCGAAACAGAGCCAGGGCATCGACACATGAGTCACTTGTACGGCCTGCACCCTGCCAATTTCATCACGGCGGACGGCACCCCAGCGCTTGCTGCCGCAGCCCGCGCAAGCCTGGAATTCCGCCTAAAGAACGGCGGCGGGCACACCGGATGGAGCCGCGCCTGGCTGATCAATTTCTGGGCCCGACTTCATGATGGCGAGCACGCGTGGGCAGACATCTGCGCGCTCCTCTCGAATTCAACGCTCCCCAATCTCTTTGACGACCACCCACCATTCCAAATCGATGGAAATTTCGGCGGCACTGCCGGCATTGCAGAGATGCTGATGCAGAGCCATATTCGCACTTGGAGCGCTGGCCATCTTGTGCATCGGATTGATCTCCTCCCGGCTCTCCCGCACGCGTGGAGCGATGGCCGCGTGCGCGGACTGATTGCACGTGGAAATGTTGCCGTCGATATTCAATGGAAAAACGGCACGATTGTCCGCGCCCAATTGGACTCGCCCGACGCACGCGAATTACGCATCAAGATGCCTGCTGGCATTACGCGCGCGCATGTTGCGGTGGCTGGCCAAGCACCAATTGATCTACCGATCCCTGACGGGATCGTCATCATTCCGCGCGCGGCGGCGTCAACACCACGCAGCGTGGTCATTCTGCCGTAACCGCAAGCACAACCGCGCCGCCATCACTCCTTCGGCTTAGCAGCGCGCAGTGTGACATCAAGTTCAATGTCCTTGCCGGCGCGCCAGATCTTCACCTTGGCAACATCGCCCGGCTTGTGAGCACGGAGCTTTGTCATCATGGCGCCAGCCCCTTCGAGTTCTTCGCCATTCCAGGCAACCAAGATGTCGCCCTTCAAGATGCCCGCCTCGCTCGCTGATGTATCGGTGCTCACGCCGTCAACCAGCACGCCCTTTGTAGGAGCACCCGGGGCGCGATCGTCATTATTCATGGATGGCATCACGCCCAAGCGCACGGCTGCGTATCCGCGGTCTGCTGTTCGCCCGCCATCTTGCTGGAATTCCAGGCGCTCCGGGCGCGTGGCCACGGTCGATGTGATGTCGGTTGCCAACGCAACCACCTTGGCGGCACCCTCGGGATTCAGGGTGTAGCCCTTGTCCTTCGGCGTGTGATAGATGTCATGATTGCCCGTGTACATAAAGACCACAGGGATGCCCGCTCCGTAGAAACTGGCGTGATCACTCGGCCCGCGACCCGATGGGTCAGCATGCACCGTGAGACCACTGCGCTCAAAGATTGGGCGCATCACGTCAATCATTCCCTTTGCGGAATTCATGCCGCCAACGCTCAGGTCATCTGAACGCAAGCGACCCACCATGTCCATGTTCACCATCAGTGACATCTTGTCGCCGGCAATCGTTGGATGTTCCACATACCAACGGGAGCCGCGCAGGCCGCTTTCCTCGCCAGTGAAGCCTAGGAACAGAATGCTGCGCGCGTCCTTCGGCGCGTCTTTGCCGCCGTAAATGTCCGCCATCGCCTGCGCAACGCAAAGCATTGCTGACGATCCGCTCGCGTTGTCATCAGCGCCAGGGTGCAGTTGACCGGTGTACTGCGGACTCGTGCCGAAATAGCCGTAGCCGACATGGTCGAAGTGTGCGCCAACGACCACCCACTCATCAGCGAGGGAGCCTTTACCGCGCAGCACTCCGCCAACATTCTGCGTCGGGGTCCCGCCGCTCGATAGTTTCGTTTGAATGGAAACTTTTGAGCCATCGCCAAGAGCAACCGTCTTCACTGCGCCGGTATCAGCGCGCTTGCGCCAGTCCATCAGTGAACCTTTGTCTGGTGCTCCGGCCTTGAGGATCTGCTCTGCCACCTCGTTGGTGACCTGCACCATCGGAATATCAAGCGGTCGGCCCCACCGGCTGGTGGAAACATCTTCGAGCGCAACCTTTCCATCGCGCGCTCCCGGGGGCGAAACCAAAATGATCCCTACCGCGCCGCGTTCAACAAGCGCGTCAATCTTGGTGGTCATTGCCGAAAATTCACTAAAGCGGCGCGATGACCACTTGGAACGACCGCGCTCATCAAGTGGCTCGTAGCGGAAGACCAGCGCAATGCGTCCCTTCAGGTCCGCGCCCTCTTCAAAGCTCGTGTAGTCCGCCTCGCCCTTCTTGATGCCGTAACCAACGAAGGTGACGGGGGCCTCCACCTTTCCGTTGCCGGAGATTCCGAGCACTGAGAAGTCTTTGCCGCGCTCGCGATCTGCTCCGCCTGCCGTCAATGATCCGTCTTCCACCTTCGCAGCGCCGCCGGTGAGCGAAAATTTCTGTTGGTAACTCTTCCATGGACCGTCCTTCGGAGTCACGCCATCTGCGCCGATAGCCGGGAACGCAACTTCAAGGCCCGCGTCCTTCATCCAGAATTCCAGATACTCAGCGGCAAGATCATTGCCACGGAGGCCAGGTGCGCGACCTTCAAACCACGGATTCGAAAGCGTGATCGCGTGCTGGTACCAGCGGGTTGCCACTGGTCCAAGATCAACAAAGACCTTCGCGAGATCAATGTCCTTCGCATCAACAGCCTTCGCGCTGTCGGCGGGGGCCCAGCTGTAAACATTGATCGGACCCTCGATCACCTTGCCTGGTTCTGCAGGAGCCGGCGCGCCCTGTTTCGGTGCATCTTGCCCAGCGTTGGCCAGCGCACAACATGCGGTAGCAACAGTGAGTGCGAATGGGCCTGAGCGCAAGATGGATCCAAGCATGAAGTGCCTTTCGAAGCAGGAAGTGTAAGGCTTTACACAGTGCTCACATTGACAAAAAGCACGCGAGGGTCGCCTCGTGGCGACCCTCGCGGGAAGAATCAAGTCAGTAACAGCATTCGGTGACGTGCACCGAGCGCCTAGTCAGTCTCCGATACGCTTCATGTCTTGGCCTTGGATGCCGTCGGTCGTCAAGACACCTGCGTTGCACGCGCCAGCGCCAGTGGTGAGCATGTCGTAAGCAGCCGAATTGTAATACCCATTCGCACCGCCACCGCAGCCGAACCACAAAGCACCGCTCGCGACGGCCGTTCCAGTTGCAGACGCCGCTTGGGCGATCGCCAAGTCATTGTCTTGCTGGATACCGGCGATCGACACAACCTGTGTGTGACCGTCGAAGGCGAGCATTGCCGGGGCACTGTTATAGCCTTGGTTAAAGAACCAAGGAGTTGGAGTAGAGAACGCAGGGTTCACTTCGGCGCGCACCATGTTCTGAAGCCACTGATGCTCCCACATGCGCCACTTGAGCGATGGGTACGAAGCCATACTTGCACTCGGACTCTTAAATGCACCCGGCATGGTGGCCTTCGTCGGCTTTGCACCAAAGATTGCGGAAGAACCGTTGCCGGTCTTGCGTGACCATGCCAGCACATCTGGTGACCACATAGCTGCCGGACTCCAGCAGTATGTTGGGGTTTCAAAATCACCACCGATGTAGTTGAACTCCACGGGAGTAGAAAAGTACTTTTCAATCTTCTGCAGCGTGACCTTGTCCTTCGGAGCATAGAAGACCTTGTCGTAGAACTTGTTGCCGACATAGGTATTGAACGCCTTGCAATTGGTGAGACGCCATGCGCCTTCCCAACGTGCTGCAGCTCCCCAAAAATCGCAGGGCACATACGTGACAAAGTTGCCGCAGTTGCCAGGCCAACCAGCGCAGCGCGGCGCGCCCCCAGAGACCCAGTAGCCCCAAAGGCCACCACCGGAGTCCCAGCCAAGAATCATCTGCGGGATGCACTGCGTAGCAGTGATGGCCGTGCAGGCGCCAGTGATGGCGTCGCCGTACATACCAGCCTCATCAGGCACAGCGGTGTACTGCCGGTCGTTGTAGTCAGCCCCGTACGCATTACACGCAGCACTCAGGTTGCGGAGATTGCCCAAACTCTGCGTTACGAGCGCAGCGTCTCGAGCCTTACCAATCGCAGGCAACAGGATCGCAATGAGCAGCGCGATGATCGAAACGACCACCAACAACTCAACGATCGTGAAGCCCTTCTTAATGAGGCGGTTCATATACCTACCTCGCCTTTCTGCAGCCCGTAGGCATGCATGAAGAGTCCAAACCAAGATGTGACCGGCACTGAAGTTCACCGAGGCTTCAAGGATCGGTGTTCCAGACCGGCGGGCTGGACTCGAACAGGTGCGGACCTTTGGCTATCCGTACCGACAGACATACGGACAGCCCTACCGCCGGAGATTCAGGAGATCATTGGGATTGTCATGGGTCAAATTGCCACCCGGGGAGCCGGATGTCCCAATAATGGCTTTCTGAGCCCAAATGGCGGCGCGGACCGTCCGCCTTTACCCTTCGCCCATGAAGCTTTACACACGCACTGGCGACGATGGAACCACCGGCCTCTTCAGTGGCGCCCGTGTCTCCAAGGACCATCCGCGCATCGAGGCGTACGGAACCATCGATGAATTGAATGCGGTCCTTGGCCTAGTGCTCAGCGCCTGCGATCTGGCACATCCGTTTGAGAAGCGCCTACACGCGATCGTTGGATCCATTCAATCGCGCCTCTTTGACATTGGTGCAGACCTCGCAACGCCCGAGGGTGCCAAGCAGCAATCAAAGATTCACCGCATTGACGACACTGACGTATTGGAGTCAGAGAAGTGGATCGATGAAGTTGATTCTGCAAACCCAGCGCTCGCAACATTTGTGATGCCCGCCGGAACGGAATTAGCCGCGCGCCTACATCTCGCACG
The DNA here is from genome assembly GCA_026386795.1 of Planctomycetota bacterium. Taxonomy (GTDB): domain Bacteria; phylum Planctomycetota; class Phycisphaerae; order Phycisphaerales; family SM1A02; genus UBA966. The sequence goes on from JAPLMU010000064.1 coordinate 9,393, forward strand.
CACGGTGTGCCGCCGCGCGGAACGCACGATCATCTCATTGGGAAGCATTGAACCCGTGGGCGAACCGCTCATGCGCTACGTCAATCGATTGAGCGATCTGTTCTTTGCCATGGCGCGCCGCGCAAATCATGAACGCGGACACCCTGATGTTCCGTGGGTTCCTAAGTAGTTAACTGAATAATTCAACTACGCTTCAACCGTGCCGAACACGCGATCCCCCGCATCGCCAAGCCCGGGACGGATGTAGGCGTTGCCATCAAGTTCGCGGTCAAGCGCTGCAGCGTGAACCATGACGTCGGGATGTTCGTCATGCACACGACGAACGCCTTCTGGTGCGACAACCAAACACACCATCTGAATGTCACGACAGCCAGCGTCCTTCAAGTAACGGATCGCTGCACACGCACTGCCGCCCGTGGCGAGCATCGGGTCAATGACTATCGCGTAACCATCACCAACATCATGCGGAAGCTTTGCGTAATAGGTAACCGGGCGATGTGTTTTCTCGTCGCGGCGAATTCCAATATGTCCAACGCGAGCCTCGGGAAACAACTGCATCACTCCATCAGTCATACTCAAACCCGCACGCAATATTGGAACAAGTGTCACCGGACGGCTCAATTGATGACCAATTGTCTCCTCGAGCGGGGTCTGGACAGTGATGGTGCGAGTGTCGAATCGGCGCGAGACCTCATAGGTCATCAGACCGGCGATCTCGTTGAGGAGACGGCGAAAGTCCGCGGAATGAGTGCCTTGATCGCGTGCGATCGCCAACTTATGCCGAATGAGCGGATGATCGAAGACCTTGAGATTGGATAATGAGTCGGACTGCGTCGGCATGAAAGTGCTCCTTGCGGTCAAGCGTAGACTGACCCGTCGCGCCGCGAACCCTGCGGCCGGAGGAGAATCACCTTGAAAGCCACCGCGAACGAATCCCCGCGCAATTACGGCGCGCAACACCGCGACACTGTTCGCAGTGGTTCATTTATGTTGGGAGCTGGCGCGCTCATTGGAGCAGCCCTCGCCATTCTCTTAGGCGCAGCATTCGCCCAGACACCGGCCGCTAGTCGGCCAGCCGGGCGAGTGAAGCCAAGCCCAGAGCAGATCACGCAAGAGACGCGTGCAGCAATGGAAGTGCTCAATCAATTCGTTGGTCGCTGGGACATCAATGGTCAATCATTTGATGAAAACGACAAGCCAGTCGGCACGTTTACTGGCAGCGCGCATTACACATTCGTCATGGCGAACAATTTCTTGATGGGCGAAACCACGTTGACTAGTGGGAAGTTCTTGCTTGATCAGACTGATTACTTTGGATATTCGCCAGGCCTCAACAAGTACACGCACGTCATGCTCACGGAACTCGACAAGTCGATGATCTATCAGCAGGGCGAGTGGATGGCGGAGGTCGGCTCATTCGTGTTCGCTGTTGCAGCGCCGCTCGACTCACCAAAGGGAACGCCACGCAGTGTTGGACTTGAGTACGGATTCAGCAATGCTGGCATTGCCGTCACCATGAGTATGCAGAATGGCGTAAAGCCAATGCGCAAAGTGCGCATGTTGCTCACCAAATCAACTCAGCCCGCTGCACCAACGAGCGCAGATGGCATGCCAGCCGGTGGCAATGTGCAGTATCAACAGGGCGATCCCGCCAAGATGCGCGCGCAGATGCAACAGGCGGTTGGGCAGATGACCGCACAAAAACAAGCCATGCAGCAATATATTCAAGGCATGAATATGGGCATGGACAGCCAGATGGACAAGATGATGGATCAACAGATGGACCAAGGCGTGACCGATCAAACCCGCGAACTGCTCCGGGGCCCTGAGTAATGTCATTACCCCGCCTCGCAATCATCGGACGGCCAAATGTCGGCAAGTCCAGCTTGTTCAATCGACTCGCTGGTCGTCGCATTTCCATCGTCGATCCGACTCCTGGTGTGACTCGCGATCGCGTTACCACCATCCTTGAACTCAATCCGCCGCCGGATCGCTCCGATGAGCAGCCGCGATTTGTGGAAATCATGGACACCGGTGGATACGGGATCTACGCCGCCGAGGGTGGACAAATCGATGACGCCGGCAAGGACTTGGCGCTATTGACACCTGACATCGAAGCGCAGATTTACAAAGCTGCACATGATGCGGAATTGATTCTCTTTGTGATCGATGCGCGCGATGGCGTCATGCCGCTTGATGAGCGCGTTGCGAAATTGATTCGCAGTGCGGGACTCTCGCAGAAGGTTGTTCCGATTGCTAATAAGGTCGACGATCCAAGTTGGGATGCCGATGGTTTCGAGGCTGCAGCGCTTGGCTTTGGACAACCACTCTTGGTGAGTGCCACATCTGGTTACGGTTCAAAACGACTGCTGGAAACCGTGTGGGAACGGCTTGAAAAGTCCACAGTCGGTGAACAGCCCGAAGTACCGGAAGTTCGCTTTGCAATCGTCGGGCGCCGAAATGCCGGCAAGAGTTCGTTGGTGAACACACTTGCTGGTGAACCGCGCGTGATTGTCAGTGAAATCGCAGGAACAACGCGAGATGCCGTTGATGTCCGCTTTGAAATCGACGGCAAGGTGTTGGTTGCTATTGACACGGCTGGCGTGCGCAAGCGAAAGAGTTGGGCAGACGATGTCGAGTTCTATTCGAATGCCCGCACCGATAATGCAATCGAACGCGCCGATGTTTGCGTGTTGCTCTTGGATGCAACTGAGAAGTGCTCGCAAATCGAGAAGCGCCTCGCAAGTCAGCTTGAAGAGAATTACAAACCAACGGTCATTGCTGTCAACAAGTGGGATCTGGTCTCTGGCAAACTTTCGCCAAAGGACTACACCGAATATCTGACGCAGGAATTCCCTGGTCTTGAATTCGCGCCAATCGTCTTCATCAGTGCCAAGGATGCAAGCGGAATGAAGGAACTGCTTGGCATGATCGCGAACCTCGATCAGCAGACCAAGCATCGCGAGGGAACTGGCCGCATTAACAATGCTGTGCGCGAGATTCTTGAAGCGCGCGGGCCGAGTTCCGCGCTTGGAACCCGCGCCAAGGTCTTCTATGTGGCTCAAATTGATGTGCAGCCGCCAACCATCGCTATGGTGGTTAACAAGCCCGATCTCTTTAAGGGCACCTATGAGCGCTACTTCAAGAACCAATTGCGCGAGCATTTGCCGTTCAGCGAAGTGCCTATCAAGTTGATCTTTAGCGAGCGCAAGCGCGAAGAGCGTCGGCACTAAATGCACTACGAGCGAGCAACCGTCACCCTGGCCGCACGGCCCAGGTAATCACGAAGGCAACCGCGGCGAGTGCGCCGACAATTCCTGTTCCTACGGCCGTTGCTGCGAATGCATCCAGCGTTGCAATTCGGAATGCTGAACGCGCAAGGAATGCACACGCCACCGCAAATGACAAACCGTCAAAGGCGAGCTTGAGCATTGGCTGATCGATCGGAACAAAGTTCGTAAGCGCGGCCACTGCAACACATGCAAACGCACGGCTCGTGATATCGAGGGCAGATCCTGGGGGACGCCCGCGCACAAGCGCTATTGCTGCGAATGCTGCTGCGCCGGCGCCGGCGCAAAGAACCAACCACACCACCGAGGCGCCCGCTGCAGAGAGTCGCTGAATTGCCGTCGGGGCAACCGCCTCCATCGGCAGCAGCGCTGGCAGCCCCGCAAGGCAACCAATGACCGATGCGAGGAGCGCGGCAATTCCGACTCCGCCCCAGAATCGGAAGTCGCCCTCTGGGCAGAGTGGAAGATCGTGAGCGCGGTCGTTCATCGAGAGATCATCGTAACCCTTGCCGTGGGATATCCTCAGCCGCGCCATGGACATTCAGATCCGCGATCGCAACCGCCGGCCCATGGGCATGGCACAGGTGGATCCGGCGACGCGACCAATGTTGGTGCGCGCAATCGCTCCGGACGGGGCGCAGCACGAAACCTACCTTGACTGGGAACACGCACTCGATGATGCTGGCCAACTCCGCTCGTGCGTGGCGTGCCGATGCCAACGCCTCTACCGACGGCGAACACTGCCGAGATTTGCACCATTTGCGCTGGTTCTTGCCGGAGCAGGTGTCGTGGCTGGGGTGCTCGGGTACTCCAGCGACCCAATCGTGCTCGCGGCGCTCGTGGCACTGCTCGTACTCGACGGCGCGGTACTCGTCCTCGCCCGTGTGCAATTGGTCTGCTACCGCTGTGGTACGGCATACGGCGGCGCGCCGATCGCCCGATACCACCGTACATGGGACGCGCGCATCGCCGCGGAACCAGACAACGTTCCCGCCGCTATCGATACTGATGGCAACCGAAACAATGACGGCGGACCATCGCTACCATCAATCCCATGAGCGCCCCTGACACTGCGCCAATCACTGCTGACACCGCATGGATGAATTCCCTCGGTGGATGCTTTGTTGTGTTTGATGGCCCGGACGGCAGCGGCAAGAGCACGCAATTTCGTCGATTTGCAGACATCGCGCGTGCGGCGGGGCTAGATGTAGTGGAAGTGCGCGAGCCTGGCGGTACGGCGATCGGCGAGAAGATTCGCGCCATCTTGCTGGATCCAGCGAATCAAGAGATGACCACGCGCAGCGAGATGCTCTTATATATGGCGAGCCGCGCGCAACTGTATGAACAGCGCATTGCTCCAGCAATCGCAGCGGGCGCACTGGTGCTTGCCGACCGATTCGTCTCGAGCACGCTTGCCTACCAAGGCACCGCAGGTGGAATTGATGAAGAAGAGATCTTGGCGGTTGGCAAGGTTGCCACGGGAAACCACTGGCCTGATCTCACTGTTGTGTTCGATGTTGATACCGATGTCGCTATGAAACGCCTTTCCCCGTTGCTTGATCGGATGGAGCAGAAAGGTGTTGACTTTCATGCGCGCGTTCGCGGTGGTTACCTCGCTCAGGCACAGCGATGGTCGCATCGTTATGCAGTGGTGAACTCAAGCGTTGCCCCAGATGCGGTGACGAGCGGATTGCTGAATGCGGTTCAAACGTGGATATCACAACGATCTGGGCCGCATACATGAGTTGCGCTTGTTCGTGAGTTTGTTGTCCCCACAAGTAATCCACCGTATCCCCACATCGCATTGCGTTGCTGTTTTAATTTATAAATAATGACGAACTTCCGCACATACTGTTCGTTTCCGCGGAAACTGTGCGCATACTCATCGCCGTGTGTGGACAGCACGCGGTGCACTGGCTGAACCGCAGATCGTGTGGGGACATGAATCCGAATGTTGCGCGTCGTGACCGGCTTAGCCGGTTTGTAGACCTGGCGCGCGTTTATCGTGGCTGGAGCCGGCAAGAGCTGGCTTCCAACCTTGGTCGAGACCTCTCAAAGGTTGTTCCTGACAGTGGCAACCCAAAGCTTGATTTAGTTGTTGCGCTGGCTGATGCCCTTGACTGGAATGTTGGCGATGTAGCCCAGTGTGTTTGGGAAGCGCCGCCACTAGTGATTGTGCCTGGCGAAGACTTTGCAACACTCGATACACAAGCGATTGAGTCGCATCGAGCTGGTGATTGGCGTGGCTTGATTGCGGGTGGACGGCGACTGTTGGCATCGGCGAACACTCCGGCCGAGCGAGCGCGTGCGCTCAATCGGCTCTCTGGTGGTCACGATGGCCTTGGGCGCTATTCCAAGAGCCTTGAATGTCTGCGCGACGCGCTTTCGTTGACACCACTCACTCCTCAGTTGGAACTGATGTTGCGTGTCAACCTTGTCGGTGCTCACTACGCACTTTGGCATGTCATCGAGGCACGAGCCACGGCACGCGAACTAGTGGATCGCTTTGAAATGCGTCCGCCGGAAGGTCGAGTTGAACGGGTAGCGCAAGCATTTTCGCTGATGTACCGGGGTCACTGCTCGCGGCGCGCCATTACGTCGTGCACGGAGGATGCGCTCCGTAATGCAAAGGAGGCGTCCGCAGATCTCGAGCGAGCTGGCACACTGTTCTCTGTCCTTGCCCGCGAGTTCGGCGACGATAGTTACGGTGGCGTCGCCAACACTTGTCGGGGTGCCTTACTTGAAGTGCAATGCACGCTTGGAGTGCTTGATCCGCTCGACGCAGTGTCAACTATCACTGAAGCGCTCGGTGGTGTTGAGGATCCATTACTTGCACCTCCTGGTGACTGGCTGGAGAGTTACGGCTGGTGGTGCATCTTCGGATGCAATGTGGCGATTCGTCATTTGGACGATCCACACTTCCACCGCGCGATGGCAATATTCACCAACAAGGCGATCGAGATCGCGGACCGACTTGGAAACTGGTCGCTCCGGGAACGCGCGTTCAGCCTTGAGCAGATGAGGCGGGAACGCCTCGAAAAGTCCACCGGCTTTGAAGCTGAGTGGATCCTCGATGAGGAAGATGTCCGCACGATTGCTGGCACGATGGGTCGATTCCCTTCGTTCCGCGAAACCGGCTGGCGAATCCTTGCTGATGCTCGCATCGTTGAAAAAGTATGAAAGGAGGAATACACCATGAATATGCACATTGAATTTCGTAAGTATTTTGGCGCGCAACCACCGGGTCGGTTGTCGATTCTGTCCTTGTCGATGCTCTTGATAGTGACATGCATTGCGCTCTTTCCGTGCACGCAATCGACGCAGGCAGAAAATGGGCGGGTGCAAGCGGCGCCAGCCGGCGATGAGCGACCCGTTGATCGCCGGCGGTGGTGGCTTGATATTTGGTCTCACTCCATGCAGGAGACCTGCTTCATTACGTGGATGAACACGCAATTTGGCTGTGAAGCGTGGCAGTGGGTCCTGCCTGCCCAGCAAGTGAACAGCGTCTATCTGTGGTGGTCAGTTGCGGTGTGGGAGCAGCCGAACGGAAAGTGATGGCCGGCGGCACATGAATTGCCTTCTGTGGCGATTTCACTATCGGGCGGGGTCTCATCTAGACTCCGCCCGATGGGCGCCAGTGGACATGCAGCAAACGATCATGCTTCGGCACACGAGCACCCGCATGCTCATGAGAATCATCCTGGACTACTGCTCCTGATCTGCGGTCCGTCGGGTGTTGGAAAGACCACCATCGTCCATGAGTTGATCCGTCGGTTCGGTGGTTTGTTCTCTGTCAGCGCCACCACGCGGCAGCGATCTCCGCAAGAGCGAGATGGTGTCGACTACTTCTTTCTCGATGAGCCGACCTTTCAGAAATGGATTGACGAAGATCGCTTCTTAGAGCATGCGCAGGTCTTTGGTCGCTCGTGGTACGGCACGCCAGAAGCACCCGTTCGCGCAGAGCTTGCCAAGGGGCATATGGTCGTGCTTGATATCGATGTGCAAGGAGCGGACAACGTACGCAAACGAATTCCGGATTCCCTTGCGGTCTTCATTCTTCCGCCAGATGAACCCGAACTACTGAAGCGACTCCGTGCCCGTGGACGCGAGGATGAAGCAGCCATCCAGCGACGCTTCGCGGAAAGCAAGTTAGAGATCGCCCGAGCCACGCACGGCAACACCTTCGACGCATTCGTGGTGAACGACACACTGCCGCGTGCCACGGATGAAGTTTCGGCAATTGTTGCCGGGCGATTGGCCGATCGAACCTAACTGTCACTAAATTGTGCTCTCGGGCAACTACAGGGCGATTCGGGCGGCAAAGGTTGGATTTTTGGAATAAATCGCGGGGAAACAGCCGTAAAAATTTGGTGATGCGAGGAGACCAAATCCGATCAACAGACTAAAGTAGTACCCCAGCGATGCATCGGCACCGCTCTGGCGACGGCGCCCGCAAATTTGAGGCTTATGTTGAGTACTGCACGCATTCCACTCCTGCGTCCGCCCGCCACCAATCCTATTGAGCTGTTGGCGCGCTACACAGTCCCAATTGTGACGGTTCACTTGCTGGCACTCTTGGTATTTGTGCCTGCGTTCTTTTCATGGACAGGTGTGATCTTGTGTGTTGCCGGTATTCATGTGTTTGGTCAGACCATCACAATGGGCTATCACCGCCTGTTGGCACACCGTAGCTTTAATACGCCACGCTGGTTTGAACACACATTGGTACTCGGTGCACTCTGCTGCCTTGAGGATTCCCCAGCACGTTGGACAGCCACGCATCGAATGCATCATGCGCACAGTGATGAGGCAGAAGATCCACACAGCCCGCTCGTGACCTTTCTTTGGGGCCACGTTTGGTGGGTCATGGTGCGCAATCAAGACCTGCATCACCGAACGAACTACGACAAGTATGCCCGTGACATCCTGCGTGATCCGTTCTATATGTGGATCGAAAAGAATGCATGGAGCCCGCTATGGTTCTACCTTGCGCAATGTGCGATCTATGTTGCAGTTGGATTCGGCGTAGCACTCGCGTGGACCGATGTCACCGGAGCAGCGCTCTTTGCGACGAGTGTCCTGATCTGGGGCGTATTCCTGCGCACGGTGATCGTCTGGCACATCACTTGGAGCGTCAACAGCCTCACGCATATGTTTGGATATCGCAACCACGACACAGAGGAACACAGCCAGAACAATTGGCTCGTGGCTCTTGTGGCAGCTGGCGAGGGATGGCACAACAATCACCACGCTGATCCCGCGTGCTGCACTAACCAGCACCGCTGGTGGGAATTGGACGTGACCTATTGGGAATTGCGAGCGATGTCTCTCGTTGGACTGACGAGTGATTTGTCACCGCGCCGCGAGGTGCGTGCTGCAGAAGCTATTGCTGCGGCAACTGAGCGGGCTAGGTTGAAGGCGAGTGATGCGGTCGCTGCAACTGGCGCTGGAGCTGGAGCTGGAGTTGGATCAACGCGAGTCGCTGGCATGGCGAAAGCCAGTGCGCCAGACGCTGCCGGCACTGCATAAATCGCCCCGGGCGCAAACAGCTTAGGGCTCGGCAGATTCCTCAGTTACCTGAGGTGGCCCGATGACTGCGCCGCCCACTCGAACCATATTTGATCCGCACTGGACTGCGATCTCGAAGTCAGAAGTCATGCCCATCGAGAGAACGTCAAAGCGTTCGCCGCCTGCACCAACTTGGCGGATGTCCTCATAAAGTTCGCGGCAACGTTCAAATGTTGCACGCGCGGCATCGGCTCCACCTGTCAGTGGCGCCATGCACATGAGACCTCGCGGGCGAACATTCACCATCGTGTCGATCTGTGCAACAAGGTGTCGCGCGGCGCCAGGAGCGACGCCCTGCTTCGATGACTCTCCGCTGACATTCACTTCGATCAGCACCTCGATAGGAGTTTCGCGGCGCGTTGCGGCAATCTGGATTTCTTCTGCAAGGCGCAAACTGTCGACCGAGTGAATCAGGCGCGTTGCTTCAACGGCTTTCTTCACCTTGTTGCGCTGCATTGTGCCAATCATGTGCCAACGCACCGCGGGTGCTGTGCCGCCGAGTTCAGCGTGACGCGCGCGCCACTCATCAATCTGGGCGGTGCGTTGCAACAGTTGCTGCACACGATTTTCTGCGAAGTCCACTTGGCCCAACTGCATGAGCTCGCGAATCTGCTCTACAGAACCACTCTTCGAGACCACCACCAGCATGATGTCTTCCGATCGGCGACCGACCGACTTTGCGGCGGTCGCGATACGGGATTGCACATCCATGTAGCGCTGCTTGAGGGTCGTGCCGTTCGCGTCCTGCGTTCCGGTGGTCATACGGGAAGGATACGGCGTGGCGCGACGACGCGTCTCACTCGTATCCTCACCAGTGATGAGCGCCAATCAGACCACCGCGAAGCCAAGCAATTCCCCTTGCGTCCTGATCATCCGTGATGGCTGGGGAATCAATCCACATCCCGAGGAGCGCGCCGCGGACGGCACCAGGCTTGCAAGGGCGCCCGTATGCGATCAATTGGAGCGCGAATGGCCACACACGCTCATCAAGACTTCTGGCGAAGACGTTGGTCTGCCGATCGAGAATGGTGAACCAGTGATGGGCAACAGTGAGGTTGGGCACCAGAACATCGGTGCTGGTCGCATTGTTGACCAAGAGCTCATGCGCATCACCCGCGCGGTGCGAAGTGGGGAGTTTGCGCGTAACGAAGGCTTGGTTGCGGCGTGCGCGCACGCGAAGGGAATGACTGATGACGGGCAAGCGCGGGCGCTGCACATCATGGGACTTGTAAGCGGCGGCAAAGTTCACAGTGACTTTGCACACCTCGAAGCGCTCGTGCGTCTTGCAAAGGCGCAGGGCGTACCGGCTAATCGCGTGTTTGTGCATGTCTTTACCGACGGTCGTGATACGGCTCAGCAGAGTGGCCTTCCGGTCGTCGAGCGGCTCGAGGCGTTGCTCGCCGAGGCTGGTGGTCGTATTGCAACGGTAATCGGCCGCTATTGGGCGATGGACCGCGATTTTCGCTGGGAGCGCGTAGAACGTGCGTGGAATGCAATCATGGGGCGCCCAGGAACGGCGTCAGGGGCAAGCGCCGCGCAAGTCATGCGCGACTATTACGCAAAGCCAATATCAGCAAATATGTCAGGCGATGAGTTCATTCCGCCCACGCGAATTTTGCGTGATGCCGGTGTCCCGAAGGACGGCGACGCGGTGGTGTTCTTTAACTTCCGCGGTGATCGACCGCGCGAACTGACTATGGCATTCGTTCTGCCGGATGAAGCATGGGCAAAGGTGAAGTCGGGCGGATTTGCGCGCGATCCGCGCCCGCATGGTCTGCACTTTGTAACCATGACGGGATACGAGCAGGGGCTGCCCGTGCGGGTGGCGTTCGAGCGTCCGGCAAAGATGCCACACATCATGGGTGAATGGATTTCAAGCCTGGGGCTCACGCAGTTTCGATGTGCGGAGACAGAAAAATTTCCGCACGTCACCTTCTTCTTCAATGACTATCGCGAGGAACCGTTTCCGGGGGAGCATCGCACGTTGATACCAAGTCCGAAGGATGTGGAAACCTACGATCAGAAGCCCGAAATGAGCGCATACGGGGTGCGCGATGCGGTGCTCGAACGAATTGCCGCGCCGGATTGTGAGCCGTTCATTGTGGTGAACTTTGCCAACCCAGACATGGTTGGTCACACTGGCAACCTAGCGGCCGTGATCAAGGCGTGCGAGGTGGTTGATGAATGTGTTGGCCAGATCATGGCTGCGACACTCAAGCGCGGTGGCAGCTTGTTGATCACTGCGGATCACGGCAACGCTGAGCAGATGAAGGACCCCAAGACTGGCGAGCCGCAGACTGCGCACACGAATTTCACGGTGGAAATGTTCGTGGTCGGGGAAGCATTCCGCGGAAAGAGGCTCCGCGAGGGAGGCCGCCTAGCGGATATCGCGCCGACGATGCTGGCGATGATGGGGCTACCAAAGCCACCCGAGATGAGCGGCAAGAGCCTCCTCTAAATTGTGTCCGGGGTATCCCTGCACCTATTTATTCAGCCCTTCCGGCTGCTGCCTTTTCTCGCTAAATCCAATATGTGTCGAATTGGACGGGATGATGATCGCATGCCCAGACGGCGCCGGCAGATCATTCCAGGTGTTGAGCACCATGTCACGCAACGAGCCTCCCACGGGAGGTTCATCCTGCGCGACAACAGGTGCAAGGCGATGCTCATGTCGCTGCTGATCAATTGGTCGAAAAGGCTCGGCGTCCGGATCGCAGGTCACGTGCTGATGGATAACCACTTCCATCTCAGCGCACTTCCGCCGGACGATAGTTCGCTGAGCCTCATGATGGCCCGCGTCACCGCGGACTTCTCAAGGTGGTTCAACACGGGTCTTAGCGATGTCGGTCCTAACTGGCAAGGTCCGTTCTACGCTGCTCCAATGGACGATCGGCATGCCGTCATGGCGCTGCGATACATCGAGCGTAATCCTGTCGAGGCAGGAATATGCGATCTGCCGTGGGAATACGAATGGTCGAGCGCGGCTCACCATTGCGGAATGGGTCCCCGACCCAACATCATCACGCACGACACTCGGCCTGTCGGCGTCGATGCGCGTAATTGGCGCGAGTTCGTGCTCGAACGCCCGGACGATGATGAGGTCCGCCGGCTGAATGATTGTTCCGTCCGTGGAATTCCCTTTGCCGATGAGCAATGGATCGAGCACATTGAAGCGGCAGTCGGCCGGAGCATTCGCCCGCGCCCCGTCGGCCGCCCACGCAACAAATGAAACCTAGGGGAGAGTTCGTCTAGCGACAGACGCCAACCGGATAAATAGGTGCGGGGATACCCTGGACACAATTTCTGCCTCAGCCGTGAATCATGCGCCCTTCAGCACCAAGGGCTGCTTCGTGGACGCTCTCGGCCATCGTTGGGTGGGCGTGCATCGTGGCGATGATGTCATCGACCGTTCCTTCGAGCGCCTTCGCAACGCAGATCTCGTGGATCAACTCACTGGCGTTCTCGCCGATGATGTGACCTCCAAGAATCTCGCCGTATTTCTTGCTGACAATCAACTTCACCATTCCATCGGCGGCGCCATCAGCAATCGCTTTGCCGTGGCTCTTTAGGCTGTATTTGCCGACGCGATATTCAATGCCCTTCTCCTTCGCCGCGCGCTCCGTCAAGCCAACGCTCGCAACTTGTGGGTTGCAGTACGTAGCCCCGGGAATCGCGTCGTAGTGGACGCCGGTCGATGCGTGGCCATACATGCGCTCCACTGCCACAATCCCTTCTTCGCTCGAAACATGCGCAAGCCACGGACCACCAATCACGTCGCCGATCGCGTAAATGCCCGGCACGCTTGTTGCATATGTGGCCTTGTCCTTCTTGTCCATGTAATCGGTTGAGATGTTGCCCTTGTCAGTCTTCAGGCCAAGCGATGGGTCAAATAGGCCTTCAAATCGGCCCGCAACGCCGATCGCTACAAGCACCTTCTCCGCATCAATAGTCTCAATCTTCTTGGTCGCCTGGTCTTCGATCGTGACCTTGGCGCCCTTGGCGGTCTTCTCCACGCCCTTGGTCATGCAACCAAGTTTGAAATAAATCCCCTGCTTACTGAAGATCTTCAGCGCTTCCTTGGAGATCTCATCGTCCTCAACCGGCATGATGCGATCAAGCATTTCCACAACCGTCACCTTGGTTCCGAAGGCGTTATAGAAGTAAGCAAATTCCATGCCAATCGCGCCGCTTCCCACAATCACCATCGACTCTGGACGGGTGGGCAAACTCATTGCTTCATAACTGGAGATGATCGTCTTCCCATCATTTGGCGCGAATGGCAACTCGCGCGGTGCGGCACCAGTGGCGATCAGAATTTTGTCCGCAGTGATGACCACGTCGTCCTTCGAAACCGCACCGGTTCCTCGGTAGTAATCCTCGTCTGCCTTGGAAACCTGAACCTTGCACGGACCACTTGCGGTCTTGCCGGCGATGATCTTCGCGTGTCCTTGCACGTGCTCGATCTTGTTCTTCTTGAAGAGGAATCCAATACCGCCGTTCAATGTGCCAGCGACATTGCGTGAACGACCAATGACCTTGGACCAATCCAGTTTGACGTTCTTTGGATCCACCTCGAAGCCCATGTCCGCGCCGTGCTTGAAGGCCTCGGTGTAAACGCTGGCTGCGTGCAGCAAAGCCTTGGTCGGAATGCAGCCCCAGTTGAGGCATACGCCGCCGAGCTTGGCGCGCTCAATGCACGCAACTTTCTTGCCAAGTTGCGCCGCGCGAATTGCTCCGACATAGCCGCCGGGTCCGCCGCCAATCACGATGAGGTCATAATGCTTTGCGTCTGCCATGGGTCAGTTCCTCGGGTAGGTGAGTGCAGGTGAAGGGTGCACATCGTAGGGATCTCCGGCGCGGCGCGGCCGGCGCGGTGTCCAAGTACCGGTACGGCACCGCCCTGACCCCCCATCCCATGCCATTCGAGCGGAAATCTGCCTTTTTGCTAGTATCCGACCGCTTCAGGACCACCTTTGCGAACTGCCATCATTAGCGATATCCACTCGAACCTGTCCGCCCTCGAAGCGGTCTTGGCCGACATTGATCAGCGCAAAGTTCAGCGCATCATTTGCCTTGGTGACTTGATTGGCTACGGACCAGATCCAGTGGCCTGCGCTGACCTTGTTGCTGAACGCTGCGAATGGTCGCTCCTTGGAAATCACGACTTCGGCGTTCTCTACGAACCAACGAATTTCAATTCCGCTGCCGAGCAGGCCGCCTATTGGACTCGTCGACAGTTCGAGGCGGCTGCCAAGGAAGACACCATCGCCGGCGAACGACGCTGGAACTTCTTGGGCCACCTCAAGGTGCGCGTCAACGACAATAACTATCTCTGCGTTCACGGATCGCCACGGCGCCCCATCAACGAATACCTCTTCCCTGACGATGCGATCAACAATCCGCATAAGTTGGAAAGCATCTTTGGTCGTTTCGACCGCATGTGCTTCGTTGGCCACACACATCATCCTGGTGTGTTCACTGAGGATCAGGAATTCTGGAAGCCTGAAGAACTGCCGGAAAGCACTTTCAATGTTGATCCCGTGCAGAAGGCCATCATTAATCCGGGATCTGTCGGACAGCCCCGCGATGGCGATCCACGCGCCTCATATGCCATCCTCGATACCGATGCCGGCGAGGACAAGCACCGCATCGAATTTCACCGACTTTCTTACGACATTGACATCACCGTTGCCAAGATCCATGCGATCCCTGAGCTCCATGATTGGCTTGGTGACCGACTTCTTGAAGGGCGCTGAGGCCCGGCTGCATGGCCGGCATCGCATCCCGAGCAACGCGCCGAGCGCGTTACCGAACTGAACACTATGAACACTCATTCTCCGGCCTCCCGGAAGCCATCCGTCTTCAACATTCGACGATTTCTACTGACTGCGGCGCTGGTTTCCGTGGTTGCTGGAATCGCAGGAATCATCATCACTGGGCGCAACGGAGGTAGTGGACCGGTTGCCGCGCCAGTTGCCGATGTGAAGGCGCCAGTAGCCACATCCACAACAGCACCAACAGCAACACAGGGTGTTGGATCCACACCAGTGACCGCAGCATCGGCTGCGAGCCCTGCACCGCAAGCACCGAAGCCCGCCAACGATGAACTTGCATGGGTCGCCGCCGCACCTGGATCGCCCACCGAGAAAGCCACGCCGATCGGATCGCTCGACCCGAAGGTCGCGCAGTTCCAACTTGACCTCACCGCGCGTGGTGCGGGAATTTCTGAAATCATCTTCAGTGACCTCTGGCGAACCGCAAGCGATGCCGCGAGTGCGCGCACCGGTCACGCGCCCGCCGAAGGCCAATATGTCCTGAGCGCACCTGGCAAACTGCAGGGCTTCACTGTTCCACTGCTTTCCGCACGTGTTCTTGATGTCGATGGTCGACAGATCCGCATCGACGGCAATGTTTGGCGAGAGACCACACCTGGCACGTTTGTTACCGAAATCTCTGATGGCACTGGTGCACTGCAATTGCGCGCCACCCGGCACTGGGTGGTTGAGACTGGTTCGTATGACCTTCGCTGCGAACAGCGCGTCGAAAACCTTTCAGCAACACCACACTCGATTCGTTGGATTCAGTTTGGACCAACAAATCTCACGCGTGATCAGAATGATTCTGTTGACCCGCGGCGCTTCCAATCTGGTTACCTGATGTCCAAGGAACGGGATCCGGGCCAACAGACAGTCATTGTGCATGACGCCACCATTGATCAATCGAAGTTAGTAACACAAGTCGAAGGCGGTAACGTCTCTGTTTGGCCAAATGACCACCAAACACAAGAGCGGTACGGACTCTCGTGGTTTGGAGCAACCAATCGCTATTTCGCGCTTGCGGTTCATGCGCCATACTCGGCGGCGGGCTCAACGTCGAAGACCATTGCGCCAGCAATCGCCTCTATCGCCGCACAGGTTGGTGATGGCATCCACAATGGCACGCCAGAGAAAGTCATCTTCACCACCTGCTCCAGTGATGCAGTGACGGTGGCGCCTGGTGCGAGTGCAAGTTTCGATATCGGCGTCTTTGCTGGTCCACTCGAACGATCACTCTTGACTGGCATGCAGCCCTACGCGGCGCTCAATATGCAGGGATTGATCCTGTATCTCATGAGTGGTTGCTGCAGTTTCTGCACATTCTCTTGGCTCGCTGACTTCTTGGTGTGGTTCTTGGCGTTCCTTCACAACTACGTGGTCTTTGATTGGGGTCAAGCCGGAAATCGACCTGCTCCAGAAGCGCTACAAAGAAGACCCGAAGAGACTCCAAGAAGAAACCATCCGCCTCTATCGCGAGAAGGGTGTAAATCCACTCGGCTGCGCTGGTGGCATGGTTCCAACCTTCCTGCAGATGCCGATCTGGATCGCGCTGTACGCCGTCTTGTACTTCGCGTTTGAACTACGGCAACAGCCAGCGTTCTTTGGCGTGTTCCAGAAGATGGCCGGCTGGCCGTTCCTGAGTGACCTCAGTGCGCAAGACCATTTCATCTCACTGCCATTCGAGGTGAACCTATACATCGCCAAGGTCACTTCCATCAACCTGATTCCAATCTTGATGGGTGTGGTCTTCTTCATTCAACAGAAGTACATGAGCCCGCCACCCACGGCGACACAGACGCCCGAGCAGGAGCAGCAGCAGAAGATGATGAAGTGGATGATGGTCATCCTCTTCCCGGTCATGCTCTACACCGCGCCAAGTGGACTCACTTTGTACATCGCCACTAGCACGCTGATTGGTATCTATGAGAGCAAGCGCGTGAAAGCTGAGGTGGCAAAGATGGACTTTAGTAAGCCAAATACCGCGAAGAACGGTTGGCTGCAGAAGGCCTATAGCAGCGCCATGAAACGCGCGCAAGATGTGCAACAGAAGGCACAGAAGCGCTCGCAGGCGAATGTCACCAAGGCACCAAGCAAGAAGTTCCGCGACAAGTGATCTGATATCGGCATGGACAACCAGAGCGTCATCCTCGCAGTCGCAAACCCACCGGGAAGCGCGACGCGCGGGATTGTTCGTGCCAGTGGTACTGATGCTTGCCGGGTGTTGGCTGACGCGATGGACTCGTCATGTCACGGGGCGAATGATGTACGTGCGCGCCGACGCGGGGTACACGTGGTGAGTTTGCTTGCTCCATCCATACGTGCATTGGCGATTGTGATGCCCGGCCCGGCCAGCGCTACTGGTGAAGACTGCGCAGAGATTCATACCGTGGGCAATCCTTATGTACTTGAACGGATCATTGAAGCAGTCATCACCCGATCAGGTGGCGCCGCACGGCGCGCATACCCAGGTGAATTCAGTGTGCGTGCTGTTATGTCTGGGCGCATTGGAATTGCGTCCGCGGAGCGCGTAGCCGCGAGCATCATGGCTGAAACCGACGCTGATTTGGCTGCCGCGTCAATGTTGCAAACAGGCGCAGTGGAGCAATCAACGGCACGCGACGCGGACGAGATTGCAACACTGTTAGCACTCGTTGAAGCTGGCATTGACTTTACTGACCAAGATGATGTGGTCGCCATTGCCCGGCCGCAACTCCTGCGCCGCGTATGTTCGGTGCGCGATGGGATCCGCGCACGCTGCGCAGTTGCGGCCGGTGCCGAGTCGGCACAGCGGGCTGCACGTGTTGTACTGACTGGCAAACCAAACACTGGAAAGAGTTCGCTGTTCAATGCACTCTTAGGACAAACACGCACGGTAGAGAGCGCGCAAAGCGGAACGACGCGTGACGCCATCGAGCATGCATGCACGCTGCCGGGCGGAACCGAGGTGATCATGGTTGATGCGCCCGGAATTGAAGATGCCGTGCATGAAGTGGATGTCCTTATGCAGGCGCGTGCGCACGAGGCAATCAACCGCGCAGATGTGATCATCCGATGTAGCGCTGCTGACGACAAAGATCCGGGCGCGATGGTTGAGACCCACTCAACCACAACCAGACAAGCGACAACCATCTATGTTCGAACGAAATGCGACATAGTGAATGTGTCGACTACGACAAATTCTCACGCCACCATTGCTACGAGCGCTCACACTGGCGCTGGAATTCCTGACCTTCGGAACGCAATTGCGCGCGCCGTTTCCAAGCACGGACCACGGAACTCTCATGAATTCATGCTTGGTGTTGCACGATTGGCGCTCCTAAAGGAGGCCGCAAACGCACTTGACGAAGTAGTGATTATCGATGCCCCGGAACTAGTAGCCGCAGCGCTACGCACCGCCCTTGATCGACTTGGTGAAGTTGCTGGAGCGATCCCACCCGATGATGTCCTTGGCCGATTGTTCTCGAGTTTCTGTATTGGAAAGTGAGTGCGTTGCGCCCGCCGCCAAACGCCCACGAAGTAACCTTCCCCGCGTGCAAGGCTCCATCGACATCCGTGTCCGTTACTGCGAGTGCGATCCGATGGGCGTTGTCCATCACACCGTCTATCCGGTGTGGTTTGAGATGGGGCGAACCGAACTTCTGCGCTCTACTGGCCGCACATACCGCGACATGGAAGCGCAGAACATGCTGCTGGCTGTTGTCAAACTGGAAGTCACCTACAAGCAACCAGCTCGCTATGACGAAGTAGTGCAACTGCGAACCACCCTTGTTCGTGTTGGTGCTGTAAAGGTGGAACACACATACGAAATCTGGCGCGACGACGTGCTGTTGGTGGCGGGCGCAACAACGCTCGCGTGTATCGATCGCAATGGTCGTGCTCAGGCCATTCCCGAAGGTTTGCTTACTACCCCCGCGGAGTAACCGCGGTCGGTGATTGCCCCAACCGGATCTTGACGCGTAGGCCAGGTACTTGAAGTACGCGGCGTAATTCTGCGAGCACGCCAGCACGGAGTGCGCGGTCAACCGCAAACGACGCCGACGAATTACTGACGCCGATCACAATCTGCATCGCGCTCACCGACTCGATCCATGTTTCATCTATCAATTGCGCTGGCATTGCGGCCCGCCACGCCTCGGCGGCGCTACCGCTGCGTTCGACATCGCGCTTTGCTTGTCGCGCAATATCCCCAACCATTCGGCTGATGGAAACATCTTTGTCGCGGAATGCACGGCGTTCGCACATGTGTTGGGTACGCAGGATTGCTGGGTCAAGCGGCGCGGCTGTCTTGATCGAATCCGCCGGCGCCTTGCCAACACGGGTAGGTGGTGCCTCCTTTGGGGCACCCGCCATATCCCCTGAATTGGTCGTCCGCTTCGCCATGGGTTCACATCGTAGTTCGAAGGTGCGCGTTTCCAAGTGGGTATCGTGCTCGCTCCGTGATTTCCGTAACTCTCGAAAATCTCTGCAAGACCTATGGACAGACAGTGGCTGTCGATGGCGTGACGTTGGAGGCCCCAAAGGGCGGTCTGACATTCTTGCTTGGTCCATCAGGTTGTGGCAAGACCACCATCCTGCGAATGATTGCAGGGTTCCTTGAGCCGAGCGCCGGAGTCATTCGCTTTGGCGACCGGGATGTCACGAGCCTCTCTGCCGAAAAGCGTGACTGTGGCATGGTGTTCCAAAGTTATGCACTGTGGCCACACATGACGGTCGCGCAGAATGTTGCGTTTGGTCTTGAAGTGCGCAAAGTGCCCACTGCGGAAATGCGTAAGCGGGTCGGCGAAGCCTTAGAAATGGTGCGCATGGGCACGTATGCCGAACGCAAGCCAAATCAATTGTCTGGTGGGCAACAACAACGCGTTGCGCTTGCACGAGCGATTGTTTACCGACCGGACGTGTTACTGCTCGACGAGCCACTCTCGAACCTCGACGCGAAATTGCGCTTAGAAATGCGCGGTGAAATCCGTCGCATTGTTGATGATCTACGCGTGACTGCGATTTATGTGACGCATGATCAGAAGGAAAGTTTGAGCCTTGCTGACAAGATGGTGGTTCTTCGCGATGGTCGCATTGAGCAGGTTGGCGGTCCGCGCGAGCTTTACGAGCGCCCGTGCAATCGTTTCGTAGCGGAGTTCTTGGGGGAGACGAATTTTCTTGCAGCGACTATTGATGTCGCCGCTCACGGTTCGATTTCGTCAAGCCCGCGCCTCGTGAAGACCAGCGCGGGAATCCT
Organism: Planctomycetota bacterium; assembly: GCA_026386795.1. Lineage (GTDB taxonomy): Bacteria > Planctomycetota > Phycisphaerae > Phycisphaerales > SM1A02 > UBA966. The sequence goes on from JAPLMU010000064.1 coordinate 29,300, forward strand.
GGAGACAACCACTGCGAGTGATCGCAGTACATCAGCGAGTCTGGTTGCCAGCGTGCGTCCAGAATCACTGCGAATGCATCCGGAACACAGTGTTGCGGCTGACCGCCCTGCGCTCCGTGGTGTGGTTGCAGAGAGCACCTACCTTGGCGAGGTCGCCCAGCACCGGGTTGATTGCAAGGGCACGCAAATCAAGGTATTTGAACTGAATCCACGCCACCTTTCGCGACGCGGTGAACCGGTTGCCCTCACGGTGGACGCCGACCAAGTGGTGATGCTGGACAGATAAACCGATCTGTCTGAACCCCTCCGGCTCCTATCTATCGCTCCATTCTTGGGTGATTTCCTGCCCTATCCTGCGCCCATGCGCACATCGATCGCCGCGGCCTCGGCCGCCCTCGTCCTTGGTTCCATGCTCGCCGCTTCGTCTGCCGTCAATGTGCCGCCGACGAGTCTCAAGGAGACACCTGCCGAACGCAACGAGCGGATGTCGTGGTGGCGGTCAGCGCGGTTTGGGATGTTCATTCATTTCGGTTTGTATTCCACACCCGCTGGTATGTGGGATGGCAAGGAAGTGGGTGGCGCGGGTGAGTGGCTCCTGCAAACAGGGAAAATCGATCCGATCATCTATGAGAAGACGCTGCTGCCGCAATTCAATCCAGTGAAATTTGATGCCAAGCAATGGGCAGACATTGCTCGCGATGCTGGCATGCAATATGTCGTCATCACCACCAAACACCACGATGGTTTCGCGCTGTGGAATAGCGAAGTGAGTGAGTACGACGTCATGGCGACGCCATTCAAGCGCGACATCATGAAGGAACTCTCCGAAGCCGTACGCGCTGATGGCATGCAAATGTGCTGGTACCACTCAATCATGGACTGGCATCATCCTGATTACCTGCCACGCCGCCCATGGGATAAGCGTCCAGAAGATCCACAGAGCTATCCGCGCTATGTGAATTACATGCAGGCGCAGCTCAAGGAAATCCTCACGAATTACGGCAAGATCGGCATTGTGTGGTTTGATGGTGAATGGGAAGACACCTGGAACCACACGTGGGGCAAGAACACTGACAACTTTGTCCGGGGCATCCAGCCACAAATCATTGTCAACAACCGCGTCGATAGCGGGCGCGCTGGCATGGATGGATTCTCAAAGGACGAAGCATCGCGCGGCGACTATGGGACGCCCGAGCAAACCATTCCACCGAACGGTATGCCCGGAAAGGATTGGGAAACATGCATGACGATGAATGACACGTGGGGGTTCAAGACTTCCGATCACAATTGGAAAGATCCACAAGAACTCATTCGCATGTTGTGCGACATCGCATCAAAGGGTGGCAACTTCCTATTGAATGTTGGACCGCGCGGCGATGGCACCGCCGTTCCCTCGTAAATTCCAGTGGGGGCGCATCACTCAGGGTGTTGGCCCACTGAGCGGGCCCGAGAGCACCACGCTCAATCTCATGGTCTTTCACTGGCCGGCCGATGGAACAATCCGGTTGACGGGTATTAAAAACGAGCCGATTTCAGCCAAGATTCTTGGCGCAGCCGACCGGTCGCCCAAGGCAATCCACCAAGATGACGGAATTCTCGTCACTGGGCTCGGTGCCACGCCTGTGGATGCTGACGCGACGGTTGTCCAGATTGCAATTCTTGGCAAACCAATCGTTGAGCCGTTCATCATCAAGCCCGATGGAAGCGGAGTCATCACCTGCACAGCCGCCGATGCAATCGTGACTGGCAGCATCCAGTACGAGAATCGATTTGAAAATCTCGGCTGGTGGCGCGACACCGCGAGCACCGCCTCTTGGACGATCAAGGTGCCGGCTGCTGGCAAGTATCGCGTGACCGTTGCCTATGCGTGCAACATCACCTGTGGTGGCGATGTCGAGTTGTCAGTAATCGATCCCAATGGCGGCGCCCCACAGATAATCACCAGTAACCTACCGCCGCGTTCTGATTGGGGCGACTTCATAAATCTCACGGTTGGCAACGTTGCGCTCACTGCTGGTACCCGCGTTATCTCTGTGAAGGCCGCCACCAAGCCTGGCGAATCCTTCATCAATCTCCGCAATCTCACCTTGATGCCGGTGAAGTAAACTCTGTGCCCCATGCCGACTTTCACACTCAACGGAACCGCGATTGAACTTGTGCCCCAGCCACGGGAGTCGTTTGCGTGGCTTGCCGGGCAGGTCTACCGCCGTCTGCACGAGGGCCCGCCGCTTCCAGCGATCCTGACCGTCTTTGCGCACGAGGGCACCACAACCCAAGGGTTACCAACGACCGATGGTCGCATTCAGGCAATCCTCTGGACGCTGTGGCAGATTGGAATTGCATCAGCGCGCATTGAGGGTGAAGGCGAAAAGCGCGAGGTGAAGTGGGACAAGGGTGAACATCTCAATATAGATGCCCGTCCCATCATTGAACACTTCACGGAAGAGGGAATTGCTGAAGGTCGGGCGTTGGCCGCGGCATTGGTAGTGGTTGCCGGACGCCACGTCAAAGTAAACGGCATTGAAATGCACGTGAAGATCAACAACTTCGAGCTCATCAAGGCGCAAGCCGCCGAGATGGAGAAGCGCCGCATTGATCCAAAGAATGACCCAGCGATGGCTGCCGCGAGTTACGTGGCTGAACTACTTTCACAGGGCGCGGACCAGAATGACCTACGGCTGCGTGCTGCAATTGAACTTGCTGCTGACCTTGGTATTCGTTCAATGTTTGTTGATGCCGCGACGCGCCAGTTGCGCATTGAGGGCTTCAACGAGCAGGCCGCACTCGCAGCCGCGTATTTCCAGGGTGCGCCGGTTGAACAGTTTCAGTCTGCCATCAATCGGGCGCAGGCGCTTAATAAGATGGCACTTGAAAGTGCACAGAAGTCCGGACGCGCGCCGGCTTCGAGTACGGATGCCGTTCGGGGTCCGGGTGGATCGCCAGAGCTGGTCAGTACGACAGGAAAGTCTGGAAATCAAGGTCAACAGACGCCGTTCAAGCGCCGTCGACGCTAATCCATACTGAACAGTGACTATTGCCAGCAATGTGTGAGCGACCGGTCCAAACGGACTCCGCGAGCAATTGTGCACATATTTACCTCACAGAATCCTTGACCTTCGGTCCACGAAATCGACCGTTGCAATGACCCTGCGTGGCGATTCCGTGTGGATCGTCACGCGGGGATCAGGAACTTGAGGAGGGAATGCTATGAGTGACCGAACCGATAGCGAGTCAAATATGTTCGGCACATTCGCTTCCCCTGCCCCCGCACCACGGCCGCTACGGATTGAACTCCGCACGTCGGTCGCCACCAACGCTGCCATCTATCGCGCACTACTCGGGGACCTCCCTGGGTTGAAAGTGGTCAGTGGGCCGCTCCTGGATGGGTGTATCGCAGACGCAGTGATCGCGCCGACGAATAGCTTCGGCTATCTCGACGCGGGTATCGATAGCGCGTTCGCGCGCCGGTTCGGTCCGCGCCTGCAACGTGCTCTCCAGGAGCGAATCGGATGTGAATTCGATGCTGAGCTTCCGGTTGGAGAGGCAATCATCATTCCGACCGGTGACTTCACGATGCCATTTATGGTGGCTGCTCCGGCGACGCAGTTCCCGGGCTACATCTCAGGAGAGCCGCTGGTGTACAGCGCACTTCACGCTGCACTGCGCGCTATTCATGCATGGAACATCGCTGATGAATGGCCGCCGATTGAGTCGATTGTGCTTCCGGATATGGCGAGTGCTGCCCATGGATGGCATGCGGAGGCTTTGGTTCTCCAGGTACGCGAAGCACTCGAAGCATGGAATCGTGAGATTTCTCCACCCGGCCAACAATCCCGCGCAGCATGAGTCGCATCAAGCCACTGCCGCGATAAGTGGCATTGGTGCGCCTATGGCGGCACAAATCGCTCGTAGCAATTCTGCCTCGTCCACTGTGGTCTGTCCATCTGCGGCAACACAGGCGACGCACGCGTCCACAAGTTTCCGCTTGCCATTTGGTGGGGCACCGCACATGTTTCGAAGGGATTCGTCGAGCGCATCCAGAGTGCATAAATCTGCGGCGATCTGCGCCGTTGGTAGCGAAGCATCTGATCCGCGCGCAGCTCGCCACGCGCGTGTCGCCAAAGCCTCATTGGTTGCTCCAGACCACGCCAAGACACTGACTACAAGTGCTGCATCGGCAGTCGTTGCACGCGCGCCTGGTTTCGGTTCTGAGCCCTTACCTTCGATTGCGCTACGCAGGATCACCCGCACCGTCCACTCCAACCGATCAACCTGCGAATCGGTCGAGATCAAACGCGCCAGCACCGAACGAAACTGCTGATATTGCGCGGGCGAGAGTAGCGCGAGGGCTGCGGCGCACAACTCAATGACTGGCAACCTCTGACGCGGTGAAATGCTTGCGCCGCGTGCGAGTGACTCGGTTGCACCAGCAAGAGCTGGATCTGTTGAGGCGATCGAATGAATTTGTGCATCGCGCTCGTGATCACGTTTGGAAAGTAACAACGAACAAATCAC
>JAPLMU010000059.1:0-36973 GCA_026386795.1 Planctomycetota bacterium
GACCACATTGTTGGTGGATCTGATCTCGGTGCACTGCTCGGAAACTTTGGCGGATCTGGCTCTGGCGACATCAACCTTGATGGCGTCGTGAACGGATCTGACCTTGGTCTCTTGCTTGGTGCTTGGGGCCCTTGCCTGTGAGTTTGACTGGAGCCGATGTATATCGGTTGTTCTGATTCGGGGCGTCTGGTGGATGAGCATGTCTCTCCACCAGACGCCTCTGTCTTCTTAATGGGGTGATCATGGGCATGTACAACTTTCGACTCCACTGCGCAGCCGCATTAACGATGGCTATCGTTATGGTTGTTCCGGCATGTTCCGCTGACCGCTCGCGAGCCGGTACGGAACGAGGGCAGACTGATTCCACGAGTCATACCGACGCTCATGCGCCCGAAACTATGCCTCGGGCGGAGACGTCACCTTCGCGGAAGTCACTGCTTGTCACAGCCTTTGCAGTTGCATCGAGCATGCCGATTGATCCGCACGAGCGAGATCGTGCGCGCGCGCAAGAAGCGGTTGCGCAAGCGTGTCTTGATTCTGGGTTGCTTGATCAGGCTGAGGAATGTGCTGACCAGATGGAGGGATGGCGACGCGGCAATGTCATCGCATTGCTCGGACAGCGGTACGCCGCGCTCGGGCAGACAGAAGAGGCGCGAGAGTGTGCAACTCGTGCGCTGCTCGTCGATGTAGGCGATACCACTTGGGGCATGGATGTTGTTGCAACCGAAGTGGCAAGGATCTATGTGAAACTCGGCGACGAAGGCAAGGCCTTTGCGTTGGTGACGGAGGGGCAGTCAGCTGAGCGGGGTCGGGTAGAGGCCGCTCGCACAGCCAAACTTTCGGAAGCACAGTTGGATGTGCAGGCGGATATGTTCGATAAGGCGATTGCCACCATGAACTTTGATCTTGTTCGTGGCGGTATCGACGGATACTTTGCATGGCTTGAGCGCGTCATGGACGATGCTCCGCGCCGCGAACGTGCCCTGAAGGCTCTTCGTAGCGCGATCCCCGGATTGCCGTTCGACATCCAGGTGCGAAGTGGCGTGCAACTAGCGGACGCGCTCTGTGCTCACGGCTACAAAGAAGCGGCTGCCTTGGAGGTGGACCGTGCTTCGAAGCTCTTTCGAGCGACGGTGTTCCTTCCCGAAGACACCGCGCCGCTTGGTGTGGTGATCGCCAAGGCTCGATTCCGCATGGGTGACGTGAACGCGGCGCGTGCGGAACTGCAGCGACTCCGTCTGGAGTACGAGGCTCGCGCGGAATCCCAATGCGCGTCCGCGTGCCGAAGACCTGTCTGCCACCTGTGTTTCGATGGCAATGTCGGAATTTGTGCCATCCCCGGAGCTATTGCTCCGCATCGAACACATACGGGCCGGCCTGGCAGATCCATGGTGAATCTGAGTAGGGCGAGTGTTTCTGCAATTGTCATGGCGTGCTCCATGTCTGGAGTAGCGGTGGCACAAGCGCCCGCAGGTGGTTCGATTCGCGGTGTCGTGTACGACAAGGAGTTCAATGCTCCCATCAGCGGTGCCGCGGTCAGCATCCTTGGGCTGAAGGCGAGAGTGACTACCCGAGAAAACGGCTCGTACATTCTGCCGAATGTTGCACCAGGTGCTTACACGCTTGTCATAACCAAAGACGGATATGTGCGCGAGGTGAAGACCAACGTCGCCGTGGCGTCCGGTCAACTTGTAGATGCAGATGTGACCATGGCCGGTGAGTTTGAGGACATGGAAGAGTTCGTCGTTCAGGACGTTGATCTTGGGAAGGATGTTCCTGAGAAACAGGCGTTGGTCGTTCCGCAGAACTTCGAGCCGTATGTCATTATTCCGCCGATTGAATTCAGCTTGCGTCTTGAAGCTCCGCAACTTCTTGACACTATCGGCGTAGAGATGATCACGCGCTCCGGTGCGGGCGATGCCGCAGCGGCGTTGCTCTTGGTGCCCGGCGCAACGCTTCAGGACGGCAAGTATGCAGTGATCCGCGGATTGCCCGACCGCTATGTGGCAACGCTGTTGGATGGCATCCGTCTGCCAAGCGCAGATCCGAACAAGCGTGCAGTGAAACTTGATCAGTTTCCGAGCGCGGTTATCCAGGGCATTCAGGTCAGCAAGAACTTCACTCCGGATCAGCAGGGAGAGGCATCGGGCGGCGCGGTCAATATCTCGCTCAAGGACTTTCCCGACGAGTTCTACTTTCGCGTGCAGACGCAAGTTGGGTTCAACTCACAGGTGAAGGATGGCCAGTTCCTGAACTACAAGGGCGGCGATCTTGGCTTCTGGGGGAGCAATGATGTGCTCTCGACCCACCCTGATCAGAATGGGGAGAGTTGGCCGAACAATCCAACCTCGACCGACGAAGGTGCGGCACCGCTTATCTATAAGTGGTCGACCGCTATCGGTAACTCATGGGAGGTAGACGATGGTGTCAAGGTCGGCGCCTTCGGTAACTTTTTCTACGACCAAGACGCATCGGCGTATGACAACGGTCAGTTGAACTCGTTGGAGCAGGCTGGCCCCGGTACGGCACTTGTTCCTGAGCAATACGGGGTTGGCGACAATTTCAAGACAGAGCTCTATGACGTGACGCAGGGGACGTCATCCATCCAGTGGGGTGGTATGGGTTCGTTTGGAATCGAGACGGACGAGCACAAGCTTGGCGCGAAGTTTCTGTACACGCTGCTTTCTGAGAATCAATCGATTCGTCTGATTGATACGCGTGGTAAGGATTACTACTTCCCTGGCTACAACCCTGATGACATCACTGGTGTTGGTCATGATCAGCCAGACGCTGCGCCGTACAACCGTCTTGAGACGCTCGATTACAGCCAGTTGAGCACGCAGTCGGTGATTCTCAACGGTCAGCACAAGTTGAGTTTCCTTGACCCGACTCCTGATGACAGCGACCGGTCTGGAGTATTTGACTTACTGGTTCCAACCGTGGACTGGCGCTTGGCGCTTAGTAAGGCCACGGAGGATCAGCCGGACCAGACACAGTTCGCTTCCTATTGGGTGCCAAACTTTCAACTCGCGCCAGGTGTTGTCATTCCCCAACAGTGGATTTCATATCCGCCCGCGCAAAATGCGTTCGTTGGCTGGGTGCAGCACATCAATTACAACAATGAGGAAGAAAGCAAGCAGGGCGCATTCAACGTGAAACTCCCGTTCACTCAGTGGAATGATCGAGAGGGATACATCAAGACGGGATCATTCCTAGACATGGTTTCGCGTAACTATCGACAGGACACATTTAGTAACGGCGGCGACCAAAATAGCAATTATTCGAGCGCCTTCGATCAGCCGTGGAGTGCGGTATTCCCCAGTCAGGATCATCCGATCTATCAGTCAGAAACGGATATCTCCTACGACGGTGCGCAGGACATCTGGGCTGCATACGCGATGATCGATATGCCGGTCACTGAGACCTTCAACATCATCACCGGCCTCCGTTACGAGGGAACGCACATGTCAACGACGGTGCTCCCGGACTCGAATGCATTGTGGATCGACACTGACACGCAGCAACTTCGCAGCTTCTCTGGAACAAACAACTGGGATGCGGACTTCACAACCAATCGCTATTTACCGATGGTTGGATGCAACTGGATTCTGGAAGAGGGTTTGATCTTTCGTTCCGCATTTGCGCAGACACTAGCGCGCCCGAATTTCTATGAGTTGGTGCCGGTGCTCCAGTATGACTACATCGGTGGTCCGATTTTCATCGGAAATCCAGCGTTGGTGATGAGTTCGCTGAACAACTACGACTTGCGGCTGGATTGGACCCCTTATGAAAACTGGCTGATTTCTAGTTCGCTGTTTTACAAACAAATCTCTGACCCGATTCAGTACGTCAATCGATTTACTGAAGGGTTTGCGTACACCAGCGCGCTGAACTTCCCCGATGGCACTTTGTTTGGAGCGGAGTTCGAGGCGCGTGTTACGTTAGAGCCGATGTTCGGTGAGAATTTCCGGGGCATTGCACTCGGATCGAACTTCACTTACATGTCTTCCGAGGTAACGCTATCAAAGCAGGATTCCGACGCGCTCGCTGTGTACGGAGTGCACCAGACGACCCAGCCAATGACGGCAACGCCCGATTACTTGATGAATCTCAATGCGACCTACGACTACGAACAGTGGGGAACGCAGTTGGGAATCTTCTACACCATGAAGGGTGACTCGCTGGTGAGCGGCGCTAATCCGCACACCAACTTGTTGACGCCAGCCATTTATCAAATTGGATACGGGACGCTAAATTTCACGGCTTCACAAGAAATCTTTGAGGGTCTGAAATTCTCTGTCAACGCACGTAACCTCACGAATCCAGATGTTCAGACTGAATATCGAACCACTGAGGGTATTCACGGATTGAACTCGACTTATACCGCCGGTATCTCCTTTTCATTTGCACTGACCTATCAGGTGAATTTCTAAGATCATTGCAGACCATCGCTGATCTCTCATCGACTCAATTACTTCATCGAATCACACACATGTCACCACGCACTCTTGCTCTTATCGTCATGGTCGGTTTCGCTGCAGTCTTTACGGCGCCTGGTTGCAAAGTCATCAACAGCATGTCCGGTGACACGCCTGAACGGGCTGCCGATGCCCCTTCGGTAGCTGATGCGCCTGCCGCAACAAGTGCGGTGCCTGCGGCTGCTCCTGTAGTGACCGACCATGCAATGAAGCCGGAGCTCTTTGTGCAGGCAGTTGCCGCATCGGACCTTCTGCAGATCAACCTCGGAACGATGGCGATGGAGAAGGCGGATGCACAAACTGTGAAGGATTTCGGGCATCGCATGGTGACGAACCACACGGCTATCCAAGTGATCATCGGGAAGATTGCAGTTGCCCAGGAGATCAGTCTGCCCACGGAAATTGCAGCCGAGGATGCCCCGATCGTTGCAACCTTGGAAGGTCTCACTGGCGATGCTTTCGACAAGGCGTATATGGCCTACATGGCTGAGCAGAACCCAAAGATTCTGGCTATGTATCGGTGGCAGTACGACAATTGCACGGACCCGACCGTCAAGCCGTTTGCCATGCAGACGATGCCGATCATCGGGACACATGCGCGCCTTGCTGAGGCGCTTAACGCAGAAGTGAACAAGGAAGCGATTCGCCTTGCGGCAGAGAAAAAAGCCGCGGAGCTGCAGGCAGCGGAAGATGCCAAGGCGGCCGCCGCGGCGGAAGCGGCAGCGGCCGCAGCGAAGAAGAAGCCAACGCAGAAGAAGCCGCCGGCACAGAAGAAGCCGGCTGGGGCTCCGTAATGTGACTGGGATAGCGAGTGGGCTGCGGGACGACCGGAATCGCCGTGCTGCCGAAGTTTTGTGATTTGCAGGCGCGGGCACTGCTTGGCGGCACCGGTTCCGTAGACTCCCCTGCGTGCTTCCAGACCTGCAATACGCCGCAATTCGTTTCGAAAACTTCGTTTCCGAGATCCTCCTTCCGGCTGCATTTCCGGAACGTGCGCCCCTCGATGTGGCGGTGTGGCAGACGCCCGACCGCGTGACCCCGGATGTTGCGTTTGAGCAGGCGTATGCGCCAGTCGCACTCGGTTGGCGATGGGGCCCAGTGTGGAGCACGGCGTGGTTTCGCCTGCGCGGTTCGCTGCCAGCATCGATGGCGGGCAAGCGCGTTGCATTACGGTTCTCGTCCGGCACCGAGGCGCTCCTCTGGAAGGACGGCGTGCCGCACCAAGGGTTCGATCCATACCGCGATCTTGCTTTCCTGTGGGAGCGCGCGCCAGACGCGAGTGGCGCAGTTGTGCTCGACCTTCTGATTGAAGCGGCGTGCAACCTGCCGCTCGGGATCAGCACTTTCTGGTGGGACCACGCGGAGCAACAGACGCGGTGGCGCGAGAAGCATCCCGGGCGGTTGGAAGCCGCGGAACTTGTAGTGGTTAACGAAGCGGTGTGGCGCTTTGCGCAGGGCTTCGATGCAGCGCGCAAGATTCTCCTTACGCTCCCCGAGAGCGACGCGCGCGCGCATGAACTTGACCGCGGCTTACGCGCGCTGATGGCGCGCATTCCTGTACGCGGCGCTGCGATGGGTTCGCATGCGATGGCGATGCACGGGGCATGTTCTTCGCTCTTTCCGGAATTGGCAGCACTTCTCATGGGCCGCGGCGCGCAGACGCCAGTGGTCTGCGATGCGGTGGGCCACGCGCACATCGATACTGCGTGGCTGTGGCCGATTGCGGAGACAAAGCGCAAGTGCACGCGGACATTTGCAAATGTGCTTCGCTTGCAAGAACGATTCCCGCATTTCCACTTCCTTTGCAGCCAAGCGCAACAATATGCGTGGATCGAGGAACGGTCGCCGGAACTCTTCGCGGAGATCAGCGCGCGAGTGGCCGAGGGGCGCTGGGAAGCAGCCGGTGCCATGTGGATTGAGCCAGACTGCACATGTCCTTCCGGTGAAAGTTTCGTGCGCCAGATACTTCATGGATGCGCGTATTGGCAGTCGCGTTTCGGTGCCGCCGCGCCGCAGCGGTTCCTCTATCTGCCCGACACATTTGGGTTCCCGGCAAGCTTGCCGCAGATCATGGCGCAGGCGGGGCTCGACACCTTCATCACCAACAAGATGAGTTGGTGTGAGACGAACAAGTTCCCGAATGTCACCTTCCGTTGGCGCGGCCTCGATGGCACTGAGATTCTCACGCACCTGACACCTGGTCACAATTACAACAGCGCGATCGAGCCGAAGGAGTTTCAGTACGGCGTGAAGAATTTGGTGGAACAGGACGGCGCGCGCATTCCCATGTATTTGCAGCCGTTTGGTTACGGCGACGGCGGCGGCGGACCAACCGCTGAGCAGATTGAGCGCGCCAATATTGGCGCACGCTGCGATGGACTGCCGCGCGTGGAGCAGAAGAGCGTGCATTCCTTCTGCGAGGGTTTGCATCAAGCGCAGCGTGCGCTGTGGCGCAAGGGCCAAGACATCAAGGTCTGGGACGGCGAGTTGTATTTGGAGCTGCACCGCGGCACGTACACCAGTCAAGCATGGATCAAGGAAGCGAACCGTCGCGCGGAAGGCATGTTGCGACTCGGCGAGGCGCTCGCATGTGCGCGCGCCGGTGTGATGGGCGATGCCGCAAGTGCTGAGGCAACGCGCGTGGCGCTTGATGGAACCTGGAAGACGGTGCTTCTGAACCAGTTTCACGACATTCTGCCGGGCAGCTCCATCAAGGAGGTCTATGACGACGCGCGCGAGCAACTCGATAAAGTGCGTCGCGATGCGATGCGCGCGGTGCAGGGCGGGATGGCGTGGATGGCGGGAGCCGCTGGCAACGCGAGCGCACCGTCTAGCCCTGAGCAACTCGTTGTCTTCAATCCGGCATCCACGGCGCAAAGCGGGACGCTTGCCACCGAGGAGGGCGAGGTCCTTGCGATCCGCGTTCCGGCGTTTGGAATCCAAGTGATTGATCCGGCGCGTGCGCCGCAGCCCGACGCGCACGAGGCAGTGCATGTCGACGGTGATCGAACACTGCGAAACGGGCTTGTTTCCCTGACAATTGATGACGCCGGACGGATTGGCGAATTGCGCCGCGTCGGTGATGATCGCGTTGCGAACGGTTCGGACCACCACGGCGAGCAATTGCCGATGAATCAATTGGTGATCTACGAAGATCGTCCGCGTCGCTGGGAAGCATGGGACACCGACCGCGACTACCAAGAGCAGGCCATGCGCGTGATCAGCGCTGCTGAGCGAATCACTGTTTCGAAGCGTTCGCCGTTGCTGGCGGAGATCACGGTGGAGCGTCCGCTTGGTCAGGCGAGCCGACTTGTGCAGCGCTATCGGTTGCTTGCAGGCAGTCCGCGCGTCGACATCGTGACCGACATTGAGTGGCACGAAGAGCAGAAACTTCTGCGCGCGCTGTTCCCGTGCGCGGTGCGCACGCGGCGTGCGACATTCGGAATCCAATTTGGTCACATCGAACGCGCGACGCACGACAACACTTCATGGGAACGCGCGCAGTTTGAAGTTCCTGGGCACAATTGGATGGACATGTCGGAGCCGGGCCTTGGGGTTGCGGTGCTCGATGATGGCAAGTTCGGGCGCAGTGCCAAGCATGGCGTGTTGGGTCTGAGTCTTCTGAAGGCACCGAATTTCCCGGATCCAACTGCGGACCGCGGGCATCATCGCTTCACCTATTCCGTGCTCGCGCACGCGGGCGACTGGCGCGCGGCAGGAGTTGATGCGCAGGCTGAGCAATTGAATAATCCGCTTGTAGGCGCAATGACGCGCGGTGCGAATGTGGCGGCAAGTGGGAGCACAGCCTTCAGCGCGACGGATGGGCGTATTACGAACGGTTGGCAGGCCGTCGCTGTTGACACATCGGGGGCAGCACACATGGAGATTGTCGCTCTTAAACCTTCAGAACAAGCGGGCGGAATTGCATTGCGAGTGGTTGAAGTGCGCGGTGGTTCAGGCATTGCTACCGTTCGCTGGGGATTCCCGGTCGGCGCCGTATGCGCGGCAGACCTCTTCGAGAAGCCCGTCGATATCGACGGATTTGCACACGATGCCACCACCGGACTGACACGATTCGCGGTGCGTCCATTTCAAATTGTCACACTGCGCGCCGATATCGCTGCGACCGGAGTGAGGGCCTGATATGCAACTGCTCGACTGGACCATCGTCACCGTGTTCTTGGTGGCACTGGCACTCTCCGCGTGGAGCATGCGTCGGTACGCAAACAGCGTGAGTGGATTCCTGAGTGCAAACCGCCTTGCGGGGCGCTATCTGCTCACGGTCTCTTACAACATGGCGCAGGTGGGCGTCATCACGTTGGTCTGGTATTTCCAAGTTGGCTACGACGTCGGCTTCACGCAATATTGGTGGGGCTACATGGAGGGGCCATCGCTGATCTTGCTGGCGATCACTGGCTGGGTGATTTACCGATTCCGCGAGACGCGCGCCATGACCTTGGCGCAGTTCTTTGAAATGCGTTACTCGCGTCGCTTTCGTATCTTCAGCGGGATCGTTGCGTTCATCTCGGGCATTCTGAATTACGCGATTTTCCCGGGAGTAACAGCGCGATTCTTCGTTGCGATGCTCGGCATGCCGGATCGATTTGAGGTGCTTGGGGCGACCTTCCCAACATTCCCCGCTGTGATGGCAGCACTCCTGACCTTCGCGGTGTTCATGGTGTTCGCGGGCGGAATGCTCGCAGTGCTCGTCACAGATTTCTTCCAAGGCGTGTTCTGCTTCTGCACGTTCGTCATGGTCTGCTATTGGGTATTGCTGAAGTTCCCATGGCTGAAACTAGAAGAGACGATGATGATGTTGCCCGCCGGAAAGAGCATGCTCAATCCACTGGGGCTGCAAGACGAACAGAACTTTGGCGTGCTGTTCTGGTTGATCAGTGCGTTCACGCTGTTCTATGCGTGTCGCGCATGGCAGGGCGATCAGGGCTACAACAGCGCCGCACGCGACGCGCACGAGGCGCGCATGGGCCAACTACTAAATGGATGGCGATACCGCACGCTGATGTTGGTGACGGTCTTGATTCCGCTTGCAGTGCGCGCGTACCTCACGCACCCGGACTATGCCGTAGCGGCGGCTCCACTCAAGGAGCTCATTGCTGCGCAGCCAACCGAGGCGTTGCAGGCAGAAATGCGCGTTCCGCTCGCGCTTGGCATCATGTTGCCGACCGGCTTGCTTGGCTTGGTAGTTGCGGCAATGCTCGGCGCGGCCATCAGTACCGATGAGGCATATCTGCATTCGTGGGCCAGCATCTTTGTGCAGGATGTTGTGCTTCCATTCCGCAAGAAACCGATATCAGCGCGCGGTCAGTTGTTCCTATTGAAGTCCGCGGTGCTCGGCGTGGCGATCTTCGCGTTCTGCTTCAGCATGTGGTACGAGCCCGGCATCTACATCGCCATGTTCGCAGCCATGAGCGCGAGCATCTTCGTTGCGGGTGGTGGCGCCGCGATCATCGGCGGTCTGTACACGCGCTGGGGAACAACCGCCGGAGCGTGGTCGGGGATGATCGTTGGCATGACGTTGTGCGTGTTGGGCGTGATTGTCACGAACGTCCCCAAGGAGTGGGTGAGCAGCTGGAACGCTGCCGATGCTGGCGCAATTCTGAACGGATGGGGTGGATTCTGCGAATGGGTTCGCACCAATCTCACCGGAATGGTGATCAGTTTCATTGCGATGATTGCGTCGTGCATCTTCTACGTCACGGTCAGCCTCGCGGGTGGCGTGAAGAGTTTCGACCTTGATCGATTGCTCCATCGTGGCGCGTTCCGGACGGATGGTGACGCCGCGCTTGACGAGGCGCCGCAGAACTTCTGGGAGAAGATTGGATTTGATCGTCAGTACCAGGGTTGGGATCGATTTGTCGCGTGGATCACACTCAGTTGGCCGCTCTTCTTCACGGTTCTCTTCTGCATCGGCACCCCGTGGATGGTGTGGCGCAAGAGCCAAGGAACGGCAGTCACTGACGCAGAGTGGTCCGCCTATTGGCACGTGTGGGTCTGGGTGATTCTGGTGGCAAGCACCGCCGTCATGGTGTGGTTTGTCATTGGCGGAATGCGGGACTACTTCCGACTGCGCCGTGATCTCCGAACATTTACTCCTGACGCTTCCGATGACGGCTCCGTGCGGTAGCGTCTTGCAATGATCAGCGTGTTGCCGCAAGCCGAAGGTTGGACCGTCGAATGCACCGCGTGCAGCAGTGCGGCTGTTCCCGCGGGCGTGATTGGCACGCGGTTTACGTCCGAGGTTCCGGGCTGCGTGCATCATGATTTAGTGCGAGCCGGGATCATCATTCCGGTTGATCAACGTGACGGTGAAGCGCAGCAATCATGGGTTAGCCATGCAGACTGGCTATGGCGCGGCGTCATTGATGTCGCGTCGGAAGCGTTCGCTGAAGAGTGTTGCGATTTGGTGTTTGCATCGCTCGACACGATCGCGCGCGTCGCTATCAATGGCATCGAAGTTGGCAATGCTGCGAATCAGTTTGTGCAGCATCGATTTCCGGCGAAGCACGCACTGCGCGTTGGCCTAAATGAAATCACCGTGGCGATCCGCGCTCCTGTTGATTGGGTGCGTACCGAAGAGGCGCGACTCGGTGCGCGGCCTGTAAACGGTGATTGGACTCCGTATCCATTCATGCGTAAGAGTGCATGCAATTTCGGTTGGGACTGGGGTCCGCGAGTTCCAACGTCGGGAATGCCAGGCAGCGTGCAGTTGGAGTGCTGGAGCGGAGTGCGCATTGCAGCAGTGCGTCCGTTGGTGACGCACTGTGACGGTGCGCGCG
Source organism: Planctomycetota bacterium (assembly GCA_026386795.1). Lineage (GTDB taxonomy): Bacteria > Planctomycetota > Phycisphaerae > Phycisphaerales > SM1A02 > UBA966. The sequence goes on from JAPLMU010000059.1 coordinate 11,276, forward strand.
CAACAGTAGAAGTGCATGTCCGCGTGGAGCGATCTGCGGCTGCGAGCGGCGGTGCGGCTGCGAGCAATGGTGCGGCTGCGAATCAAGACGCCACTTCGAACGCGCCGCTCAAGGTCATGGCGCGCTGTGAATTGCGTATGCCGCCGCGTTCCTCTGCACCAGTAGAGGACGATCGCAAAGAGAAGCGCGCGAAGTTGCCTTCCAAGATTGTTGTCTATGTGCCCGTTCACGCAGATGACACGGCAGTAGCGATCATTGATGTGGAGCGACCCGACCGCTGGTGGCCCCGCGGAATTGGGCGGCAGCCGCTGCACGCTTTGCATGTGGAATTGGTGCCCGGACCGGGTGCCGAAGAAGGTTGGCCAATTCGCGGCAGCAAGGAACGCGTGGTGCGCAAGATTGGTCTGCGCACTTGCGAACTCGATACATCTCCGGACGAGCATGGTTCGCAATTCACCTTTTGCGTGAACGGTGTTCCAGTGCCTGTGACGGGCGCAAATTGGATTCCAGCGTCGCCGTTTCCATGCGCAGCGCGGGATAGCAGCGCGGTTGAGCGGTTGATTGATCTTGCTGCAGCTGCCAACCTCAACATGTTGCGGGTCTGGGGTGGTGGCACCTATGAGTATGACCGGTTCTATGAGCATTGCGACGAAGTTGGCATGTTGGTGTGGCAGGACTTCATGTTCGCCTGTGCCACCTATCCAGAAGATGCACCGATGCGCGAGTCAGTGGAAAGCGAGGCGCGCTACCAAGTAGAGCGGCTTGCTTCGCATCCGAGCATTGTGTTGTGGTGTGGTGGAAATGAAGATGTTCTGGCGTGGCAGTCATGGGGTTTCCGCGAGCGCCTTGCGCCCGGGCAGTCGTGGGGCATCGGGTACTGGACAGATGTACTGCCGCGAATCTGCGCGGAGTTGGACCCGACGCGGCCTTACTGGGCCGACAGTCCGTGGAGCGGTTCGCTTGATGTGCATGCCAACGATCCTGATCATGGCGATCGCCACACATGGGATCTCAAGTTAGATGGCTACCGCTCGATAGTGCCTCGTTTCACTAGTGAATTTGGGCATCAAGGCCCGGCCAACATGCAGTCCCTGCGCGAGGCGCTTGGTGACGCGGCGCTGGTTGTTGGATCGCCGGAGCTCGCGCTGCGACAACGCGCAACCGGCGGCGACACACCGCAGTACGGCGTCTTTATGGATACGGCGTTTCGGCCAGCGCGCGATTTTTCTGAGTGGCATTGGCAGGCGCAACTGTTGCAGGCGCGGGCGATGGAGACGGCGATCACTTGGCTCCGAGCGCACCCGGAACGCTCGTCCGGAAGTCTCTTCTGGCAACTCAATGATGTATGGACCGGTCACAGTTGGAGCATCATTGACGGGAAGATGCGCCCCAAGCCGGCGTACCACGCGGTACGTCGAGCAGCGGCGCCGAAGTTGGTAACCATTCAGCCTGTCGGTGTTGCCGACGCCGCCGGGGTGCGCGCCTTGCGTGTTGTCCTGGTGAACGACACGGTATCGCGTTGGAATGCGCATGTCATTGTGCGCCGTATTGATGTGCATGGCAAGGTGCTTGCACAGGCCCAAGAGCGCATCGTGGTGCCGCCGCGATCGGTAGATATGTCGCTTGAGGTGCAGGACCTTGTGGGCGCACCGGACGACGCGCGTGCTGAAGGAATTGTGGTTGATGTTCCCAGTCAGGACGATACGATTGGCGAAGAGATTCCGCTTGCCGACCGCGACCGTATGCGCGCGTGGTGGTGGTTTGCGCCTGACCGTGAACAGCCTGAAACCAAGCCTGATTATGAGATCACCACTGGTCGATCGGTCAGCGACCTGTGGATTCAGGTCCATGCCCGAACCCTTGTGCGTGACCTGTGGATTGAGCCGGAGTGCGATTGGACGGAATGCTCGCCGAATTTGGTTTCCATGCTGCCAGGCGAGCGCCTCAACATGGTGTTGAAGGTGCGAAACGGTACGGGCGATGCACCAACGTTCCGGATTCATGCGCACTGAGCGCGATTATTGATTGATTTAAGAATGTGCGGAGAAATTCCGCAGTCACTTCAGGTTGTGATCAAAGCGCTGCGTACTTTGCGCGTGCAAGGATCTACAACAGAGGAGGTGGAGTCATGTGTTATGGCGTTGACGGGGCGGCGGGTGTTTCTGGACTTCAGAGCCAGCGCAGCGCTGCGGATTGCAAGCGCCGCGTGCGTCGCAGGCGCGTTATGCGTGGCGGACTGAGTGCAGTGCGATTGGCACAGTTGGCGCGTGAAGCTTCGGAAATGCGCAAGTCGCAGACGGCGGAGCGGGTCACGCGCATAGATGAATTGGTTGCATCCGCAGCAGATTCGGGTGGCGACACCGATCGTTTCTACTGGACGCTTGTCTACGACATGGAAATGGCGCCGAGCACAACCGGGCGTGCCATGCTCCTGGAGCATCAGATTGTGCCGGTTCCGCCACAAGATCTTGCAGCCGATGACGATTTGCACGATGAACTGTGGACGGTGGTTGAGGCACTCGCTGCATCCGGCGTATTCATCCTAAACAGCGATCACCTCTGTGACCGCGATCTGTATGCGCGGCTCTATTACCGCATTCTTGATGAGCCGACGCGGTGTCTGCCGCCGGAAACGGAGGCTTCAGAATTCATTGACTGCCTCCATCCCATGGACCTCGACGATTGCGGCATGGGAAAGAAGTTGGTCGATCGGCAGCAGGGTGGCCAGGAATCCGATGAATCAGTGCGCGGGCCAGGTATTCGCGGTCCATTCAATCCGCGCTCCCTCGCTGACCGGGATCGATGGATGCCACGGCCACGCGCCTAGCGCGGGCGAGGATTCGTGGGCGGACGGTGTGTGGTGCTGGTGATTTGCGATGGACTTTCCGCTACCGTGCGGCGATGTTCCCAGCGAAACCTGTACTCGTGATCATCTCCGCCCTCATGCTCGTTGGCTGCCTCGGCAGACAGAAGGTTGAGGAGCCGGATGTGGCAGTCGTTGGTGACTGGCGCGCCGCAGCGAACGGGACGGTGATCACATTCTCGCAGAGTGGCCTGTATTCGATCGCGATCAAAGATCAGAAGCGTCCGGTGATGGGCTCGTTCACCTTCAATCCTGATGAAGGGACGCTGGTCATGCAGACGCGACGCGAGTCGCCAATGTGTGCAGACGACATCGGTCAGTACAAAGTGCGTATCGGCAGCATGACCATGGATGTTGAACTCGTGCGCGACACCTGTGATGCACGATCCAAGTTTATGGTCACATCGTTCGATCGCGTGAAAGACGCGCGTTCGCGCAAGGCGGTGGCAGAGCAATGAAATTGCTCCTCGCGCTTGTTCAGTTGTGCACGCTGCTTTGCTCGCTGTGCGTTTGTTTGCCTGCAACCGCAGACTCTTCTTGGCCGCAGACAGTCAGTGATGGCGACCGTAGCTTTGTGATTTACGGGCCGCAATTCAATTCCTACGGTGGGGACATGGTTGGTCTCACCCACGCAGTTACTCGGGTGCGCAATGGCGCGGCGAGTATCTCGCCTGCAGACATTGGGAGCATGACGGTCTCCGCGCAGGCTACGACCGCTGCTGATGACGGCGAACTCGAGATTGCTTCATTTCAAGTTGATTCGTTGTCATTCGGTGGCGTCGTTGCGCCGCAGGATGATATTGACGCAGTCCAACGTGCCATTGCAACGCGAGCGTTCTGCATCACACGACGCGCGTTAGTACATGACATGCAGATAGAGAATGTGCGCGCCGCTGGTACGCCCGGACTTGGCGACTTTGTTCCACGCTTCCGCATTGAAAGGCAGCGAGCAACGCTCATCACCATTGACGGTGATCCGCAACTCAAAGACTTGGCAGATACCAATTGGCGGCAGGTGATCAACACTCCGTTTCTTGTTCTGCAGGCACAGGATGGATCGTTTGTCGTTCGACTTGGGGACGATCGATGGATGGGAAGCGCGGAACTTGGTAAGGGGTATGCGCCCGTTGATGCTCCACCCGCTGCTGTAATTGTTGCGATCGGCACCGCGCCGTTACCCCCGTCAGGCGTGACTGCGCCGTCTTCTGGCCCTGCAGGAGCGAGCGCTGGGTCGACAGCGGTTTCAGCGGTGCTCGTTGTCACTGACCCAACCGTGCTCATTTCAATGAATGGCGAACCAGTGCTCGCCGATATTGCGCCGGGCGTTCAGTGGGTGGCAAACGCGCGCACCATGGTTCTGCGCACGGCAACCCCGATTGCGTGGTGGACGCTTGCTTCCGGTCGTTGGTTTTCGGCTCCAACTCTTGATGGCACGTGGACCCGCGTCGCCGCCACGGCGGTCCCGGAAGAATTTCGCGCACTACCGAGTGGACGCACGTTTGATCATGTCAAGGCGAGCATTCCGCGAACGCCCGAGTCGGTGGCTGCCGTTGCAGCGGCGCAAGAAGCTCGCACCGTTCAGGTGATGCGTGCTGCGGCGCATTGCAGCGTCAACTGGAGCGGTGCGCCGCTCTGGCAGGGCATCGACGGAACGCTGCTGCGCGGTTCAGTGAACGCATCGCAGCCAGTCATCGAATGCGACCGGTACTTCTACTGCTGCGACAATGCAGTGTGGTTCAGCGCCGCTGTGCCAGAAGGCCCGTGGACTCTGTGCGACGATCTTCCGGATGCAATCTCGCAGATTCAAGCATCGTCTCCGCTCTACGCGGCCACAGCGGTCGACATTGTCGGATCGACCGCGGACAGCGTGACATTTTCCTATGTGCCCGCGTATTTGGGAACCTTTGTTGACAACGGCACGGTGGTGTATGGCAACGGTTACGACGAACCCGGTATCGCTCTTCCAGGAAACGGTTGGATGCCGCAGCCGCAGACTTTTGATCTCCCGCTGACATTCGATATGAATACCGGCACGTTCGCGCCGCCGACCGAGGATGCTGACCAAGGCACGCAGCCCGCGCTTGACCCGGATGTTCTTGTCAACGGTTGGATTGGTTGGGGCTGGTGCCCCGGTTGGACTAGTGCCTGCGGCTGGGGCTGGCGCAATCCCGCGTGGTGGTCGGATTGGCGTGCATGGTGGCGTCATTGGAATCCGTACTGGAATCACTGGGCAAACGCCCGCACCGCGGCGCAACTTGCTCGTGATAACGCAGCGATTGCCGAGCGCAATTCCCGCGAGCAGTCCGAGGTGGCTCGGCAGCAGGGCGCCGCCGATCAGCGCCGTATTGATGCGCAAGAAGCGGACTGGCGGGCGCGCCAAGCCGCAGTGCGATCAAACGCAGAGGAGGCTCGCCGCGCCGAGCGCGCTGAAGAGGCACGACTGCGTGATACGCGCGACGCTGTTCGTCGTGCGCAAGATGAGCGCGCCCGTGCAGCCGCTGTGCGGTCTGGTCCAACCGCTCCGCCCGGCAGCATGGCGTGGTGGTACGAGTACGCGAACGATTACTCAAGCGGTTACCTGAGCCGCGCGACGGGATATCAAGATCCGCGTTACGGGGTGGCAGTTGGTCGCGGCGGCAACTTGTAGCCGAGGAGTCGCAGGCTGTTCAGCACCACCGATACAGTCGATCCTTCATGCATGATCACTGCAAGCCAGATGGGGATTATTCCCATGATTGCAAGGGGAATCAGCGTGAACACCATTCCCATGGAGATGAATACGTTCTGGCGGACAATGGATCGTGATGCGCGGCTGATGCCCACTGCAAATGGCAGTCGCAAGAGATCGTCAGACATGAGCGCAATATCGGCGGCCTCGAGCGCAACGTCAGTTCCCGACTTGCCCATGGCAATTCCAACCGTTGCTGCAGCAAGTGCTGGCGCGTCATTGACGCCGTCGCCCACCATAGCAAGTGCGCCGTAGCGCTCTTGCAGTTCACGCACTGCATGAATCTTGTTCTCTGGCATCAGCGCCGCGCGCACTTCATCAATGCCAACGAGCCGAGCAACCGCATCGGCAACAGCTTGGTTGTCGCCAGTGAGCATGACTACTGGCCGCACTCCCAATGCATGAAGTTCGGCGATCGCCTCAGCCGCCTCTGGTCGCGGGCCGTCAATGAGCCCAATCGCACCTAAAAACTTTCCATTCGCGGCTACCAGCATCACCGTGCATGCTTCTGCCTCGAGTGATGCGATCGCTGCCTCTGCCTCCGCGGTGGCGCGCGGCGGCGCACTGGCATCTCGTCCCGCTTCCTCGCCGGCAAAGAGTCGTAGTGCTCCAAGATGAACACGCTCGCCGTCCACCATGCCCGACATTCCCTTGCCGCGTACCGCCTGCGCGTCTGTCGCCGCCGAGAATGTAATGCCGCGTGAACGCGCCGCGCCAACAATCGCGCTCGCAAGTGGATGCGTTGAATGGTCTTCAATTGCCGCAGCGGTGCGCAGGACTCGCGCTTCATCGGCACCTGCAAAGGTGATCACGCGCCGAAGTGTTGGGCGCCCCACGGTAAGGGTTCCCGTCTTGTCCATTGCAAAGCAGTTGATCGACCCAAGCGATTCGAGGTGTGCGCCACCCTTGATCAATATTCCATGTCGTGCAGCGCGTGCAACGCCGGCAAGTACTGCAGCTGGCGTACTGATGGCAAGCGCACACGGAGAAGCGCCGACAAGCAGCGTCATGGCGCGCAGGAATGCATCGCTCCATCCAAGCCATCCGACAACGGGCGGCAGAATGGCCATGACGACTGTTGATCCAATCACCGCCGGAACATAGACGCGTGTGAATCGCTCGGCGTAGCGCTGGGTAGTGGACTTCTGCCCTTGCGCCTCTTCCACCATGCGGATCATCCGCGTAACAGTGGAATCAGCAGCAATGCGCGTGACTTTCACTTCTATCAATCCATCGCCATTCAGCGTGCCAGCGAACACGTCGTCGCCGAGTCCCTTTTCAACCGGGATGCTCTCGCCGGTGATCGGGCTTTGATCAATGCTGCTCGCGCCGGCAGCAACCGTCCCGTCCATCGCAACGCGTTCCGCCGGACGGACGCGCACGAGATCGCCGAGCGCCACCGTTCCCACCGCGACTTCTGTGAATTCGTTGCCTCGGCGCACCCATGCCGTCTTCGGCGTCAGGCGTCCGAGCGCTCGGATCGCCTTGCGTGCCTGACCCATGGCATAGTGTTCAAGACCATGCCCAAGTGAGAATAGCACCAGCAACATGGCGCCTTCGGCATACTCGCCGATGGCCGCTGCGCCGAGCGCGGCGACGGCCATCAGGAAGTCCACATCGAGATGTCCGCGCCGCAGTTCGCGCACCCCCTCAACGAATGCTGCCCAGCCGGCCACGATGTAACTGATCGCAAAGAGTGTCCCCCATGCGGCGAGCGGCGCATCGCTACGCTGCAACAGCCAGCCCACGAGCAGTGCCGCTGCAGCCACGGCTGGCTCAAGGAGTTCGCGGTTTCGGCGCCACCATGGCGCGTCATCTGGAATTTCTTCGGTGGTGTGTTCGCTCACGGGTGCAGGGAGGATATCGGTGTATTCGGCTACGATGAGACACCGATGTCAGAAGAAGGATTTCAATTTCCTGCCCCCACTCCAAGCGATCTTGGCGATCATGAAGTCCGCCGCGAGGGCAGTGCCCTTGAAGGGGCTCGTCTTGCGCTCTTGGTGACCGGTGGAATCGCGGCTATGAAGGCTCCGCTCGTGGCTCGCGCCTTGCGCCGTCAAGGTGCCGAAGTCACCGCATTCGCGACTACGGAAGCACTTCGCTATGTTGCTCGCGAAGCGTTGGAGTGGGCATGCACGCGGCCAGTGGTTGTTGAATTGTCTGCTGATGCTGAACATCTTTCTGACGCAGCGCCGTTTGATATTTATCTAGTTGCGCCAGCCACCTACAGCGTCATTGGAAAGTGTGCGCACGGGATCGCTGACACTCCAGTGACCGCAACGCTCGCGAGTGCCATCGGACGCATGGAGCGCGGCAACGCGACTGTGCTCTTTGCTCCCACCATGCACGGCACCATGCATAACTCGATTCTGGTTGCCAACCTGCAGGCATTGCACACGGTCGGCTGCACGATTATTTCTCCGCGTGATGACGGCGGCAAGCACAACCTTCCAAGTGAGGCAGCGCTCGTTGATGCCTGCGCGGGTGCATTTGCTCGTCTTCGCGTGACTGGTCGTTCGCGCTCTCGTCACTCTTAAATTCCTCGACTCGATGGTTCATCCCATGAATATTGCCTCGATTGCGGCGTGTGCTTCCACGGTCATCATTCTGAACGCGCAAACTGCGCCAGTTGCGGGGCAGCAGGCGCCGCCGTTGCTTGCGCCGGCTCCGAGTGCTGCTCCAAGGTTGGTTTCCGCCCCCGCCCCAAACTCGACTCCCGGTTCCGCGCTGGTTTCGCTTGCGCCCACCACGGAGACAGCGGTACTCAGTGCGCCCGTTCCAACGATCTCGCCGACGTGGGGCTATCGGGTGTCGGTCATTGGAAATCAAGTGTTTGCCACTGGTCCAGAGCGCGCTATGTCAATCGGCGCGTTTGGGCAGATTTGCACGTGGGAACGAGGGTCAGCGATTGCATGGACGGCAGACATCACGCTTTCGCAATTAGAGGGGGGCATGCCTGGTGACTATTGTTTCCAGCGTCTTGAACGCGGCGGGCCATTTCTCTTTACAGCTATGAATCGAAATGGACCCGGGACCAGCATTCGTGTTCTTGCGCCACGCAGCGGACGGGTTGCAGAAGTTGCATCCGTCGCACTGCCGACGGGCGCAGACCTACCAACCTTTGGTTCTTACTTCGCAAGTGATGGCGCAACACTCGCCGTCAGCAGTACGGACTTGCGATTCGGTCTGGGTGCAGCGAGCAACGAACGCGCCCGTGATCCAAAGACATTCATTTACTCATATCGCCAAGGGATTTGGAATCTGGATGGGTTTGTGAAGGCGCCCGCTTCCGCCACTGGCGTGCCGACCGACGCCATGTGGTTCGGGGTTTCGCTTGATGTCGACGGTGATGTTCTCGCGATTGGTCGACCAGCCACAATTCCGCCGCGACATACAGAGTCGATGCCTCTCTCAGGCGAGGCGCGGGTGCACATCTATCGACGCATGTCCGGACAATGGATGCCCGAGGCAGACATCCTTGGCGCATCAGTGACGGATATGAAATGCTTTGGCCTGAACGTCGTGGTAGAAGGCGATCTGCTGGTTGTGCGTGGCATGACCCCCGACGACTTTGAGGCACCATCTCGGGTCTGGCTGTTCGCACGCATCGGCGGTACTTGGGTGCTCCGGCAGGAATTGATGCCGCAAGTTGGAATCGTCCCCGGCCGCGCCTACGGATTCGCGATGGCAATTTCCAAGGGTCACATCGTGCTCGGCGACAGCAGTGCACGCGGGGTCGACGAGATTGGCGATTCCACCCCTGGCATGGCGCTCGTCTTCGAGGAGCGCAATGGGCAGTGGATCAATACGAAGCGCCTGATGCCCGCAGCCCCGTGCACGGATCGAAGCTTCGGCAACGATGTTGCGGCTGACTGGCCACTCGTTGTGATCGGTCGTGCAAAGAACGAGCGGCTCGGCCTTGAGCCGGGTGGCGCGTATGTGTTCGATCTGTCAGGCAGCGGTCAGGCTGTCTCGCCGCGGCCCCAGTAACGGACGACGAATGCGCCCGCTGTGGCTCCGCAGAGAAGTGACATGGCGGTAGCCCACTTGTCCCACGGGAGCGGCTCGTGCCAGGCGTTGAGCTTGACCCACGGGTTCCAGCCGATCGCGAGCGCTGCAAAGATGGCGGCCCACAACGCGTTTCCGGCGCGGACGCTGACTCCTGAGCCAACAAGGAAGATTCCAAACAGTGCGGCCTGCGCCCACACTACGAATGGACCATCGTTGATGATTCCCGCTCCGCGGAGAAGCAGGTAGATCGCGGCGAACATGACGGCGAAGAGGGCACCCTTTGGCATAGTCCCTTCTTCGGCAGGGTTGCCGTTGAATCCTTACAGATCATCCTCCGCGCCTCGCACAGAGTCGAAGTTTGTCCGAATAACACGTCGGATGGGCGTATTCGCCGTACACTTCGCCGGAGATGAACGCAGACCGAGCCCGCATCGCGGAACTTGCCGAGGCTGCGCGGCGCTTGCCAACGGCAGAGCGGCGTGCGTTCCTTGATGGATTTCGGCTTGACCCGGAAACCCGCCGCGCGGTCGAGAATGCACTGGCATCTGACCCGACGCGTGTGTGGAGTCCTTCGAAGGTTGAACCGGGCGAAGATGAACGTCCGCGCACGGGTGGGACTATTGCGGTGGCAAGCGATGACTTAGCAAACCCGAATGCAGGGGTCGCTGAAGTTGACGAGAAGAAGCTGAGGGATGCTGCTCGCGCTATGGATCCACTCGTCGGCAAAGAGTTTGGAGGAGTAAAAATCAAGTGTGCAGTGGGAGCAGGTGGCATGGGCCGCGTCTACCTCGGCACTGATGTGTCATCCGGAAATCGCGTAGCGCTGAAAGTATTGCTGCGCACGCATCGCGATGAAGATGTGCGCAAGCGCTTTGATCGCGAAGGGCGCATGATGGAGAAGTTGCGTCATCCCGGCATTGCCACAGTGTTTCGCACAGGTATTGAGCAAGACGCGGATGTTGATGTTCCGTACATCGTCATGGAATATGTCGAAGGGGCGAAGATTGTCGAAGGGTCGAAGATTGTCGAAAGGGCGAAGACCATTTCCGATCATGTGTTTGGCGAGCGACTCGGAACCCGCGAAACCGTTGACACATTTCTGCAAGCGTGTGATGCGGTCGGCTATGCGCATCGCGAGGGATATGTCCATCGCGATATCAAGCCACCGAACATTCTTGTCGATCGCCATGGTCGCGTGAAAGTGATTGACTTTGGCGTCGCTCGGGCAATTGCTGTCGACAACGCAGCCGCCACCCTTCGCACAGAAACTGGCCAGCTTGTTGGCACGATGCAGTACATGAGCCCGGAGCAATTCATTGCTGATCCACGCGGAATTGATGCCCGCACTGACGTATACGCGCTCTGCGCCGTGCTGTACGAATTGCTCACCGGGATTCAGCCGCACGATCTGCGCGGCCTGCCAGTGCATGAGGCTGCGCGCATGGTGTGCGAGACCGAGCCCGCGGATGTGCGCCACTGCAATCCGCGGATTGATGATCAACTCGCAGTCATTGTCATGGACGGGCTGCGACTGGAGAAGTCGAAGCGCCCGGACGACGCGCGCGCCCTCGCGCTGCGACTTCGTGGTTGGATGGTGAATGGCTCGCGAGTTTCATCGAGCGCTCCAGTGTCGACACAAACGAATACGGCACACGGATCGCAGTCTGGTTTGCAGAACGACGCGCACCGACCACGCCTCGTGGTGAGTGCCGGTGGCGTTGTGCGCATCGGTGATAGCGGTTCAAAAACAGCGCCTTCGGCGCGGGCTCCGCGTCGTGGTGCGTGGATCGGCGGATTTCTGCTCGTCTGCGCTGTTGCTACCGCGCTCGCCATGTCACTCGGGCTGATTGATGTGCGCGCCTTGCTCGCGCGCGGTCGTACTTGGTTTGACAATGCAACAGGCGCCGCTCCTGATAGCGGCGCGCCTTCTGGAAGTGCTGGTAGTTCAGCACCGTCGGGTCCAGTTGTGCCGGCCCCCGGCATTCGCATGTCGGAGTTTCGGGTGTTGAGTGCCCCGCCCGGAGCATCGGTCACAGTTGACGGCGCGCCGCGTGGGCGCACGCCCGCTGTGATCTTGATTCCGGCGTCGCAAGAAGTTCATTCCGTTGAGGTTTCCTTGGAAGGGTGGAGTAGTGCGCGTGCTCGGTGGTCGGGCGCGGACACTCCAATCATCGCGCTCAACATGGAACCACTCGCAACTGTTGAACGCCTTCCCCGCCTATTCACGCTTGAAGTTGGTCAATTACCGCGCGGGGCAGTGCTTCGGATCACCGCACCGGAGGCGCGGGAGTTGGCTGCTGGCACATGGTGCGTTGAGGTTCCATTCGTGCAACGCGAAGGGGCATGGGATGCACCCCCGATCGTTCTGACAGCTGTCGACGCGTCAGGCAAGCCGTTGTTGATCGAACACGGAACGCACCAATCGACTGGGGAAGCGCGCCTTGCGGTGCGCGCTGATGAAGCGCACAATCCCATTCGTGTTCGTGTGCACTGAGTACGAAAGCAACGTCAGTGCCCCGGGCGCATGTTCTTCGACATGTTGAAGATCGGTAGCAGCATCGCAGATGCAATTCCGCCGACCACTAGACCCATACCGACGATCATGATCGGTTCCACCATGCTGGTGGTTGACTTGACTGCGATATCAAGGTCGTCTTCCGCTGCAGCAGCGGCGTGCTCGAGCACTTCGGACAGCCGACCAGATTTCTCGCCACTCGCGATCATCGCCACGACATTGCGCGGCACGAAATCAAATTCACGGAAGGTCGGCGCAATCTCTTGACCCTTGCTGATGCGGTCCTCAAGGAGGATCCATAGTTTGGTGTAGTGGACGTTTCCAGTGACTTCGCGGCAGATACGAACCACATCAATCAATGAAACGCCCGCTGAAAGCAGAGTAGACATGGTGCTTGAGAAACGCACGAGGTACAGGCACCGGAACATATGTCCAAGAACGGGCATCCGAAGTTTCACCGTATCAAGGGTGATTCGCCCAGCTTCAGTACGTACGTACCACCACGTTCCGCCGACGACTGTAGCAATAACGGGTCCATAGATCATCCAGCCAGTGCGGAGGAATCCACTGAGCCATACCAGTGCCTTGGTCGGTGCTGGCAGACGGTCGCCTTGCGCCCGAAAGAGCGGTCCAAACTTTGGAAGCACGAAGACCATGATGATGGCTACGGCAAGCACCGCAACGAACAGCATGATGGCGGGATACATCATCGCGCCCTTGATCTGTTTGCTCGTCCGGCGCGCCTTGGAGAGATCCTTGGATACGCGCGCGAGCATTTCGTCCAACTTTCCCGACGCTTCAGCAGCCCGCATCAAGGAAACCAAGAGCGCAGGAAATACCCGTGGATACTTGCCAAGAACGGCACTGAAATCTTCACCTTCGCATACGTCCGAGCGGATCAATCGAACGAACTCGGCAACATCCTTCTTGGAGGCCTGTTCAGCAAAGGTGTCGAGCGATTCTGCAAGTGGCACGCCGGTGCGGAGCATCACAGCTAACTGTTGGCAGAATGAAACTACATCGTCCTTTGACATCGCCCGAGAGAGTCGGCGACGCAGGCGTGCGGGGTCGGACTCCTGGCCAACTGGCGCTGCGATATCGCCAAGTTCAACAGACAAGATCGCCAGACCCTGATGCCGCAGCTCGCGCACTGCTGCTGCATGATCGTGGGCTTCCACCACGCCTTTGACCAACGCTCCGCCTTCCGAGCGGCGCGCGCGGTAGGTGAACTTCCGAGTGGGAGCACTAGTTTCAATGATTTTCTCAGCGGCGGCAGGCACCATAGACCTCCTCAATTGTGGTCATTCCTTCAAGCACCTTCTGCACGCCGTCGTCCCAAAGAGTGCTGAATCCGCCGGCCTTGAGAACTTCGCGGATCTTGGCTGGCTCGGAGTTGGCGCAGATCGCGTCGATGAGCGCCTCGTCGGGGACCATCAATTCATAAACGCCCAATCGTCCGGACAAGCCGGTGTCATGGCACTTACGGCAGCCGATGCCCTTCCAGAGGCGACTGCACATCGGTGCGTATTCGCCAAGAGACTTCAGTTGCTGAGCGTCGGGCGCAAACTCTTGCTTGCACTGACTGCAGATGCGGCGCACCAAACGCTGTGCGAGAACACCCTTCAAACTCGCGGCCACCAAGAATGGCTCGACGCCAAGATTCTGGAGACGTGTGATTGAACTTGGCGCATCGTTGGTGTGCAGGGTGCTGAGCACCAAGTGACCGGTGAGTGCCGCCTGAACGGCAATCTGGCCAGTCTCGCCGTCACGAATTTCACCAACCATGATGATGTCCGGGTCCTGACGGAGCAGGGCGCGAAGTGCACCAGAGAATGTGAAACCAGCCTTCGGATTGATCTGTGCCTGATGCACTCCTTGCAGGTTGGCTTCTACCGGATCTTCAACCGTCGAGACGTTGTTAGCGACTGTGTCGAAAGTACCAAGCACGGAATACAGGGTGGTCGACTTACCTGAGCCGGTCGGTCCAGTCACCAAGACAATGCCGTAGGGTTGGTCGATGACGCCCTGGAAAATTTCAAGCATCTTCGGACGGAAACCCAGTTTCTCAAGTCCAAGCTTGGCAGTTGAGACATCGATGATTCGCATCACGATCTTCTCGCCGAACTTTCCAGGCAGGGTGCTGACGCGCAGATCAATCGCACGGCCCTTTACGCGAACGGAAATCTCGCCGTCCTGTGGCACGCGGCGCTCAGAGATGTCCATGTGCGCCATGATCTTCACACGGCTCGAGATGGCGGCATGCATGCGGTACGGTGGGCTCATCTTGTGAAAGAGAACTCCGTCGATGCGGTAGCGAACCCGCAGGTGACCTTCGTCAGGCTCCACGTGAATATCACTCGCTCCCTCGGCGGCGGCGCTGCAGATCATGAAATTGACAAGCTTCACGACTGGACCAACGTCGTCGGTTGCGTCGAAGCCCATCATTTCCTCAACGCGCTTCTCTTGCAGTTGATAGTCAGCTTCGTCGGTGCCGTCAAAGAGGTCAGCAACCAATTCCTCGGCTTGCTTGTTGACATTCTCGGCAGCGCGAGTTGGGTCGCTGAGCAGGGCATCGATGCTCTCATCAGGCGAAGCGACAAAGCGCACTTTGAAGCCAGTCTCGCGGGCGATCAGTTCCTCAACGAAGAAATTCTGTGGGTCTGCAGTGGCGACCACGAGTTCGGTTCCAGCAAGAAACAGCGCGCAGACGCGGTGCTCTTTGCGAAGGCTCTCCGGAATGAGCGCCATGGCTCCTTCTTCAAAGAGGGCCGCAGGCTCAAGAACGAATTCGACGCCACGATTCTTGGCAACCGCCTGGAGTAGGACGGTCTTGTCGACCAATCCCATTTGAATCAGCACTTCGCCGAGGAGCAGACGTTGCCCACCGCGAACCTGCGCTGCGAGAGCCTGGCGCAATTGATCAGTGGTGAGCGTTCCGTCTTCGACCAGAATCTGGCCAAGTGGCGGAAGCGTCGCAAGCTCAATGTTGTACGGCCGGCTTGGCGCAGCATCGCGCGTTACTCCGTAGCCACCGTGATCGGCTCCATGATTCACTTCCGTGCTCCCTTCGTAGACTGCTCCGAAGCGCGTCCGGTAGACGCGTATCCAAGTTCAGCGCGCCGTCCCCCGTCACGGAGAACCACGCGTCGCTCCTGAATTTCTTCAACGACGAAGCGATGCCCATCACTGTCTGATACTTCGTCGCCCACTGCCACCGTTTCTTCCCCGATTACTGCATATTCGCCAGCAATAATCGCCCGCAGGTGCAATCCAGCGGGTGCGGGAGCGCCAGTTGCTACGCCCGCGCTTGAAGTTGGAGCGTTGGACGTGTCGGTCGACATGAAGAATGGCCGGAACGGGTCGCGGGCCGGGTGTGACTCCAGGACGAGTTCCACGCGGGGCCGTGCGATTGCAGCCACTGGGCTACTCGACTCTAACGCAGGAGTGACATCCACCTCTGACGCGGCGACAGCCTTCGCAGGCTTGAACACCGTCTTCAATCCGAGTGCTCCTACCGTCAAGCACACGGCGGCGGAAAGAATGGCAAACTGCTTCGGTTGCACACCCAAGCGGCTGCACAGTTCAGTCCAACGGCTAGCAATGGGAGCGCTCATCGGCGAGCCTCCGGGGCGGCTGGGTTCTGTGCTGGCGCATGCTCAAACCACTCTTCAAAGACGATGGTGGCACGCACGGTGGCGTTGCCGGAGGTGGACTGTTCCAATGGTGTGCTTGTCACCACGATCTCGACTGAACGCGGGGTCACGAGCTGGTTCACGCCCTCTGCGGCATCGAGCACCCCAAAGATTGATTCAAATGATGCAGACATCTCCACGGTCACATCGCGGCGCGATACCGGGGCACCGATGGCAACGCCATCAACCTGTGCGAGTGCGCTTGTTCGAATGGATTGCTCGCGCACAATTGTCCCGTCAGTTGGCCGGGTAATGGTCGACAGCAGATGATCGCGATCAGTGCCCTCTGCGAGCGGACGGCAGCGGTGGCTGTATTCCTCGCGCAGACTGGCAACATTTCGCTCAAGTAGCTGAAGGTTGTTCTTCTGCGTGATGTTCTCGCTGCTTACGGCTTCAAGGCGCTGGGATTCGTCTTGCATGCTTAGAGCGCGGGCATAGTTTGGAATAACGAAGAGCCCAGTGATCATGATCGCTACGATTGCTGGAGCGATGGCCAAGACCAAAGTCTCTCGGTCGAAACGTTCGCGGATGTGCAGATTGGCAAATCGCATTGAGGTCATCGTGAGGCTCCCTTGGCAACTGCCGCCACTGAGTTTCCGCCTGATCGAACGTATTGGACATCGAGGTCGATTCGGCAATTCACGGCGAACTCCTGGATGCGTCCGCGGGCGATGTCGGTCGGCTTATTCTCAGAGACCGTGACCGCAGTAAACGGCTTGGTGTTCGTGAGTTTGCGCTCGAATTCGTAGAGATCGGCGTTGTCTGCGGCGTAGCCATGGATGGTGATTTCCATCCAACGGGCCGGCGCGGCTGTCGGAACATTGCCAGTATTGGCTGGCGCCGCAGCGGACTTCTCATTTGCTTGCGCATTGGCATTGCTATCGTTCGACGTGCCGCTCGCAGATTGCTTCACTTCCATGCGAAGCATCGAAAGGCTGCTGCGCTCCGGCATGAGATTGGTAATGGTGGCAATGATGTCGCTCTGCTCAATGGGGAGTGCCAGGCGGTCGTACACGCTGAGATAGCGGTGTAGTTCGCGCTGTTCGGCAGCGAGGCGGTCGATGACGTCATCGACATTCGTGGCGTTGGTGGTGAGTGCGAGTGACACGCTCCGGCGCGCTTCTGCTTCGTGGAAACGATTCAACGAGTGGCCGGCAACGCCCACCACCATCACGCCGAGAAGTCCAAGCAGCAACATGCTGCGGCGGCGCGAAGTAACTAGCACGCCGCGCCGGCGGACCTCACGGGGGAGGAAGTCGACAATGAACTCGGCCGACGCGTTATTCACGCGGCTGCTCCTGCAGTTGAAGTACGGGTAGAGGATTCGTGACGCGTGACTGCCTTTGGCTCCGCGCCGAGGCCAATACTGCTGTTAGCGCTTGTTCGCGGTCCAGTTCGCCCGCCGAAGGTGGTACGGCCACCGCGCTGTGGCAACGACTCTGTGGCAACTCGAATGTTCCGCAGAAGAACCGGTAGCTCTGTGCATGCTGCTCCGACAGCAGCGACCCAAGCGTTGCCATGAATGCATGCCTCGGGGTCACGGATGATTCGAATAGGCATCGCAAGAGAAGAACGCACGCCGCAGACGCTTTCAATCGTCGCCGCGGCCTGTGGATCAGTTGCGGCAGGGCCTGTCAACACAATCTCTTTCGGCCACCAACCGCCCGCGCTGTGCTCGACATGACGTAGGCAACGCAGGGTTTCCTCGGCAAGTGCACACCAACGCCATGCGGTTCCGGTGTCATCGCCACCATCAGACCCAAGGCTAATGGTTCCGGTGTCGTTGCTATGCAGCGTCCGACCACTGTGAGTGCGGCGATGGATCGTCATGCCCACTGGAGCCCAATCGCCGCGGATGGTACGCAAGAACGAAAGTGCACCGTCGCGCAGAAGAATGAGTGTGGCTATGCGATCTTCAATGTGTAGCAATGCGAAGTCACGCGACTCAGCAGGATCAGCACACTCACTGCTGCGCTGGCGAGTGATTGCCCGAAGCGCAGCAAGCGCTGCATGCTCAATGCGAAACGCTGACGTGTGATTCGAGGAGATGATCTCGGACGCGGCATTCACTATCTCGCGCGGGATCGCCATCATGAGAACTTCGTTGCTGCCGCCAGCGGTGCCTCCAAGACGAAGATGGCCAATGACGGAACTCTCGCCATCGATGCCAAATCGGTCAATTGCTTCGAAACGGACGCTTTCGGTCAGTTCTTGGTCGGTCATGGCGGGAAGGCGTGCAATGTCAGTCTGAAACAATTCGGCCGGTAGGGTGGCGATGACACGCTGGCCGGAGAAGTTCAAACCGGCGATCGTCTCGCGGATGCGCTGCGCCATTGACGCAGAGTCCATTCGATGGCCATTTCCCTCAAAGATTGAGCCTGCGATCTCAGCGGCCGCCGTGCACCGGTAGTCAGTCCCGCCTGGCGCAAGTTGCAGGAGGCGCATGCTCGAGCGTCCGAAGTCAGCGGCGATCGGAGCGGTGGATCGGCCGCGTTGCATCCAGTTGCCGCGATCCTTGTTGTTGTTCTTAAACCCGAACATACTGGTGCCTCCTAGTTACTCATTCGTATCGGAAGAGAGGCGTCGGCACTTCTGCCGACGCCTCTGGAATTCTTGCAATTGAACACCGAGCGTCCGATTACGGTGTCGGGGTGAACTTGCGCGTGGAGGCGCTCCATGTCCAGCCCTTGGCCGAATTGACTTGATTCACCAAGTCTTCTGCAGAGCAGTAGCCATTGGTAACGAGCTTGTTGAGCGCGGTAGCGTTGTAGGAAGTTGCGTTCGTCAGAACAATCGTGTCGCCATTGGGCTGGAACTGGTTGAGTCGGGTCACCATAGTGGTGATCTGACCACCGCGTGCATCAGCGGCTTCGATGTTCGCATCATCAAGAGCGCCAGTCACTGAAGGAACCACGAGCGCCGCGAGGACGCCGATGATTACCACAACGATGAGGATTTCGATAAGCGTAAAGCCCTTGCGGAGCGTCGTGATCTTCTTGTTGTTGGTGCTGTTCGTCATGGTGAGAACTCCTCTTGGTTTGCTGCCTGGATCAATCTTTCAGTGATCCGCACTCGGGCAACTCTGCCTGAATCGGTCACACAAACACTCTCGGAAACAAAAGGGGGGGTCTGCAATCAATGCATCTGCAATTTCGCGAAGTATTCCTCTAGCGAGGGTCCGTAATGCCCGATTGGGCTTGCAAGGGCGTATTTGTAATGGACAGTCTTTTTGCGGAGAGAACCATTTATGACGAATCGACCAACAGATCCCACGCCGGACACGAAGCCAGAGAATGGTGGATGGCAGGTGTCCATGCGTCGCCCGCGTGGTTTCACTTTGCTTGAGGCGCTGATTGCGTCCGTGATTGTGGCGATGGTGGCCGCAACAGCATCTATGTCTGTTGCAGTGGGTGCGTCAATCGAGCAGCAGAACCGGCTCTCTGTACTTGCTATGCAGGCGGCTGAGTTGCAGATGAGTTCCGTATTGGAACAGTCGTATGACACCATGAGCGCGCTTACTGGTACCGAAGCAGTAGGTGCGATGTTGGCACCCATGCGCCCAGGTGCGACGGTGCGCGGGCTGTTGCCATCTACATTCTCGGAGCTCTCACGCGTCACAACGATCGTTACAGAGAACCGAACGCTCACTCAATACAACAACTACACGGTTTCTGGAAAGCGGATTGATGTAACCGTTATTGGCCCGGGTGGCATAACCCTCGCGCATCTTGTGCGATTCCGTGGAGTTGATCCCACAACATGATGCTCCGACCTTCGCAATTTCCGAAGCGACGCGCCGGCTTCACATTGGTGGAGTTGCTGGTGTCGATTACCGTGACGGCGATCATTGCCGCATCGGTAGCAGCAACAGTTTCTGCGGTTGCTGTTGGGCTACAAGGCCAAGACGAAGCTGCGCAGGAAGTGGCGCGCTTGGCGCGGAGCCAGGCGCGCATCGCCGATCATCTCTTTCGCGCACGCATGATCCTTTCGGAGTCGACCACGGTGGCCACTATGTGGCTTCCTGCTGAGGCGTTTGATGGATCTGCAACCAACGCCACCGAGTACGACACCATCAACGGCAATGAGCTTCGTTGGTATGTGATCGACCGCACGAACCGCGTTGTCAGCATGCAGCGGCTCACGAACACGCTGAATCGCACCATTTACCCACTCGCGACCGACTGGTCCGCATTGCGAACTTCGCTTGCCGCGTCGGGATCGCTCGTGACCACTACGGTTCTCGAAGGGGTCCTCGATGCCGCATTTCGGTTCACCACCTTTAATCCGTGTTCGAACCGTCGCCTTGTGCTTGATGTCCAACTTGATGACGATCACGGCGGCATGCACTTTGAGCTTGGTGGAATCATCGATGCCTTGCAGCGGCACACGGACTGTCAATAAGGACCAACATGACCAACCATGCCTTCCATCCTCGCCGTAATTGCCGCCCACGCGGCAGGGTGGTCGGTGCAGGTGGCAAGACAGCCGCTGGCATGGGACGCGGTGCAGCGCTCATGCTTGCGCTGTTTGCCATGATGGTGGTTGGAACCACAACGCTCTCGTACGTGGCGAGTCGGGAAACATCATCAGCAATTGCAGCGAATGCGCAGCTTGCTGCGGACGCACGAACGCTGGCGTCATCGGGAATGTCGATTGCAAAGGACATTCTTCGCTCCAGCGAAACGATTTGGCGCCGCAATCATGTGGGCGGTGTTCTTCTCAACAACTATGTGCTCGACGGCGGCACGGTCACCGTGAAGTTGGTGGATATTGTCAAGCGCGCGAATCCTGCCAACGGGGGCAACATCTTCCCCGATGATTCCACCACCGAAGTGGAGGTCACCGTCAGCAGCACACGCAACGGCGCCACGTGGAGTTCCGTGGCGAACATGAGCATTCCGAGTGTGGTGAAGGGCGAATATGCCATCTTTGCCAACAAGATCATGATCATTGATGGAACCAACAACTTCATTGGACGTTGGCCGAACGCGCCGATGAGCGCACAGAAGTTGCGGGTCAATATTGGTACGCAGGCCGACCTCGCTTTCCTGAGTAATGTCTACCCATGGTTCGGAAGTGGAGTCTGGCTCCAGGGTGGTTGCCGGTTTGAAGCAGAAGTTGCTGGCTCGACGCCCACGGATCCAGATTCCATGAAAGCCACATGGATCTACTACCCATACTCGGCGAGCGGGTTGATTGTCCAAGGTGCGAAAGCAAGTTCGGTTGCAGCCAAGCGCATGGACCCACTCGATTCCATTCGGATGGTGAGCCCGCCAGTGCCGCCAACGGTGGGCAGTACTTACACCAACTACACCAACAACTACGTCATCACTGGCGGCACGTACAGCGTGAACTCATTCCGCGTTCGTGCGGTGTTCCTTCCGCAGCTCTTTACGAAGAATTTCGAAGTACGCGGTGGAGCCACTGTCACTCTGAATACCGGCACCTATGAGGTGTACGGATCGTGGATCCTGCGCGACTCGCGAATCATCATCAATGGCGACGTGAAATTTGTGATCAATCCGAACCTGGCGCTGACCGGTCTCGATTGGCAGAACTCCTCAGTGGAGATCAATCCGAACAGTACCTTTGAGATTTACAACGGATACTCAATGGATGTCCGGAGTTGCTGGATTGGCTTGCGGAAGCAGTACATTTGTAACAGCGTGTTGATTGACGGCGATCCGCATAAGAAGAATTGGTTCGGGCAGTTCACTTCGAATGCTTGCTACGGAGTGGCGCCTAGTTCACCGCAGTACATGGAGCCGTGGCGTGTTCGTGTCTATCCAATGCGGCAGTTCCTATCGAGCTTTTTCCTGTGGGATATCCGAGACACTTCGATTGTTGGATCACTGTTTCTGCCGACCAACCCGATTCGACTCTTTGGACGCACGCAGGTGTATGGACGAGTGGCTGCAAATCACTTGCTCATCTATGACACCGCAAGTTTCTTCTACGACCACGCGCTTGATCTTGTGACCGGATTCACCGAAGGTCGTGCGCCATCGCGCGGTGGTGATCCAGAAGACATGTTCCCCTCCCGCGTCATTACATACGGATTCAATGCGGAGTCGGCTCGATGAATATTCAACGCCGCGCATTCACGCTGATTGAGATGCTCATCACGGCGGCCATCATCGGCGTCATGGCGGGATTGGCAGTTGATATGTTTGGTGGCAGTCGCTACGAGCAGGTTGACGCGGGCGTCCGTTTGCTTGAGGCTGATCTTGGATACGCACGCAGTGTTGCCCTTTCCACGCCAGCAGATCCTGTATTGCTACGAATAGCTGTCAATGGCGGCAGTTACCACCTCGCACACGCAAGTGCGCCCGACACGGCGCTGACTGGTCCAAATGGTCCATTACGCACGACATTTGGGAGTGGTAAGGCAGAGGTTGCTGCTGGTGTAGTGATTACCTCGAGTGCTTCGCGCGACATCACCTTTGGTCCCTTTGGTGGGGTTATGGATCCCGTGCCAACGGTGTATGTGTCCAATACAGACGGTCCCGAACGAGCCCGCGTAGTTCTTGACCCCTTCACCGGGGACTTGACCGTTACTTATCAGTCACATTGATGATCGACAAGAGTTCGGACGCTATGAAGTCCGATCACATGTAAAGACGCGCCTGATTTTCTATCAGTGCGTTGGCGTGATGTTTCGCCCGATGGAGCGCACCTATGGCAACACCGAACGACAACACATCATCAGTATCTCCTCTTGCGCGATCGGCGTGGTGCGCCGCCATCGGCACAACACTCGCCGTGGCGGCGATAGCGCGCGCGCAGTCTCCCGCATCTGGAGTAGCGGGCAGTGCGCCGGGCGCCGCGCCGAGCACTGCACCAAGTGCAACGCCGAGTAGCACGCCTTCGAAAGCGCTAGCAGCAGCAACCGCAACATCAATTTCTGTCAAGGGCGCTGCGGTCGTTGGTGCTGCAAAGACCGCAGCATCATCTCAATCCGCATCGGCACCGACGCCAACGGATGATCCTGGTTCCGATCCAACTGCTCAAATCAAACCCGCAGTGTGGGGCGTCCCTGGTCCCAATGCTGGGCAGGGCGGCGTTTCGACTCCGCTGACAGGCCCGGGCGGTCGTCCGCCAACTCCGGATTCATCCGTCGCGCCTGGAACGCCCTCAGGTCCGGCAACTGCCGCGGCGGCGAATCGCAAACCCGACGCGAAGGTGGATATCACCAGCGAAGGTCGATTCTCACTGAGCGCGCAGGCAATTGATGTTTCCAAGCTTCTCGAACTCATTTCTATCAAGGCGCGCCAGAACATTGTGGCGAGCGACAAGGTGCGCGGCGTCGTCACAGTCAACCTGTATGACGTTCCGCTTGAAGACGCACTCAATGCGATCTTGAATGTCAACGGTCTCGCTTGGCGCCGGGAAGGCGACTTCATCTATGTGAAGACCCAGGGTGAAGTAGACGCTGAACGCAATCGTCAGGCGCGAGTCTTTACATTGCAGTTCCTCTCGGCCGACGACGCCATTGCGTTTGTGAAGCCAATCCTGACCGAGGGCGGTTCTGCAGTCGCGCTCGGCAAGGTAGAGCCGGGCTATCAGCCAACCGTAGAAAATGGTGGAGCAGACAGCTTTGCATTCTCCGCAAAGGTGATGGTCAACGACTTTCCAGAGAACATCGAGCAAGTAAAGACGCTCATCGCTGAACTTGACACGCCACCGAAGCAAGTGCGCGTTGAGGCCACCATTCTCACCGTGAATCTCACGGATGAGACTGCATTTGGCTTGGACATCTCAGTGGTTGGCAACATCGATTTCTCGAGCGTTACATCGCCGCTGCTTGCGTTCGATGATGTGAAGAGTGGTCTGCTAAAGCCATCAACTCCGTCGACCGCTTCGCAGGCGTCGCTCTATCCGTCAGCAACTGGTGCACCGCCGCCGACCGCCAAGGTGGGTGTGATGACCAATGACGTTGCGATCTTCTTGCAGATGCTCGATCAAGTGGTGGACACCACAGTGTTGGCTCGGCCGACCGTGACGGTGCTCAATCGGCAGCGCGCGCAGGTTCTGATTGGCGAGCGCATTGCATACCTCTCGACGACGCAAACGCAGACCAGCACCACGCAGGAAGTGAAGTACCTCGATGTTGGTGTGAAGCTGATCTTCCGTCCATTCGTGTCACCCGATGGCATGGTTCGCCTGGAACTTGCGCCGCAGGTGAGTACTGCGCGAATCAAGGACATCGACGCCGCAGGTGGTGGCAAGGCCACGGTTCCCGACGAAATCTCGCAGGAGTTGCGAACCAATGTTCGCGTGAAGAGCGGCCAGACGATCATCCTCGGCGGACTCTTCAAAGAGCAGACCGAAGTAACAAACCGACAGATTCCAGGCCTTGGCGACTTGATTCCAGGTGCATTCAGTGGTGCATCGAGCAAGATGGTCAAGCAGGAGATCATCTTCCTCATCACTCCGACGGTTGTGGAAGACGCGCAGGACTATAAGGCCGGCGATATAGCGCTTCGCACATCAGAGGCAGCGAGAGTGGGTGCGCGAGCGGGCTTGCTGCCATTCTCAGAATCGCACCTTGCGGGCAATTATCAATTGCAGGCGCTTGAGGCGTGGAAAGAAGGCGACCGTTCTACCGCGCTTTACTATGTGGACCAGGCTCTGCGGACGCAGAAAAATTCAACATCCATGATGGCCTTGCGTGAAGCGATTCGCACTGATCACAAGGATCAGTACCGCACGGAACTTGATGCCATTGACCTCCTTGATCCAACACAGCGGCAGCCATTCAATGGCGTTCCGCTCTCTGACACCTTCAAGTACGCCAAGGGTTGGGTCACTCCGCCCAAGCCAGAGGACTTGAAGAAGGATATTCCGCCAACAGTAGACGATGACTATTCGCCGTTTGATCCGCTTCCACTTCCGGATCTTGATGCGCCGGTGTTGCCGCGCGAATCCGGACGCGAGAAGTCTTCGCGCCCAGTACAGGAGCCGAATCAATGAACCGTCCAATTATTAACTGCATTCTTGCTGGTTCTCTAGCGGCCACCACGCTGTTTGCTGTGGGTTGCGGAACCCCGCGTTCGCAGCAAGTTCGCAATGAGGCGCGTGGTCGGTATGACCGTGCTGGTGCACAGATTGCCTATGACCAAGCGCGTCAGTCATTCCAGTCGGGGCAGTTCGAGCCAGCGCTTGGACACATCGACCGCGCCATCGCGCGCTTTCCGAAGGAGTCTTCGTACCAACTGTTGCGTGGCCGCATTCTTCATGAGATGACACGCATCGATGAGTCGCGCGATGCGTTCCAAGCAGCCGTGGATCTTGATCCCAAGAAGCCGGAGCCGTATTACTTCTTGGGAATCGTCTATCAGCGCTGGCGTGAAAACGACAAAGCGCTTGAGTCATATGCCAAGGCTGCTGAGTTGGAGCCAACCAAGATTCACTTTGTGGCCGCGGAGGTTGAAATGCTGACTCTGATGGGTCGCAACGACGAAGCCGATGCGCGCCTAACCGCTATCGAGAAGAAGTTTGAATTCAGTCCAGTGATTGATCGCCTCCGCGCTGATGTTGCCAAGATGCGCGGCGATGATGATCGGTGCGCGCAGTTGCTTGAGCGAGTTTCCATGCGCGAGACCGCATCGCCGGAATTGATTGAGGAGTTGGCATTTGCTCGCTACTCCAAGGGCGATTGGAACGGCTCGATTGCAGCGCTTGAGGATCCGGTGTTGGCGTCCCGCATTGGTCGCCCCGATCTGGCGCGCTTGAAGGCGCGAAACCTGATTTTGGTCAGTCGTCCACAAGAAGCCCGCGACATCTTGCTGGCAATTCACGACGACAATGATCCGCATGGTCGCACCGTGCTGCTCTTGGGTCACGCTGCGTGGCGCATTGGTGATTGGGGACGGCTGCGTGAATGCGG